>JAULVS010000104.1:0-7873 GCA_032110905.1 Chitinophagaceae bacterium | reverse complement strand
TCCTGATCATGAAACACCGCGAGAAACAACTCGTTTGGAAAAACAGTGTATGCCGTGCTTATGATCTGGGAGAGGATGTACTCGGACTGGAATGGAGTACGAAGATGAACAGCATTGGTGGTGAAGTCTTGGAGGGTATCACCAAGTCGGTAGCATTGGCAGAGGAGAAATTCAAAGGATTGGTGATTGCGAATGAAGGGCCGAATTTTACAGCAGGAGCCAATGTAGGGATGATTTTTATGCTGGCCATTGAGCAGGAATACGACGAACTCGATCTGGCTATACGGATGTTCCAAAATACGGTTATGCGTCTCCGTTATTCTTCCATACCAGTTGTGCTTGCGCCACACGGTTTAACACTGGGAGGTGGTTGCGAGTTGAGTCTGCATGCCGACGCCTGCATGCCGGCAGCCGAAACTTATATCGGCCTGGTAGAACTGGGTGTAGGATTGATCCCCGGAGGCGGAGGAACCAAAGAATTTGTTTTGCGTGCAGGTGATGAAATGCATGAAGATGAACCGGAAACAATTACCTTGAAAAATCGTTTTTTGAATATTGCAACTGCAAAAGTTGCAACCTCTGCCCACGAAGGATTTGAAATAGGGGTTTTCAGAAAAGGAACTGATCATGTTGTGATGAATCAATCGCGCAGAATAGCAGATGCCAAACAAAAAGTAATCGACTTATATGATCAGGGATATGTTACTCCTGTAAAACGGAACGATATTCGTGTGTTGGGGCAATCTGCATTAGGGGCTTTATACGCTGGTGCTCACGGAATGTGGCGTGCAGGCTATGCAACAGAACACGATGTACTCGTTGCAAAAAAACTTGCTTATGTAATGTGCGGTGGCGATCTTAGTGCACCCTCACTGGTCAGCGAACAATATCTGCTGGATTTAGAGAGAGAGGCTTTTTTAAGTTTGACCGGCGAAAAGAAAACGCTTGAGCGAATCCAAAGTGTGCTCAAAGGGGGAAAGCCATTACGTAACTAAATTTAAATGATTAAATTTTAACTATGCTGATTCTGAACGTAAACGAGCTTGAAAAATCCTACGGTTCTGTACGAGCCCTAAAGGGAGTTTCCTTTACCGTACCTGAAGGCTCTGTATATGGCATATTAGGACCAAACGGAAGCGGTAAGACTACATTGCTGAGTATTCTGCTGAATGTACTATCAGCTGATAAAGGGAGCTTTGAATGGTTTGGCAATTCACCGGATCACCATCACAGAAAGCAAATTGGCGCATTGCTGGAAACACCTAACTTTTATCACTATCTGTCTGCTGAAGATAATTTACGCATTACCCATAGTATCAGTGGAAGAGGATCGAAAGAAGAGATTGATCAGGCTTTGCAAAAAGTAAACCTGCATACATTCAGGACAAAAAAATTCAGCAGTTTCAGTTTGGGTATGAAACAGCGCCTTGCCATAGCTGCTGCATTGCTGGGTCGTCCTCGTGTACTTGTTTTTGATGAACCAACAAATGGTCTCGACCCGGTTGGTATTGCTGAAATACGTGAACTCATAATAGAATTAAGTCGCAAAGGCCACACCGTTATTATGGCAAGCCATTTACTGGATGAGGTAGAGAAAGTGTGTACACATGTGGCGATCTTAAAACTGGGTCAACTTATGGTATCCGGTCCTGTTCATGATGTACTTGTACAGGAAGATGTAGTTGAGCTATCAGCATCTGATAATGCAGCTTTAAATAAAGTCGCAGCTGATTTTCCGGGAATAAACAACCTGGTTTCTTCAGAACATTTTGTTCAATTGTATTTTCCGAAAGGAGAAGCCGATTTGTCCAGGATAAATCAATACTTTTTTGAGAAAGGGATCATACTCAGTCATCTGATATTAAAACGAAAAAGACTGGAAGAGAAATTTTTTGAGTTAACCGGTAATTCTTAATTTATTTATTACATTTTATGATTCAGTTACTTCATACAGAATGGCTTAAACTTAGAAAATACCCTGCTTTCTGGTGGCTGATGGGAATCACTTTTCTATCCTATCCTGGGATGAACGGGTTGATGTATGCCATTTACAAGGGCATTACATCTGATAAACAACAAGAAGGGAAAATAGTGAGTATGCTGTTGGGTCAGCCATTTGCGTTTCCGGAAGTATTTCGCACAGTTGCCTATGCTTCTTCGCTTTTTGTGTTCATCCCAGCAATCCTGATGCTGATGCAAATAAGCAATGAGTTTACTTATAAAACACATAGGCAGAATATTATTGATGGTTGGAGCAGAAGACAGTTTATGACGGCAAAGCTGATGGGCGTTTTATTGGTTTCCTTTGTCGTCTTTTTCGTATATCTGGCTGTAGTTCTTGCAATTGGCTATATCAACACGGAGGTTGTACAGCCAAATGCCTGGAAACTATCTTACTATGCGGGATTGTTTGGTTTGCAGGTGTTTTCACAGCTTTCCCTCGCATTTTTACTGGGTCTCATTCTTAGAAGAGCTTTTATTGCGCTGGGAGTTTTCATTTTTTATATGCTGATTCTTGAAAATATGCTGGTAGGGTTAATGAAATGGAAAGCGAATGATTCAGGTCGATTTTTATTTTTGGAAGTATCGGATCGGCTTACTCCTGCACCGGCCTTCTTTGGGCAGCTCGACGAAGTTGCATATAAACACAGTCTAGATCTGGTGAACGAACACGTATGGCTGACTATTCTATACACAATTGTTTTTTGGGTAGCGGCTTTCAGGATCTATGAAAAGAGGGATTTGTAATCAATGATTCTGAATGATGCTTCTTTTATTTTTTTAGACTTTGCAATGCGCTTTCATGGCTCTCATATATAAATTGAAACCCCGTCTCTTCCATTTTCTTCGAACTCGCCGTTGCACTTTTCAACACTTCAATACTCATTTCGCCAAGTATAATCTTTAAGATAAATGCCGGCACGCGTATCGGTAAATACATACGACCTCTAAGGATTCTTGCAAGGGTTAACATCAATGCTCTATTTGAAACAGGATTAGGCGCAACTGCGTTGTAAACACCCTGTATGTTTTCATTTTCCATTGCCCATTCTATCATTCGACACAAATCCTGCACATGTATCCAGCTGATCATCTGTTTGCCACTCCCTAAAACTGGCGCGATACCGAAGCGTATAGGTTTGATGAATTCCGGAAGTGCCCCACCTTCTTTTGTTAACACAATGCCGGTACGTAATATTACAAGCCGCTTACCAAGTGATGATACAGGTAGAATACTTTCTTCCCAGGCCTTACAGGTTTTGCCTAAAAAATCGTTGTGTGCAGGATCATCTTCAGTAAATACTTTTCCACTGTCCGGCCCATACCATCCGATTGCCGACATACAGACAACCCCTTTCACCTTATTAGGTTTTGTTTTTAAAAACTGAACCAGTGTTTCACAGCTTGCTATGCGGCTTTCGGCAATCTCCTTTTTGCGGCTTGCAGTCCATCGTTTGTCTGCCACCCCGGCACCCGCAAGATTGATCAGGTATTCAGTATTTGCCAGAGCCGTCGCATCAAGCTCTCTTTTATTCGGGTTCCACAATGCGTACTGGACATCCTTTTGTTTACGTTTAGGGACAGCACGACAAAGTACAATCACCTGATGACCTTTGTCAAGCAGATATTTACAGAGTGTGCGCCCAATGTTTCCTGTTCCTCCGGTGATCCCTATGAATGCCATATTTTTTCTCAGTTTATATTTTTCTCTATATAATTCAAAAATATTTCTCTAAAATTTATGAAACGCTGCAGGCCTGTTCGGTCTAACTTTGTGTAATACTGATTGCAACTCAAGATGAAACAATTCATTTTTTTTCTTTTAATCTTACAAATCCCGTTCGGCTTTTGTTCGGGACAGAAATTATTTTATGCTGAACCCGAAAGGGATGATGCCCGGAATATGAGTTTTGAGATTCTTGGCAAGTATCAGCAGCAATATCTGATTTACAAAAACAGCCGCAACAATCATTCTGTTTCTATCTATGATACTGATATGCGGCTTCGTGATAAAATTCCACTCAATTTTATTCCTGATCGCGTGAATGATGTGCAGGTATATCCCTTACAGGAGTCGGTCATATTTATCTACCAGTTTCAGCGTAAAAATATTCTGTATTGCATGGGCGCGAAAATGGATGGTCAGGGGAAACTGATTGGAGAGCCTGTGGAACTTGATACAACCCAGCTTAATTTTTTCTCATCCAGCGCCAAGATTTACTCTGTCATTGCCAGTGATGACAAAAAGAAGCTGATGGTATTTAAAATGCAAAACAAGTTCAGGGATGAATTTAATTTTCAAACAATCCTGTTGTCCTCTAATTTAATGCCGTTAAGACGCAGTTCCTTCACTTATTATTTGGAGAATAGCAGGGAATCCATTTCTGATTTTTATCTGGATAATGAAGGCAACTTTTTATTTGTTCACGTGAGGCAGCAATCGGAGAAGGAATACATCAGCAAGGCTTCTTTATGTGTGTACCCTGCCATCGGAGACTCAGTAATCAGGCAACCGCTCACACTGAACCAGAAGTTTATCGATGAAATCAGAATTAAGGTTGATAATACAAACGGCAGATACCTCCTCTTTTCATTTTATTCAAATACCAAACGAGGGTCTATCGACGGCCTTTACCTTGCTTCGCTCGACAGATCCATAACCATAGCCCCCGAAGAAAGAAGCTTTGAGTTTGATGAAGAATTCAGAAAGATTGCACGCGGTGAAAACAATATCAGGAATGCCTTCAACGATTATTACCTTAAACACTTTATTATTCGTAAAGATGGAGGGATACTGGTTACTGCAGAAAGTGCATATTCGAGCAGCCGGGGCAACAATTTAAACCGATGGGACAACCCTTTTCTCTGGGGGAACATGGGCATGACACCACCCGGAGGTTTCTGGGGATGGAACCCATATAACCCATGGGGCTTGGGCGGCTGGGGCAATCCCTGGGGTTGGGGCAGCGGATATTCCGGTAATCAGTCGGTTCGTTACTATTGTGATAATGTCCTTGTCTTTTCATTCGACAAAAACGGTGGTATGCAGTGGAACAACATGCTTGCCAAATCTCAGTTCGACGACAATACCGACAATCTTCTTTCCTACCAGATCATGAATTCAGGAAGTGGCCTTCTGTTTCTGTATAATGAGTGGATGCGAAGATCTCCCGTTCTTTCCGCGCAGACTGTTGACGGCAACGGCACTATCAACAGACAACAACCGGTGCGCAGTGTCGACAAAGGATTTGAATTTATGATTCGTTTCGCGAAACAGATTTCAGCAAAGGAAATGATTGTCCCCGCAAATTATCGCAATGCTATAGGCTTTGTTCGCATTGAATTCTAAGGATTCATACGATCTTTTTTTTGGATAGTTGCCCGACTTTCTCAATGTTTGCACCTGAATCTATTAAAAAGTGGTCCGATTATTTTCCGGAGCCAATCCGCTCAATCTGTTATTCTTGTTTTTCCTGGGTATTGTACTCAGACTAAATACTTTTACCAATCCGGTAATCCCGACAGCTCTTATATCTGACGGATGGTTATATAAAGAAATACTACAATTTTTACACCCCTTTGGCAGTAAATTTCCAATTCTTTATCCCATCACAACTTACCTACTTATTTTTATTCAGGCTGTTATATTAAATGGATTTACAAACGAAAAAAGAGTCTTTAACGGGCTTAATTTACTGACTGCTTTTTCAGTGATTTTTCTATCTGCGCTTATCCCGGCTTGGAGTAGTTGGTCTTCACTTATTTTGGTTAATATTATTCTCGTTTGGATATGGCCAAAGATGACCAATCTCTATTACTCAGAAAAAGTAAAAACAGATGTATTTAATGCAGGGTTTGCCATAGGCGTTTGCAGTTTTCTGTATTTCCCTTCTTTGTTTCTGTTTCCACTCATCCTTATTGCGTTGCTTATTACCCGACCTTTTAAATTTGCCGAATGGGTGGTTTCTTTCACAGGATTACTGCTCCCTTTCTATTTTTTCTTTGTGTTTCATTATTTTTTTAACAACCAGATTCATCCGTATTCTGTTTTCACTGAAATTCGCTGGCAATCACCACTAGGTCATCTGAGCAAAAAATATGAATGGATTCATTTCGTGCTTTTATTTATCGCTATTCTTGCCGGAATTCTTTACAACAGAATCTCAGTTACTAGAATGGTGGTCCTCAACCGAAAGATCTGGGCGCTTAACAGTTTTTTACTGCTTTTTACCTTTTTGACTCTTTTTCTGAATGGGAAAGATGGTATCAGCCTTACCATTTTATTTATTCCTTCTGTTTTTTATGTAGCATCTTTTTATGCTTTCCCCAAAACCAAGGTTTTCCCGGAACTGACCGTATGGGTCGGTATGGGATGGATTTTCTTACGTCAATTTTTTAGCTGATGCTTTCTGTCTGATAAAGTACATTTGCATAGCTAAAATAGATTTTAAACGATAGTTATATATTAGACATGAAATTTGGAATCGTTGTTTTTCCCGGATCAAACTGCGATCGTGATATGCAGGACGCATTGCAATATGATTTAAACATGGAAGTGCGGATGTTTTGGCATAAAGACAAAGACCTGAATGATTTTACAACTGATGATTGTATTGTACTTCCAGGTGGGTTCTCCTATGGTGACTACCTTCGTTGCGGTGCCATTGCACGTTTCAGTCCGATGATGCAGAGCGTTATTTCCTTTGCCAACAACGGAGGTAAAGTACTTGGCGTGTGCAATGGTTTTCAGATTTTATGCGAAAGCAAATTGCTTCCCGGAGTTTTGTTGCGCAATGCAAGCCGACAGTTTATTTGTAAAAACGTATTTATTTCAGGCCCCGGAGGAGATGCGCTTAAAATACCTATTGCACATGGAGAAGGCAGGTTTTATGCTGATGATCAAACCTTAAATAATCTGGAGCAAAATAATCAGATTCTGTACCGTTATTGCAACGAACAAGGTGAAATTACGCCCAAAGCAAATCCAAACGGGTCACTTAGAAATATTGCCGGAATTTGCAACAAGGACAGAAATGTATTTGGCATGATGCCACATCCGGAAAGAGCCACATCAAGTATTTTGGGAAATACGGATGGCCGGAAAATTCTCAAAGCTTTGTTAATAAGCGCTGAAGTAGCTATTTAATCTGATTAAAGTATTAATCAGATCAAAATAATTTGCAATTTTATCATAGCTAAATCATTTCAGATGTTACGTCTTGTCTACTTATTACCCCTTTTGTTTTTCACTTTATCAATCCATGCGCAAAGTGCTTCAAAAGTGAGCTGGAAATATTCAGCAAAAAAACTGGAAGGTGATCAATATGAAATCCGTTTGTCAGCAACGATCCAGCCCGGCTGGCATTTATACAGCCAGAACCAGACCAAAGATGCCGTGGCCCTTCCTACAATGATTCAATTCAATAAAAATCCATTGGTAATCATTTCCGGCAAAGTGAAAGAAGTGGGCAAGTTGTATGATGAAGTTGAAAAAGCCACAAGAACAAGATCAAGATTTTACAAGGAAACAGTAGATTTCGTCCAGGTTGTTTCTATGAAAGGTGCGGCCAAAACTGCCATAAATGGTGAAATAGAGTTTATGGTCTGCGATGATAAACAATGCCTTCCTCCGGAAACAGTAAAGTTTTCCGTTAAGCTCTGATAAGTTTCTTTCAGAGAGCTGTTGTACCTTGCTGTTATGAGAAATTTCTCCCTTTTACTGAGTTTCATTTATTGCTTTGTTTTTGCCTCTGTGAGTGCCCAAAACACGGTGGCAATAAAATGGCAGCTAAGCACAAAAAAAAATCAGTCGAACGAATATGAGCTGACAGCAACTGCAACTGTTCCTCCCGGGAAATTTATTTATCTGTCT
>JAULVS010000103.1:0-4334 GCA_032110905.1 Chitinophagaceae bacterium | reverse complement strand
TTAAAGAAATCGACAATGGAATTTCTGCTACTGAAGCAATGAAGTTTTCTATAAGCGGAGGAGTGACAACCGTAGAGGAAGACTAACCTATTGAATTTTTTACTAACCTAAACACCTACTATGAAGAAGTTCACAGCCGGACTACTATTCCTTTTAATTTATACCAAAGCCTGTTGCTGGGGGTTTTACGGACACCAGAAGATCAATTACCTCGCAGTTTTTCTTCTTCCTCCGGAAATGATTTCTTTTTATAAAACCCATATCGACTTTATCTCAGCACATGCTGTAGATCCTGATAAACGCAGGTATGCAATAAAAGATGAAGGGCCAAGGCATTATATTGACATAGACAGGTATGGCAGCTTTCCCTATCCGGGTTTGCCGAGGCAATATGACAGTGCGGTTGCCTGCTATTCAGCAGATACAATACAGGCTCATGGTATAGTTCCGTGGTGGATTCAAATTATGCTGTCAAGACTTACAAATGCTTTTAAAACAAAGGATGCTATCAAAATTTTAAAACTCAGTGCGGAAATCGGGCATTATATCGGTGATGCACATGTGCCTTTGCATGCCTGTCATAACCATAATGGTCAGTACTCAGGACAGCATGGGATACATGGCTTCTGGGAAAGTCGTGTGCCTGAATTACTTGCAGAAAAATCATTTAATTTCTGGATTGGTACCGCAAATTATCTCCATCGTCCTGATCAATTTATATGGGACAGGGTGCTTGAAAGTGCAGCTGCGGCAGATACGGTTCTTAAAACTGAAAAAGAACTTTCAATTGCATTTCCGGCTGATCAGAAATTTGCTTTTGAAGACAGAAACGGAATTGTTTCCCGACAATACTCTTCTGCTTATACAAACAGATATAATGAAATGCTGAAAGGCATGGTAGAAAAAAGAATGCGGGAAAGTATTTATGCCGTTGCCTCATTCTGGTACACAGCATGGGTGGATGCCGGTCAGCCAGACTTGAAAAACATAGAGAAGCACCCATTAAGCGAAGAAGAAAAAAAAGAAATGGAAGAGTTGAATCGTCTTTGGCGAGAAGGCAACATGCGTGGAAGAAGTTGTGATTAAATTTGCTATGTGACTTTTGTCATAGTTCATTTTTCGCCATGTAATGACATTTGTACCCTAAATACAAAAACATGGTCATAGAACAAATATATACGGGCTGCCTGGCACAAGGAGCTTATTATATTGAAAGCAATGGCGAAGCAGTCGTTATCGATCCTTTACGCGAAGTGGGTTCATACCTTGAAAGAGCTCAGAAAAATAATGTACGCATCCGTTATGTACTTGAAACACATTTCCATGCAGACTTTGTAAGCGGACACCTCGACCTCGCCAGGCAATCCGGAGGTACAATTGTATTTGGTCCGGGTGCAAAACCTGCTTTTGATGCACATATCGCAAAAGATGGTGAAGTATTACAGGTCGGCGCTATTTCTTTTGAAATCATCCATACTCCGGGTCATACTATGGAAAGCACTTGTTATCTGTTGCGTAATGAAGAAGGCAAGCCTGTTGCGATATTCACCGGAGACACTTTGTTTATCGGCGATGTTGGCCGTCCCGACCTTGCCCAAAAAGTATCATCAGAGTTGGATGAACAGAAACTTGCAGGATTTTTATTCGACTCACTTAGAAATAAAATTATGCCGCTTGCTGATGAACTGGTTGTATACCCTGCACATGGCGCAGGAAGCGCATGCGGAAAGAAGATGAGCAAAGAAACTTTCGATACACTGGGAAATCAGAAGAAAACCAATTACGCCCTCAACCCGAATATGACCCGTGAAGATTTTATTCGCGAAGTGCTCACGGGTTTAACACCACCTCCTGCTTATTTCCCCCAGAATGTTTTGATGAACATAAAAGGCTATGATTCAATCAATGAAGTCATTTCAAGAGGAACACGTACGCTTGATGCCGCAGCTTTCGAAGCAGCAGCAAATGAAACAGATGCGCTGATATTAGATACACGGGATGCAGAAGCATTCAGTAAAGGGTTCGTTCCTAATTCAATAAATATTGGGCTGGAAGGAAGTTTTGCTCCCTGGGTTGGCACACTTATTCCCGATATCAAACAAACCTTGCTGCTTGTAACAGAACCCGGTAAAGAAGAGGAAACAGTGACTCGTCTTGCAAGGGTAGGTTATGACCAGACTATTGGATACCTGAAAGGGGGCTTTGATGCATGGTTAGCATCAGGACGTGAAACAGACCAAATCAGACGTATCAATGCAAATGAACTGGCAGGATATCTTCAGGCAACCCCCGATATTCCAATTTTTGATGTGCGTAAAAAAAGTGAATACGATAGTGAACACATAGTGAATGCGATAAACACTCCACTCGACTATTTGAACAACAATATGACTCAAATTGAAAAAAATCAAACAGCTTTTGTGCACTGTGCAGGAGGCTATCGATCTATGATTTTTATATCTGCTCTTCGCGCAAGAGGGTATGATCAGCTGATTGATGTAAGAGGCGGATATAATGCCATTAAAGAAAGTGGCTTATTGAAGGTTACTGATTATGTTTGTCCGACAACGCTTTTATAGTAAAAAATATTTAAAAACATATGCTACAATTATTCAAACAACTTTTTGGAAAACAAGCAAGTACAGATTTTAAAACAATGGTGCAACAAGGTGCAGTTATCATTGATGTGCGAACAGCTGGCGAATACAATGCAGGACATATCAAAGGCTCCTTGAATATCTCTGTAGATCGTATTGCATCCAAGAGTGAAGAAATCAAAAAGAAAGGCAAACCCGTCATCACTTGTTGTCGCAGCGGGGCAAGAAGCGGTATGGCTGCCGGCATTCTGAAAAAACAAGGAATTGAATGTTACAACGGAGGCCCATGGAATTCATTGCAACAGAAAATAAAATAAAAACATAATTTACGCCGTAATAATAGATCCATTTAACTATGTTCGAAATTTTTTCATCGCGTAATCTGAAATGGTATTTGCCTGGTATTTTACTTGGTGCAGTTGCAGGATATATCTACTATCATTTCTGGGGTTGTGACGGGTCCTGTGCAATCAGCTCAAGCCCGCTTAACAGTATGCTTTATGGTGCTACCATGGGCGGACTGGTTAACAGCATGCTTAAACCACAATCGAAAAAATCAAAGCAAGAGAATGAGCAGAAATAATTATTCATCCTGTTTTGCTCAACTGTTTCTTCAGCATTAAGGTTTCCATTTTTAAAATCAGCTGCAATTCCGGCTTATGAAAATAAATGCCATTGCTGCTGCCTGCACGTACACCGCGCATATAAACATAGGCAACACCACCGAAATCACGGTCATAATCAAATCCCTTTAAACGCTGTTTCAGGTATCGGTACAGCGAAAGTGTATATAAGTGGTACTGAAGGAAATAATTATGTTCTTCCATTGATTGGAAAAGTTTTTCATCGGTATAATCAGTCAGTGATGATCCGAGAAAATTAGATTTCCAGTCGAGCAGGTAATACCTTCCCTTGTGTTCAAAAAACAAATCGATCTTTCCGTTTAATATTCCCTCCAACTCTGAAATTGCCCGCATACGCAAAGGAACCGCTGAAGGCAACTGCATAAAATCGGAGGTGTTGAATAAAGTAAGAGGCAGGTCAAACTCAAGCTCCGTGAGTCGTTGCGCTTTCGTGATTTGGCACATGCTGAAAGAAATATCTCCCGCAGTAATTTTAGCATGAATAATTTGCCTTATTAATTCCGTTAAAAGGCTGATCCATTTTTCTCCTGCTGAAGGAATATGAGCACGTACTGCTTTATCTATTGTTGAAGGCCAGTATTTTTCATCTGAGAAATCTATCTTTTCAAAGATCAGATGCAAGAGATTACCAATATGTGCCCCACGTGGCAACTCTTTAAATACAAAACGATCTAATTCTGTTTGTAAATCTTCATCCAAACTGATTTTCGGTGTTACAGGTCCATGTTCCGGATTAAGCGAGCTGTAACTGGTCATTTGCCAGCTTTTATCTTTTAAATTTATTTTCGGTAACGGCGAATATACAGGTGCCTTGGATGACCATTCCGACTGATAAACATCTTTAGGATTATACGCCGGCGGAATAGCATACGCAATCCCGTTTAATGCCATCTGCTCTTCTTTTAAGCGAACCAGTGTTTTCCTCACAACAGAGTAGCTGTCTTTGATCTCGCCGGGCTTATGTGCTTTAGGCAAAGGTTTGGTAAAAATAAAACAATGCGCACAGGCTCTTGTTACAGCTACGTATAATAATCTTTTGTTTTCCTGCTCTTCCTGCTTTTTGTATAAATCAGCAAGTTCACTGCTGATTAGA
>JAULVS010000102.1:0-6615 GCA_032110905.1 Chitinophagaceae bacterium | reverse complement strand
GTGAATGTTTGTTAATTTTAACATAGCAGTGTTTTTAATATAAAGAGCTTAACTTATGTCTGATCTTGCCGCAGGACAAATAGTCCCTTCTTCACGAAAAGTAGCAATGCAAATTTTCTGGCTTTTATTTTCATTTAGCTGGATGATATTGTTTAATTACCTAGCCAATGCGTTGCCGTTAAATAATTATACTACCGGTGCTATAAGTGCTTTGTATCCGAATCTTTTTGTGCCTGCAGGTTTTACTTTTTCCATTTGGGGAATCATTTATCTTTTATTAATCGGCTGGATGATTAACGCAATCATCATCTTACGCAAACAGGATATTTTATCTTTCCAATGGCGACATGTACGCTCTGTGCTAAACTTATTTTATACATCCTGCTTTTTAAACGGACTGTGGATTTTTGCCTGGCATTATTTGCAGGTGGGACTGTCGGTTATGATTATGTTGTTTTTGCTAATGAATCTGATCGCAATTTATAGTCGTATGCAAACTTATCAATCTGCAATTACAGGATGGCCGCGCATCTGGTTATATCATGCATTTGTTGTCTATCTGGCATGGATATCTGTTGCAACAATAGCAAACACTACGGCTTTACTGATCCACATTGAATGGGGCGGCTGGGGATTAGATGCGCAATACTGGAGTTGCATCATGATGTTGGTAGCACTAATACTTGGGTTTCTGTTGGGATACAAAAGAACTGAAGCTGCTTTTGTATTTGTCCTTGGGTGGGCTTTCTTTGGTATAGCGAAAGGACAGGCATTGCAAAGTAGTACGGTGAGTTTGGTTGCTTACGGATGTGCAGCTGTTTCCTTGTTAATTGCGATCAGCGCTGTTTGGAAATCCGAAAGAAAAGCACCAATCGACGGAGTATTATAGTTGATGAAAGAAAGAGTGCTCAGTAATCTCTGGTGATTAAAAATTTATTTCTTTCTTTTACTTTCCCGTTCTCTCTTAATTCAAAGTAATACCATCCCGATTTAAGGAAGACAACCTTGTCGAGAACTAATCTGGTTTCTTTTATTTCAGGCAAAGAAAACAATGGTCGACCTTCTTCTCTGGCAAAAATGATGCTGTATTGATATTTGATTGCTTCAGGTAAATCAATCACCACATTTCCGTCATCTCCTGTGTAAACAAAAATAGAAGGTTGCCATACATTACTGAATTTTTCCGGCAGACTTATTTGAAACCTGCTGACCGGAAATCGCTTTTCTTTTCGTGGATGTTTTTCAAGCTTGGCATATTGTAGGTGAATTGAATCTGGTAATGCATCCTTCTTCTCGGTCTTTTTTATTTCTGTTTTAGGTTGCTCCTTGATTTGCTTTGAGGAATCTTTTACAACAGTTACGGTTTTGCTGATAATTTGATTTTCTTTTTTAGAAACTGTATCTTTTTTAGAGGGTACAGTAATTGTCTCTTTTTTATCAATAGTTTTTGGTTCGTTCTTAATCGTTTGCTCAATTATTTGTTTTTCTTCTACCGGTCTTTTGGGTTTCGTGAAACTATACGTCGCTCCGTCAAATAAAAGAAAAATCCGGTAGTACATCGTGTCATTTGTAGCGGAAGGATCGGTAAAAGAATATGTTTTAGCTAATGGCTGGAGACAGGAATGTATCGTGATATAATTGCGGTTACTGTCTTTCGATCTTTGGATGTTGATCTGTGTGGTATTAGTGTAGTTGTTCTTCCAGCTGATTGTGATTTTATTGTTTTTTTTCGTAACTGAAAATTGAGGCAAAGGATCAGTTTGTCCGAAAACAAGCTGAATGCAAAAAGTAAGGCAAATAAAAAATAGTGTTCTCAACATAGAAGAAATCGCTTTCGCGGAGTGCAAATATAACGCAGATCAAAAGACAATCGTATTTTCCTGCAGTGAACGATTCCCCTGAATGCCACCTGTATGAATCATAAGAATACTTCCTTTTTCCTGTTTCGCATCATCATCTGATATTTGAAGCAGGCCTCTCAAAGTTTTTGCGGTATAAACAAAGTCGGTATGAATGCCGGATTGCTTGTAAAATGCATTCATAACTGTAAATAATTCTTCTTCTTTTTTCCCAAAGCCTTTTCCTGCTGCATCAAAATGAATGGAGATCTTGTTTTGTGTTTCTTTATTTGCCGGCAAACAATTTTTAAAATAATCTTCCCGGTCCTTTTCCTGAATTTTTACTGCCGGTATAATCCATAAATGTTGATGTGGAAGCAATTTCTGCCCAATGCCTCGCACAGTAGTGCCGGTTCCCGAAGCGCAGTAAATATGCTTATAGGATGACCAATGAGGAATATAATCCGGCATCAAAGAAGCGCCCTTTTCACCTTCTTCATTGTCTCCTCCTGCAGGTACGAAAAGATAATCAGGAAACTGAGCTTTGATATGGCTGACTTCTATATCTGATTTCTTATAAGATTCTCTTGAAACAAATATGAGCTTCATCCCATTTTCTCTGCAATCACGTAAGGTCGAATTTAAATCTTTGCTTTCTTCTCCTCTAATGATG
The DNA here is from genome assembly GCA_032110905.1 of Chitinophagaceae bacterium. GTDB lineage: Bacteria > Bacteroidota > Bacteroidia > Chitinophagales > Chitinophagaceae > Lacibacter. The sequence continues at coordinate 4,104 of JAULVS010000102.1, read as the reverse complement.
GCTGCTGATGAAAGCGCTTGCTCATGACAGAGAGCAGCGGTGGCGAGCAGATGATTTGAATAAGCGCCTCCCATGGTAAGAATGCCCTTTTTATTCTGCGCCTTCGCGTTTAAAAGCTGGTAGTAAAGTTTAAACAGTTTATTGCCTGAAATCAGTGGGTCAATCAGGTCGAATCGGGCGACATCAAAGGTGAATTCTCTTCCATCAAAAGGGAATGATTTTACCCTGTCAATTTGTATGTTATGATTATAAAAACGACTGTTAAAAACCATTGTTTGTTTCTTATCTTCGCAAATCTCAAAAATACACGAATTGCTTGAGAGACAGGTAGATAGATTTGAAGTTGTTCGTCTTTAAATAATTTTGACAATGAAACCAACTTTATTGATCCTTGCTGCCGGAATGGCAAGCCGATACGGAAGCATGAAACAGACAGAAGGGTTTGGCCCGAATGGCGAAACCATCATGGATTATTCCATTTACGATGCAATACGTGCCGGATTTGGAAAAATTGTATTTGTTATCCGGAAAGATTTTGCTGACAGCTTCGAATCTGTATTCAATCAAAAATTGAATGGTAAAGTGGAAGTCCGCTACGTGTACCAGAGTCTCAATTCAGTGACGGGTGACTATGTTATTCCGGAGACACGACAAAAACCCTGGGGCACAGCACATGCGATTTTATGCGCAAAGGATGTCATCAAAGAACCATTCGCTGTAATCAATGCCGATGATTTTTACGGACACGATGCGTTTGAAAAAGCAGCTGCATTTTTACAAACAGACTGTAACCCGGAAATGCATGCCATCATTGGTTATGATCTTTCAAAAACATTGAGCCCGAATGGTACGGTGAGTCGTGGCGTCTGCGAGGTAAATGCAAATCAGGAGTTGGTAAGCATCACGGAACGCACGAAAATTTATGCAGAAGGAGAGACGATCGTTTATGAAGATACAAATGGCAAACAAGAAGTGCCTTATCATTCCAGTGTGAGCATGAACTTCTGGTGCTTTGATGATTCAGTATTTTATCTGACGAAAAAGATGTTTGCTGAGTTTTTGAAAAAGCATGGTCAGGAAGAAAAATCTGAATTCTTTATTCCGCTTGTAGCAGATACATACATCAAAGAAGAACTCGGCGCTATTAAAGTAATCCCCACTTCATCATTGTGGTTTGGTGTAACATACAAGGAAGATGCACCGGGTGTGCAGGCGAGTATTGATGCATTGGTACAGTCAGGACAGTATCCGGCTTCGTTGTGGGCTTAACTGGTTATTAGAAGTTGGTTATTAGTTATTGGTTTGGTGTAGTCTTTTATCAACAACCAACAACCAACAACTTGTTCCCGTACCCCTTAACCCGTAACTATTCCAACAACTTTTCACTATTTTAGTACGACGGGGAAAATTTGTCCGTAATCAACCATGCTTCGTATACAGAATCTGTTTTGCTTATTATTACTTGCTGTTTCTTCAATGGCACAGCCGGTGCAAAATGGATATCGTCTGTTTGGTAGAGCAGAAGGTCTTCCTGCTATCGGGCTAAATAAAATCTACGAAACATCCGATCATTTTCTATGGCTATCTACGCAAGCGGGTTTATTTCGTTTCGATGGCTATAAATTTATTCCTTACTATTCTCAATCGCGCGATTCAACCACCATCTCTTCCAATGCAGTTACCGACATGCAGGAAGATCATTCCGGGAATTTATGGGTGGGAACATTCGGCAAAGGAGTTTGTCGGCTTGATCGTTCAACCGGCAAATGGAAAAGATATGTTCATCCCACACCGGACGCCAATGAATTTTACTGGGTGTTCGATTTGTTTCGCGATAAACGAGGCCGTTTATGGATGGGTACTAACGGAAGGGGTTTGCTCTTGTACGATGAAAAAACAGATCAATTTATTCAATACATCCCTTCACCTCAAAAAAACCGGACTGGTTCTGTTCGCTTTGAAAATGAAGTTCGTTCCATAACTGCAGATATAAATGATCCGGATGTATTGTGGCTTGCCGGAACAGATGGCTTGTATCGGTTTGATACAAGAACAAGTAAGTTTCAGCATTTTGAAAATAAAAAAAATGGAGTTGCCGAATGGCTGAACAATAGTTTTCATTTTGTCTGTCAGCAATCAGAAAAAGATATTTGGCTTGGTACATGGGGAGGAGGGCTCGTTCATTTTAATTCGCTTACTGGGATGTTCACCAATCATCCACATAACCCAACTGCCTATCAGAAAAAAAATCTTGCGGCTAATGTGATCTCCAATATTCTTATAACAGAAAACAATTCCTTGTATGTGAGTACACTTGACGAGGGATTGTTTGAATATTTTCCGTCTGAGAATCGCTATGAAAAATGTTTGCCTGATCCAACTAAAAAAGAATCGTCTCATCACTTTACAGGTATTACGAAAGCCTCTGATGGAAGTATCTGGTTTTGTGCAAATGATGTGCTCTATCAAAAGCATCCCTTACATGAGCGACTTGGTAAGTATCAGGAATTCTTTCAGCCCACAGGGAAATTTGTTTATCCTGCTACATTAAGCAGTGTTATTTATCTGCCTGCACTTAAACAATACTGGATGAGTTGCAATGCAGGCTATGGAATCTATGTTTATGATCAGCATTTTCAATATCTGCGTTCAATACCTGTTGAGGCGCCAAGCTATGATAAACAATTTCGCGACCTGGCAATGGATGGATCGGGCAGGGTTTGGCTCTTGTCGTATGATGTGCCTTATCTCTATTTGTATGATGTGCAAAAAATGAAGTTCAATCATTATAAACTGCCAGCAGGCATGCAGGGGCTTATTGATATGAGAACAGATCCAGCCGGCGATGTTTGGATCTCATCCCAAACAGGTTTATGGCAGTTGAAACATAAATCTGCCGAGTGGAGTTTCTATAAGTTTAATAATACAACTCTTCAAAATTTGCAATGGGCGAATCTTCGTTTTGATCAGCAAGGAATTATTTGGATAGGATCAGATAAAGGGCTCATTTCTTTTAACCCGCAAAATAAAAATTGGAAAATTTATCAGACTGGTGATCCGAATTCATCCGGCATGGCTGCAAATGCAATTACATCTTTCTCAATTGATAAAAAAAATCGTTGCTGGCTTGCGCCATTGGATGAAGGTCTTCAGTTATTCGATGTGCAGTCGCAAGTATTTAAAGATCCTCTCACCATCAATCAAGGGTTTCCTTCTCAGCGGGTCAATATTTTGGTTACAGATGCCGGTGGGATGTTGTGGGCAGGAACGATCAACGGACTTGTACGCTTTGATCCTGATCAAAAAAAATGGGTTTCTTTTAATCAGCAGGATGGATTGAAGACTGATTATCTCGACAGAACGTTTTATGCTTTTGAAAATGGCGATATGATTCTGGCACTTGATAACGGATTCACACACTGGAATATCCATTCACTTCCAGTATATCAGCAGAAGCCGATTGTTTATGTTGACTTGTTTTCATCTGCCGGAAAGAAATTGAAATTGAATGATGGTGTTTTGGAATTAGCTGATCACTTGCAGGATCTGACAGTAGATTTCGGAGCAATTGCCCATGTAATGAATGATCGCATATTATTTTCTTACCGCATTCTTTCCGGTCAACAGCAATGGATCACAACCAAAGAACGTCGCATTTCATTGGCCGGTTTAGGACAAGGTACCTATACATTGCAACTAAAAGCGGTTCATCCGGATGGGGTGGAAAGTGATGTGAAAGAGATTAAGATCCATGTACCGGCTCCAGTATGGATGCGCTGGTGGTTTTTATTACTACTTCTTTTTTTTATTGTAGGTTCTTTTTACGGACTGTATCGTTACAGACTTTATCAGTATCTGAAACTTCAGTCTTTGCGAAATTCTATCTCTCGCGATCTACATGATGAGATTGGATCTTCTGTGAGTAGTGTCAACATGCTGGCTACGGTGGCGCGTCAGCAATTGGGAGAATCGCATACAGTCACTCCTTTGCTAGAACAAATAGGCCAGTCGGCACAAATGGCCGGAGAAAGTATGGATGAGATTATCTGGAGTGTAAATCCAAAACATGATGGCGCTGATGATGTATTCATACGGCTTCGAAAG
>JAULVS010000101.1:0-7697 GCA_032110905.1 Chitinophagaceae bacterium | reverse complement strand
TTCAAAGCTATTACTATGGTTTTATTTTTGTGCTACAAATTTGCTTTTTCCCTGAATATATGGGAGTATCAACGCTAATCTATGATGAACACCCGCTCCCTCCCCGGCTTATGCCGGGGTTTTTTTGGTGATATTCCATTTAAAATACAGTCTTTATCCTGTATAAATAATTATCCGGGCTGCTGAATTTTGCATAAACCGGGAGATTCTTAAACCATCAAACACAAATACATATTATACCCAGAACCTCAAACAACCGTCAATTGCAGACAATTAGTTCGGGGATAGTATGTACAATTTTCTAAAACTTAAAAAAACAACAAATGAAAACACTGATCACAGCCACCCTTTTGCTTGCCTTAAGCATACACAAAGCCGAAGCATTTAGCCTTCAATCTTTTACACAAGAGCCTATTGCTCAGAAAACTTATGTGTATGATAATTACACTATACAAATCGCCGAACCCTGTATGGTGAATGTCGTTGTCCCTAAAACAGGTTCAGCGATGGATTGTTATGGAAACTACCATTTTATCAATGCAGTTGGAAGCTGCATTGCACAAAACAGCAATTGTGATATTGCTTTTTTTGAGGCCCTTCAATGTGCAAGAAACAAAGCAAATGATGATTACAACAAACAACTTTATAAAATCAGACAAATCCAATGCGCAGTAACAACCATATCTGCTGAATAACCCAAAATGAATCTCCCGGTTTTATTTTATTTAAACTCTAAATCCATCGTTATGAGCAATCCTAAAACACCGATTCTTTTTTTAAACCGTCAAATTAAACCTGCCTTATTACTTATTTGCTTATTTCATACACTATTTACTAATGCTCAGATTTATCAAACGGAGTATAGTGTTCAACAGAATATAAATTCGGAATTTAATTTCGAATTGAAGTACACTGGCATTGCCGTTATCAGCAATTCAGCCTATCTCTATCTGCAAAAAAACAATTATGCCCTTCAGGCAGAAGAAATCAGAAAAAGATCAGACAATGGCAGCATGATGATCTTTCATACGAATCCGGACACCCTGCCTAAAATAGTTTATCGCCATTTCGACTCATCCATCATCCGTATTAAAATAAGCAACAGTCCGGATGATATTCAGTACTACGTGCAGGAACAGATAGGAAATAAATACAAAACAAAAATTCTCAATGAATTTAAAAATATACAAGGTTTTAATTGCCAAAGAGCCCTGTTCCTTCAACCGGGGGACAACGAAACACCTATTGCAGCAGCATGGTTCTGCCCGGAGGTGGAAATTAGTTCCGGACCATCAGGGTTAAACGGTCTGCCCGGTCTTGTAATTGAAGCAGAACATTTTCAGACCAATGAAAGGTTTTCACTAATTCGATTTAATGAGACAGCACCCGATGCCGTAATAAGTTTCTGGCCCGAACAATTCAATAATGTCGGCTTTATATGGTTGAACAGGGTGTCTGCATTGGATAATGAATAAAAAAAAGATCTTGTATTTATTTTATTTAATCCTTCTTTGTTGCCTGTCTTACTGGCGGATCCTATATTTTTTTTGCATAATGCTGATATTATTTACATGTCAGACTTATGCGCAATCAAAAAAAGAGGCGACTATACTGGTACAATGGCAAGGCGTCACTGACATTAAAACTCCTGTCAGGTTAAAAATATACCGACAAAAAAGGTTAATCTATTTTGATCAGGCAAGCAATAAAAATCAGCTTAAGATCAAATTAAACGTATTAATGAATGATACACTTACCATCTTCATAAACTGCGGAGACAGCATTTCAGGAAAAAAGAGCATCATTCCATCTGCAGATACTTTAAATATCGTTCATATATTAATAAAGAGATCGACCGAACAACTGGAAGAGATCCTTATCACACCTTCTGGGCACTACAAAAGAGGCGATACAACAATTTTTCTCTCAGATTATTACAAACAAAAAGAAGACCTGGCATTAAAAGATTTACTGCAACGTATTCCCAATCTCAAAATACTTGATAACGGAAGTATTACCTATAAGGGAAAGCAGGTTTCTCTTATTAAAATACAGGGAGAGGAACTATTTTCGGATCAACAGCAGCTTTTAGCGAACCACATTCCCATACATGTACTTAATTCAGTTGAAATCATTGAAAATGCATCCCCTCATAAAATTTTGAAAGGACTTAGAAAAAACGGCGAAGTCTATATTAATTTAACAGTAAAAGAAAAATATAAAAATAAAATATGGGGCAGTCTGTTGTCTGGTTTGGGGTGCGGAAGCGGCACAATGTACCAGATTAACCCTGTTCTATTCTATTTAAAAGCAAAACTAAACCTAGGCTTTATCAGTTCAATCTCGTCAACAGGCATAACTGCAAACAAGACCGAATTATTGCAGATAAAGACACCTAATTTACTGGCATTAATACCTGTAACGGGACAGTCACCGGACATACTTGTTCCATTTGAAAATGCTGATCGTTATTTCAACAGCAATAAACTGAGTGACCACCGGTTTCAGTTAACAGGACAGGTGTTCAAAAACGCTAAGTTATCATTCGAAAGCAGATACCTGCAAGAACATTCTCAGCAAAACAGTAGTGTTTTCACAGCCAGGCTATCAGACAGTTTTTTCAACAGACAAACCTGGCTCTCAACAAAAAACTGGAACCCGTCTTTTCTTTATACCAAAGCCGGATATACTTTTGAGAAAGAACAGAATCTTCTCATAATTTCTGTCTTTTGGCAAAAGTCAAAAGACGTACCAAATGAATTCAACAAATTAACAGAGCAGGGATCTTCACTTTTGTATGAAAAAAAAGAATTCCAACAATACGATACCAAAAAAGCATTGATTAATCTGTCAAAGCGAACCAACTCAGAACTCGCAAAAAAACTTATTTTATCTATAGAAAATACCAGCTTTCTAAGAAATGGAGATTACAGGTTCTCGGAAGGTGCATCATTGTTCAATTTATCATCCGATAACCCTTTATCCCTTAATCAGATATACAACCTGCAGCTTACAAGCTTCCAATCAACGTTTGAAAGAATAGTATCTTCAGGTAAAGCTACCCGTCCATTTAAATGTGAGCTCGAGTGGAAAGTCTTAAGAATGAATTGCCTTCTTAACGCATCACAGGATTCCGGCTATTTGCAACCGCTGCGAATCGAAGAATATAGTTCTGCAGATTATATTAGCACAGGTAATATTGGAGTTGAAAAATCAATTGAGAAGAAAATAACCAAAGGCTTTCAAAAGACGAAAGGGCGAATTGGACTGGGGATGTTCATCTCAAAAGATCGTGCAATGAATTCTCAGATCTCTTTAATTCCTATCATACACCTGCAACATGAAATTGAAAAAACGCTTGCAAAAGCAGGCACCTTACAATTGCACTTTCAATATTCGGAAGGAAATACAGAGGTCTTAAAGCTTAATCAAAATCCCTACCCTTTACAAGGATTGAATTATTCAGTATATACAAAGCCGGTATTTCAGCAAAGGACCTTGTATTTTAACGCCTCCTTGTATGGCAAGATGGGTAAAAAAATATTACCGCAGGGCGAATTTTCCACTTCCGTTCAGTTCTTCTCACCACTATTTATTACTTCTGTAAAAGGTCCGCTTACAATCACTCGAATCCGAATGATTTCAAAACCCGGAGTGAATGCTCAGATAGGCGGATATCTACAATGGATAGCCGGAAAGCAAATGCCTTTTGTAAAAGCAAATATTAAATCAGGTTTTCAGGAATTTTACTTCTTAACCGGCAGCAGAATTACAAAATTCAGAAACGTTTTTTTTCATTCTGAAATCAATGCAGAATGGCATCCGGTGAAATTTCTTTATATAAGGGTGTGCACTCAATTTGATTTACGTTATAGTCTGACCCGGCAATTATCAATAAGCAAAGACGAAAGTAAAAATTTGCAATACAGACAAGAACTAAAAATTATATATCATATCGACAAACAGGTTCAGGTGGAGTTTGCAGGCACACAGATCAGAAATAACACGATAAATAAGGCTTGGTTTAGCACACTATTTTCTGAAGCAGCTTTCCGATGGAAGGCAAATCAGCAAATCAGCCTACATATAGAAGCCTTCAACTTATTTAACCTGCGTTCATTCAGCCTGATCGACCAAAACCTAGGTTATTTACAGAGCAGCTTAAACCTACCCGTTGTTCCCAGAAACATCATCGCAGGATTCAGGTGGTTTTTTTAGACCCCTTAACCGCCTCTTCATATCCACAAAATATCCACATAGTGGTGCTACTTAGGAAGTTTTCGATGTTTTTTCTCGTCATTTTACGATAAATTAAAATAGTAATTTTACTATTTTAAAACGGATTTTTCCTAATTTTGAAAAGGTAAAAACCTATTAAAAAAAATATTAACCATTGATTTTCAATATTTTATGCTGAAACAACCTTACTTAAATTAAGATCAGGGCATTGTATGAGCCGGGGCTTTGGTGAAAATTAGTAGTCACAAAACCTCACTCTAAAACTACAAATCATGCAAGGCGTAAGTACAAAACAACAGACAAAAGTTGCCCAGATCGGACAGCACATTGGCTTTGAAGCCGGAGAAGAAATGGTAAAACGTTTCTATGATCTTCACCCCGAAATTGCATATGCCAATATTGTGGGCCGTGAAATCCTCGAAAAAATTCTTGCCCAGCCCAACTGCGAAGGTGTTGCTATTCTTCCGGGTTATAACGACCAGGGAGTGCGCCAATCTGTCCTGGTTGCTGTTGATGAACACAACAAACCAATCCTTCAGTACAAGCTGGTTTCAGCAAGTGGTGAAATATTGAGCAAAGAAGGAATTGTGGCAGATAGAACCTTATCTACAATATGGGGAGAAAGTGGTCAGCAGCTTTAATTTCATAATTCTTTATTCTTCATTATATTTGATTCAACTTTTTTGATTTGAATCTCGTAATTGAAGATATCTTAAGGCTTTCTACATTATTACCCATTTTACTTTTTCTAGTTTTAAAACAAAAAGAGAAAGTAAAATGGGTGTTTTTTTATTTCTCTGGATTCGTTTTTCTTCACGCCATAATATCCGCATTACTTGCAATTTACTTTGGGAAAAATATTGCTTTTTATTTTAATATTATTTTCATCCCAGCTGAGTTTTTACTTATAAGTTATTTTTTTTCACAAGTAATTGAATATGAATTTCATAAAAAGATACTCATCATCTCTTCTTCGATTTTTATCCTTATATATATTATTATTACAGTAAGTAGTCCTTTAATTAGATTCAACTCTTTAATTAATGGTATAGAGTCAATTTTAATAATAACCTATAGTTTATTTTTCTTTTATGAAAAATTAAGATACCCCAAAAACTTGTTTATTTATTCGCAACCCTATTTTTGGGGAGTCTCTGCGTTTTTCCTCTTTTTTACAACATCTTTCTTTGTCTTTCTCTTTAGACAAATGGCTTGGAATCAATCAGTTTTTATTTACCAATACGTCTATATACATGCTTTTGCAGGCATTATCAGAAATATTTTACTTGGTGTCGGGATGATTGCTAAACCTGATAAAGCCGGCATTGCCGAATTAACCTGAAAACCCTGAAAACGATCTAAAATGAATGTTTTACTGAAAGCCGGAGAAACAGATGTGACCTATGTGGTGTATTTTGGCACATTCGGTATGCTATTGCTTGCCGTGGGACTAATTGTATTTGTAATTTTTCACCAGAGAAAAGTTATTTACTACCAGCTCCGGATGCGCAATATGCAATCCGACCATCAAAAAATGCTTTTGCAGGCTACACTGGAAAGCCAGGAAGAAGAGCGTCAGCGCATCGCTGCAGACTTGCACGATGATGCGGGCCCCCTACTTGCCACTGTTCGCCTTTACCTCAATGAAAACCTGGTGCATCAGGATATGGCCACTCAGCTCCAGTCGATTCATAATGCCAAGCAAATCGTTGACGAAACCATTCAGCTGATCCGTAATATTTCGCATAGCCTCATTCCGCCTACACTTAAGAATTTTGGTCTGGAGAGCGCTATGAGCGACCTGATTCAAAAGATAAACGGAACAGGGAGCATCCATGCAAGCTGCCGCTTTAATGATTACAGCAGGCGACTAAAACTCGAACAGGAGTTATCAGTATTCCGTATTCTGCAGGAACTTATCAACAATATTCTCAAACACAGCCGTGCCAGTTTTTTACATCTTACTCAAAATAAAAATGAAGACTTCTTCTACCTCCGCATTCACCACGATGGCACGGGTCTCACACAAACTGAATTTGAAAAGCTCAGAGACAACCCGACCGGACTTGGCCTAAAAAATATCCAGGGACGTTTAAAAATTCTGGGGGCAAGTATTTTCTTTGAAAAGGACTCAACCAACACATATTATAAAGTAACCCTGGAACTACCGGCCGATGCGCTGATGTAAGGCTTTGTCTTAACTTTAGCATGTAACCATGTCACAGATCAAAGTAGCTATTGCAGACGACCATCAAATTTTCCGAAAAGGTGTGATCCTTTCGCTTCGCTCTTATTCCAATATCCGTTTTGTACAGGAAGCTGAAAATGGTGATGAATTACTGGAAGGACTAAGCGTATCTCAACCCGATGTCGTATTAATGGATCTGCGCATGCCCGGTAAAGACGGCATTGAAACCACAAAAGAAATCAGCAAAAAACATCCGCATATACATGTGCTGGTTCTTACAATGTATGAAGATGAACGCTTTGTTACACACCTCATGGAAAATGGCGCCAACGGTTATCTGCTGAAGAGTGCAGAACCTTCTGAAATCAAAAAAGCCATTCTGGAAGTAAGTGTGAAAGGATATTACCTGAATAATTTTGTCAATAGGATCCTGTTAAAAAAATCACACGCCAAAGTAAGAAGCATTCCTTCACTGAACAGCGAAATACAGGTAAGCGAAAAAGAAAAAACAGTCATTCGCCTTCTTTGTATGGAATTTACTGCGCAGGAAATCGCCAAAGAAATGAATATCAGTCCGAGAACAGTAGAAGCCATCAAAGACAGACTGATGGCCCGTTTTGGGGTAAAGAATTCAGTTGGACTGGTATTTTACGCTATGAAGCATTCACTCATTGATTAGCAATCAGTGCCTGAATATGACTGTATGCTTCCGTTTCTTTTAAAAACTCTTCCATATAACCTGCAAGTTTCGAATTAACTGTAGACAACAAGCGCAAGTCTTCACGCCCCAGGGCATAGGCTTTCTCCACTGCCTCTCGGTTTGCCCCAAGTTCAACAATCGTATTTTCTTCTCCCAATTCAAGGTCTTCGGTAAAATCTTTAAAATCATCCAACAACAAGATAGGTCTTGCTAAAGAGTACCAGTAGGGTAAAAAAGCGGCAACCCATTCATCGGACACAGCCAAATCAACCAGTGTAAAAAGAAAAAAATCGCTTCTTGCCAATGCAGGATAACGTGTTTCAAAGGTAAAATGCGAAGCAGGTTTGTCTTGAAAGAAAGCAAAAAGATCAGCAGCAAGATTTTTCTGACGAATACTACCGCTGAGTAACTCATGGCAAGATGCCAAAAAACGCTGCTGGTCAATTTCGTTGGTTTCAAATCGTTTCAACCTGTCAAACCCCTCTTCCATTCGAGAAATATGCGCATCTTCAAGAAGTTCACTTAGCGGGATTCCTTTTTTGTACATTAAATCAAAAGCTAGAGGGATCG
>JAULVS010000100.1:0-2341 GCA_032110905.1 Chitinophagaceae bacterium | reverse complement strand
TTAACAAAAACCTGCTGGCGTGGAATATGAATTTTTATTTCGGCAACTTTATCCTTTATGGTATGAACAACGTTATCAAGCTTGAGAAAAACATCAACTTTCACTATACGGTCATGAAAGCTCTGCAATTTGGTTACTTTTTTTTCAACGTAGTCAATCAATTTGGAATCAGCATCGAAGCGAACAGCCTGAACATGTACAGTCATAGTTTAGATTTTAAATTATTTGAAATAAGCTTTAAAGCCTAAAAGGCGTAAAAAGAAGAGTTAGAAATAACTTCTTCCATCCTCTTTTAAAATTACGTGAATTATGCTCTTTTTCAAAAAAATATTCCCAATAACTACGCTTTAGGATGAGCCTTCCTGTACACGTCTTTTAATTTCTCAATGGTATTATGCGTGTATACCTGGGTAGCAGCAAGACTACTGTGTCCTAATAGCTCTTTTACCGCGTTCAGTTCAGCTCCGTTATTCATCAAATGGGTAGCAAAACTGTGTCGAAGCACATGCGGACTCTTTTTTTCAACTGTTGTGATTAAAGAAAGATATTTTTTAATGGTCAGCTGCACATAACGGGGCGAAAGCGAATGCCCTTTTTGACTAATGAAAAAACGTTGTTCGCCATCTACAGAAACCATGAAAGAATTCCGGTTTTGTCTGTATATTTCAACTTGTTCTCTCATGCCTGGCCCAAATGGCACAATACGTTCCTTGTTCCCTTTACCGAGAATCTTAATCTGGCTTTTTGAATAATCTACCTGTTTGTCTTTTAATTGAACAAGTTCGCTAAGACGCATTCCTGTTGCGTAAAAGAACATAAAAATGGTTCGGTGGAGAATGCCCTCCCATCCTTCCGGAAATTCAACATGCTGAAAAAGGGTATGCAGGTCTTTCTGCTCTACAAAGACCGGCAAACGTTTTTTAACTTTCGGAGATACAATCGTCGTCATCGGAGACGCTGAAATTATTTGGTGTCTTAAGAGATACCTGAAAAAACTCTTGAGCGTGGATATTCGCCGATTGATGCTTCTAGAAGAATCTCCTTTTTCCTTCATTGAAGCGAGCCAACTTCGGATCATTGCAGAAGATATCTCCTGTGGCTTTTGTGTTTCAAAAAGCTGCTGTGTGAAGCCAAAGAAAAAAGCAAGATCCGACTGGTAAGAGGAAATAGTGTGGTGGGAGTACCTCTTTTCAAAGCGGAGGTAATTCAAAAATGCCTCTAAGACTGGTTGTTCAGGATAGATCATAAACACAGATAGCCGTGAAGTTAATCATTTCACGGCTATCTGGTAATATATTCGGAAAATCAGATTTCGATTTTCCCGCTTGCAATTTGCTGGCGGTAGACTGCCTTCAAAACATCACCCCTGCGTCTTACAGATGGTTTGGTGAAAGACTGGCGCTCACGGAGCTGAAGCAATGTTTTGCTTTTCTCAAATTTCTTTTTATACTTTTTGAGCGCTTTGTCAATGTTTTCGCAATCTTTAGAGTCAATGATCAACATAACTATAATTAAAATTAGATGCGCAAAGATAGAAGGTTTGTCCGATTTTCCAAAAAAAGGGAATGATTAAAAATTTGCATCAAAACAATTTCCCCACCTTTGCAACCATGTTCACAGGCATTATTGAAACAACAGGCACCATCACCGATGTGAAAGTATCGGGTTCTAATCTGATTTTTTGGATCAGCTCAGGTATTACAGGCGAACTGAAACCCGATCAGAGTGTAGCACATGATGGCGTATGTCTTACTGTTGAAGAGGTCAACGAAGCGGGTTACCGGGTAACTGCCGTTGCTGAAACCTTGGGAAAGACGACACTTTCAAGCTGGGAAACGGGGAAATCCGTCAACCTGGAAAGATGCCTTTTGATGCCGGCAAGGCTAGATGGACATATGGTTCTAGGTCATGTAGATGCGATTGGCTCCTGTTTATCTGCAGAAGAAATCGGAGGCAGCTGGATCTTCCGATTTGGATATCCTTCCGCCTTCGCGCCATTGCTGGTTGAAAAGGGATCAGTAGCACTGAATGGCATCTCTCTGACTATTTTTAATGTTTTGGAGGATGAATTCTCTGTGACTGTGATCCCATATACCTATTCACACACAACAATGAAATTCCTGTCCCCTGGTGATAAAATAAACCTTGAATTTGATATTCTTGGCAAATACGTACAACGAAACCTGGTACTGCAGCAAAGACCGTAAAATTACCATGCGGAAAATAACCAAGTTTTCCGCTTTCCTGCACCAAGTGGCTTTTCTATCTTGCAATCGTTTATTTCCTAATCCAAACCCTCTGAAACCATGCGAAAGCATTTATCTATTATTGTACCCGTCCG
>JAULVS010000099.1:0-2137 GCA_032110905.1 Chitinophagaceae bacterium | reverse complement strand
TAAATCAAATTGATGTCCTCCACATTTCTTTTAAACACGCTGAAAAAAAGCAGTCACCTGCTTATTGCCGGCATATTATTTTTCTCTCTGTTTGTGTCAACTGGGTGCAGCAGTTTGAAGAAAAATAGTTGTGGTTGTCCGAACAAAAAAGGGATGGTTGGCTATTGATGTTTTATGATGTCTCATCACCGCAGAGAGTGGCTAATGATCAGGGAATCAATTCTCTCCCGTGCCGATAAGGAACAGGAGCTTGAAAGTATGCACCTTCAGTTGCGATATCAGGAAGATCCGGAGCAGCTTTCTCAGGTACTTGAAGTGGTAGATCTCAATCGTTATAAAGTGATTAAAAGTGGCGGTCTCGTTAAAAAGTATATCCTGAGCAGAGATAAAAAAAACTTCTGTTTCCTCTTTTTTAAGAATTAGCTTTTAAGAATCGTACAATTTATTTTTCTTCAATCAATTTCTTTAACATTTCTTTTTCTCCATTGCAAATACATTACAATGATGGCAATTAGGTTTGTCTCCTAATCAGCCAAATTGTATGAGTCGTTTTATTTTTCCTGCCAACCCTGTTTTAGAAGCTATTAAATTGATTTCCCGTCAATTGCATAATTCAAAACTTGAGGATGCGATTCTCGACCAGTGTCAGGATAGCTCAAAGGTGACGATGGATTTTTTCAACTGCACCGAACAACAGGCTATCCTGCTTGCGGGCTTGCTTCAGCTATATTTTGAGGACAAAGAAGCGTCTATGGAAGAACTGCTTTCTCATATTGATATGCCGCTGATTGTTGCAGGAACGCTGAATCAATATCTCGATGTGTTTGTAAAGCGTGATTGGATACGCCCGGAAAAGGATGTTCACCTTTTCCCGGACACGCGTTATATTTTCAGTAAGCAGATGATTCAGTGTGTAATGCTGGGCGACTGGTCATCGATGCCGGTAAAAGAGGAAACAGCCAAAAATGTCCCTCAATTATTGAATCTTTTTGGGAAACGATTGAATGCAATGAAAAAAGGGAAGAATGACTTTGCCTTTTTCAGTAATCAAATAGTGGAAATGCTTGCCGGGCATAAGAAACTTTCACTCCCCAAATTTATCAGACAGCAAAAATTAAATAATGAAGATACCTGTTTGTTTATGCATCTCTGTTGGCAGCATTTCCATGGAAGAAGTTCTGTTGATATCGATCGTGCGGTGGTCGACTTCAGGTTTGATGCCGAAAACAAATACTATATCCGTCAGTCTTTGACGAGTCAGACATCTTTCCTCTTTAAAAAAGAGCTTGTTGAATTAACGGAGGAGGATTCGTTGTTTGCGATGACATCGTATGAATTGACAGAAAAAAGTTTAAAAGCAATCGACCCGAATGCAACTAAAGAAATTAAACAAAAAGCCGCAGGTTTTCTAGCAACTCGTTTGCCTGATAGTATCCATTATAAAGACCTTTTCTATGAAGAAAAACAAAATGAGTTGATAGAAGGGCTCAAAGAGGTGATGATGCCTGCAAAATTTCAGGAAATATGTAGCCGGTTTAGAAACAAAGGGTTAAAAGCGGGCATCACTGTGTTATTCTATGGAGGTCCGGGCACCGGTAAAACAGAAACGGCTTTACAGTTGGCCAGGCACTCGGGCAGAATCTTGTTGTTAGCGGATGCAAGCAAGATCAGAAGCAAATGGGTGGGAGATACCGAGAAAAATATTCGTGAACTTTTTGCGCAATATCGTACCCTAAAAAATAAATCCCAAAGCTGTCCCATTCTTCTCTTTAATGAAGCCGATGCAGTATTGGGCAAACGAAGGGCCGTTGCAGATCGTGCCGATCAGATGGAAAACAGTCTTCAAAACATTCTCCTTGAAGAACTTGAGGAGTTTGAGGGGATTTTCATCGCCACGACCAACCTTGAAAAACACCTTGACGATGCGTTTGACCGAAGATTCCTTTACAAACTGAAATTTGAAAATCCGGGACAGGAAACCAGGATGTCAATCTGGAAAGACAAATTTCCCGATGTAGAAGAGTCTATGCTTTTAGGAGTAAGTCGTATGTATCATTTATCCGGAGCTCAGGTGGAGAATATCCAGAAAAAAGTAACACTGGATACTTTGCTAAAGCCTGAGTTCCGGCTAACAGAG
>JAULVS010000098.1:0-9993 GCA_032110905.1 Chitinophagaceae bacterium | reverse complement strand
ATGAAAAAATCCTATTTCCCCCTTACAGCTTATTTGTCTGAGCATCCTGTATATGGGGAAATCTGGAAATTAATTCATGAGGAATATGAACTGACACGTAAATACATTTTACTCCTAAGCGGCAAGCCTGATCTGATGGAAGATCATCCGGTTGACAGGCTCTCTATCCAAATGAGGGAGCGCATTGTACTTCCATTATTAACCATCCAACAATATGCCATTGCGAAATGCAGGGACAAGCAACACATGCCGGCTACGAAAGACATGACGCCGGTTTATGAGAAACTGATCATAAGAAGTTCGTTTGGCATTATCAATGCTGCGAGGAATTCGGCCTAGTATGAATATTTAACAAGTATTAGAATCCTGTATTTAAAGTTTACTTTATTTTCGCTCCAGCAAAACGGGTGAAATGAATCGATTGGTGATGGTGTACTTGCTATTGCAAGGAACTTTCTTTAATATTTTTGGACAAGAAGTAAAAGAGTCATCTTTAAACAGCTTCCGTCTTCAACAAGCTCCGGGTCAGCTTTATTCTTCTATTCAAATTGAAGGCGAAGGGATCATAAAAGGCATAGCTGGCACAAGACTCTTATTTATAGCTGAGGTTAAAAGAAAAAAACTAGATGGACACTGGGAAAGCCGACACCTCAATGGTCATTTACTAGATTCAGGACACTTCAAAAAGGGTCTCCCCCATGGCACTTGGAAAGTATGGGATTCACTCGGACAACTAATAGCTGTAAGAAATTTTGATGCAGATTTATTTATAAGGATTCGTGAGGAAATTGAATTAAATCATCCTCGTTTTCAGCATGCTGTTCTGGCGGTAAGATATAAACGAGAAGGCAAGTCGGCGCTGATCTATATGCGTGTTAACCATTCATTTCCGAATGCAGTACTTCCTCAAACACTTTCGTTAGAAAAGTGGGTTTTACATAATCATTTAAATGCAAAAAACTATCATCCCGTTTTTCTTGAATGCCTGCATCATGGATCTTATCTGAATCAGACAAGTGAAGGAATTATTACTGATTCCGGATTTTATAAGAACGGATTAAGAGAAGGTGTTTGGATACACAGAGATACCGAAAAAAGGGTGACAGAAAAAGGGCTTTACCATCAGGGTTACCGAAAAAAAGAATGGAAAGAATACGATTTTAAAGGTCGCCTCACCGCTATTTCATATTATAATCACGGAAAATTAATTTGGAGAAAGGAACGATAACATGAAATAAAGTTAGCCTTCTTTATCTCTTTATTATCCTGTATAATGGCCTTACTTTTGCATCAAATTATTGGTTATGCGTAAAGTTTCTGTGGGACTGGTTCAGATGAGCTGTAGTCCGAATAAGCAAGAAAATCTATCGAAGGCTATTAATAAAATAAAAGAAGCTGCCGCTAAAGGGGCTCAGATTATTTGTTTGCAAGAGTTATTTACCTCCCTTTATTTCTGCGATACTGAAAATTATGACCACTTTGCTTTGGCTGAAAGCATTCCCGGCCCTAGTACAGAATCATTGAGTGTTGTCGCCAAAGAATTGAACGTAGTGATTATTGCCTCTTTATTTGAAAAAAGAGCGCTAGGACTATATCACAATACGACAGCGGTACTAGATGCAGATGGCTCCTATTTGGGGAAATACAGAAAGATGCATATACCGGATGATCCGGCATATTATGAAAAGTTTTATTTCACGCCCGGCGATCTTGGATATAAAGTATTTGAAACCAAATATGCAAAACTTGGTGTATTGATTTGCTGGGATCAATGGTATCCTGAAGCCGCAAGGATCACAGCACTGATGGGGGCGGAAATTTTATTTTATCCGACAGCTATTGGTTGGGCAACTTCACAGGATGAAACAACCAACAATGAACAATACAATGCCTGGCAGACGATACAAAGAAGTCATGCCGTAGCAAACGGTGTGCATGTGGTGAGTGTAAACAGAGTTGGTTTTGAGCAGGATGGCGCAATGAAATTCTGGGGCGGATCTTTTGTGAGTAACCCATTCGGATCCTTATTGTATCTCGCTTCACATGACAATGAAGAAATACACGTACAGGAAATCGATCTTGATTTATCAGACCGCTACAGAACACACTGGCCGTTTTTGAGAGACAGGAGAATTGATTCTTATCAGCCGATAACGAAAAGGTATATAGATGAAGAGACCGGGAGACAATAAGACCGCAAGACCGTGAGTCAGCGAAACTGGGAGATAGAAAATTCCTAAAACTCTACAGGTATAATTTGATTAATGCAGCCTTTCCTTCATTTCAGATGTAAAACCTGAATTTATCTAATCTCTTAAGTTAAACTTCATAACAAAAGTGTCATTCAAATTAGAGAAACTAATTGTTTGGCAAAAGGCGTTAGACCTTTCAGAAATGGTACACCAATTAACAAAAACATTCCCGAAAGAAGAACTTTATATTTTATCATCGCAAATGAAAAGAGCGGCAGATTCAATAGTACTAAATATTGCAGAAGGATCAACCGGGCAAACAAATCCAGAATTCAGACGATTTTTAAGTTATGCGTTAAGATCTAACCTTGAAGTGGTAGGATGTATTTATCTTGCAAAAAGAAGAAATTACCTAAACGAAGATGCATTTAATAAAATTTATAATCATTGTTTTGAAATTCTTGCCATGATAAATGCTTTGAGCTATAAACTTAATTAACATAATCTTGAAAAAAAACAATATTTCATCCTCTAGTCAAAATTATAGTACTGAAAATAAAATTATCGACTTACGGACTAACGGACTAATGGACTCAATTACCCCCAAACAACTTGGCTACTATTTCCCTGCCGAATTTGCACCACATGAAGCAACGTGGTTATCGTGGCCGCATAAAGAAGCGAGCTGGCCGGGTAAAATTGAAAGCATATATCCCAATTATGCTTTGTTTATTAAAGAATTAACAAAAGGTGAAATCGTTCGCATCAATGTGGCAGACGAACAAATGAAACAATTTGCACTGGAACATCTGCAAAAAACAAACACTGATCTTTCACGCGTTGAATTTTATTTTCATCCAACCAATGATGCATGGTGTCGTGATCACGGCCCTGCATTTCTGATAAACCCGAATGCAAAAGAAAAAAAAGTGATTGTCGACTGGGGTTACAATGCATGGGGTGATAAATATCCTCCTTATGATCTCGATGACGTGATCCCTACTAAAATAGCACAACAATTTAAACTGCCTGTTTATCATCCGGGCATAGTAATGGAAGGTGGATCAGTGGAATTCAATGGCGCAGGAACCTTGCTTACATCTACAGCATGCCTGCTTAACCCAAACAGAAATCCTCATTTAAACCAACAACAGATCGAAGAATATCTCAGAAATTATTATGGTGTAGAACAAATCCTTTGGGTGGATGAAGGGATTATCGGAGATGATACAGACGGACATATTGATGATACGGTACGATTTGTGAATGAAGACACAGTCTTAACAGTTGTAGAATCAAATAAACAAGACGAAAATTATGAATTACTGCAACATAATCTTCGTCAGTTAAAAGAGATGCGATTACTAAATGGCAAGCAACTAAACATTGTTGAGCTTCCAATGCCGGATCCTGTTATTCATGAAGACCAGCGACTACCGGCATCTTATGCTAATTTTTATATCGCGAACAAATCAGTAATTGTTCCTACGTTTCGATGCAGCAAAGACGAGGATGCACTAAAGATCATACAGGAATGTTTCCCGTCAAGAGAAGTAGTTGGCATTGATTCAACAGATATCATCTGGGGACTCGGAAGTTTTCATTGTTTAAGTCAACAGGAACCGGCGGTTTAATTCGTTGCTCGATGTTCGTTTTTCGTTTTTCGAATAGCGAGTAACGATCAACGAATAACGATCAACAAAAAAGCCCCTCATAGAAATGAGAGGCCGTAACGATTGCTTGCCTATGAAAATTCTTATCTAATTTTAAAATTTATATACAGCACCAATGATAAAACTAAGTGCTGTTTTAGATCCTGCTCCATCAGCATCAGAATAAATTTCCTGACCAGCCGACTCATAACGTAATTCAGGGATAAAAGTCAAGGCCCCTAATTTTATATTTGCTGATAATGTATTTGCCAATAAAGATGTTCCAAAACCTTTTACGGATTTGTCATCATTGAAATATTCGCTTCTTAAAGTCAATCCAAATGCAGATGTCGGATCATAATTGAAATACCCGGCCATTCCCCACCAATTTTGGCCTTCTAAATTTTCTTTAGCAACACCATCCCATGCTTTTGAGCGATTCAGAGTACCATTCAAACCAACGCTAAAGGTTTTGCTTACTGTCGCAGTCGCAACAATATCAAATTGATTAATAATAGAGGTATCGATATTCTTACCCCCTACGTAATTAAAATACAGTTTAACAGCATCAGACGCAGCATAGCTATATTGTGCAAGTGCAAATTTTCTATTAATTTGACCTGAAGGGACAATACGAAAATCTGTTGGATTACTTACGCCAATCATAAAACCACTTTTCCCTTTAGCATATTCTGCTTTAAGACCTGTATGTGTGAATGGTCCATTTGTAAACATATAACTCATGCTGTAATTACGATTGAGTTGCGGATCAACTAATTCATAACCAACATGCGTCGCCCAGGTACCGGCAGTCAATTTAAATCCTTCAGCTGGAGCATAACTCACATATAACTGCTTTACTGCTGCCATTATACCAGCATCGTTATAGGAAAATTCAGATGCACGTGTTCCAAAACCAAGATCTGCAACTACGTTAACCTTAGAAGAAGTGTGTTCAAATTTAACAGAAGCCATCCCAAGAGAAAACGCATTTTGGGAATTGGTAAAACTTGTTTTGTTATTTGATAGTTGTTTATTCAAATCATAACGAAAGAAGGCATCTGCAGAACCGCTGATAGTCAAAGCCGGTTTAGGTTCTTCAGGATTCCCCTCCTGAATAGTAACAGGAGTTTCAGTAATATTTCCCGATGATGCAGATTGAGCCTTTGAATTAATTGATAAAGACAGACAAAGAATAGCGATTGAAAAGTTTTTTTGTAACATTGTATTACTTTTTTAAGTGTTAATAAGGGTACAGCCGGTGAGTTTTGCAGAACACACCATTACGGCTGTACCTTTTTTTAATTATGACTAGAATGATTAGTCTGCTTTTTTTAAGCAGGGACAGATTCTTCAGTTTTGACTCCGTTTTTAACCAGCAGATGACCCTGAAAATACTTTTCATCATGCTGACTTGCATCAAGACCGAGTTCTTCTTCTTCTTCGGTCACACGAAGTGGCAAAATGAAATTGATGAACTTAAAGATTAGAAAAGAAACAACAAAGCTATAAGTAACAGCAAGTGCCATACCTTTTAATTGTATGAAAAACTGACCGTCAAGTACAAGAGAATTTACTTCTTTACTGCCGAAAACACCAGTTAATAACATCCCCGTAATACCACCCAAGCCATGACAAGCAAAAACGTCAAGCGGATCATCAAGCTTGGTACTACTCTTAAGAAGTTCTGCAACAACATTTGAAATCATAGCTGCAACAAAACCTATAAAAAGTGATTGAGGTATGCCTACAAAACCTGCAGCCGGCGTAATCGCAACTAAACCAACAACTGCACCAATACAAAAGCCAAGTACAGAAGGTTTTTTCCCACGAATCACATCCAAAAACATCCATGAAAGTCCAGCAGCTGCTGCCGCTGTGTTAGTCGTTGCGAATGCATAAACACCTAATGATCCAGCACCAACAGCACTACCTGCATTGAATCCAAACCATCCAAACCATAGCAGACCAGTACCTATCAAAACATAAGGAATGTTGGCAGGAGGGTGTGTACCAATTGTTTTTCTGGGTTTAAGAACAAGAGCACCGGCAAGTGCTGCCATTCCTGCTGAAATATGCACAACTGTACCTCCAGCAAAATCAAGAACACCCCATTTAAACATGATACCATCAGGATGCCATGCCATATGCGCCAATGGAGCATAAACTAAAATTCCAAAAAGTACAATAAATAAGGTGTAAGAAGAAAACCTAATTCTTTCAGCAACGGCACCTACAACTAATCCCGGAGTGATAATCGCGAACATCAGTTGAAAAAAGGCAAATAGAGGAAGTGGAATTGTAGCAGCCAAACTCCAGGGTTCCCCATTCATTACATCTTTAAAGAAAAAATAAGTACTAGGATCGCCGATAAAACCATTGATTGATTTACCGAAACAGAGACTAAATTGAACAACAATCCAAAGAACTGATATCACACCTGCAGAAACGGTACTTTTTATCATTGTAGAAAGTACATTTTTACGTCCAACCATTCCTCCGTAAAAGAAAGCAAGAGCAGGGGTCATCAAAAAAACAAAGGCACATGACACGAGCATCCAGGCGATGTCACCACTATTATATACATACTTTGGAGTTTTTCCGTCTTCACCAAGTATTGTGGACGGATCGAATGACGCTGCTGGTTTGATAAAAATCGCAGCAACTGCAACTATCGCCAAAAGAAGGAAAGGGATAATTGTTTTTGCAGAAGTTTTGCTCATAATCAATCAATTTTTAAAATTTGCTAAGAAATAATTCACTTTCGAACACAAAACTATATACAATAACAATTAACACACGTTATTTTTAATACATATTTTTTATTTTAATTTATAATCATTATTTGATCAGATTAAATGATATTTATTAAACAAAAAAACCCTCTTCAAAGGGTTTAAAAAAATTTCTATATCATTGATATTTAGAAATAAATTGACCTATCACGTCTTTCAAGCACCGATATATCCTGTAGGTACTCATCCACCGATCTGGCACATTCCCTACCCTCAGAAATTGCCCATACAACCAAACTCTGACCTCTTCGCATATCACCACATGTAAATATTTTTAATATGTTTGCTTTGTAGTCTTTCTCCGTTGCTTTTACATTGCCTCTTTCATCTAATTCAACTCCTAACTGCTCCAAAAGCCCGTTTTGTTGAGGCTTGGTAAAGCCCATCGCCATCAAAGCCAACTCGCAGGGAATTTCACGTTCACTACCTGCCCTTTCAACAAACTGAGAAGCTCTTCCATCTACTCCGACCGACCACTCAAGTTCCACTACCTTCAATGCTTTCAAATTTCCTTTTTCATCTCCCACAAATTCCTTCGTTGCAATCGCCCATTTACGTTCAACACCTTCTTCATGTGAAGTTGATGTCTTCAATGTCATTGGATATGTTGGCCAGGGCATATACTCAGTTCGACCATCCGGTGGCTTAGGCAATAATTCAAATTGCGTAACCGACTTTGCGCCTTGCCTATTGGAAGTACCTACACAATCACTACCTGTATCGCCTCCTCCTATCACAACCACATTCTTTCCTTTTGCCGAAAGCTCTTCATCTATAATATTGCTTTCAACAGAAGCATATTCCAATGGATTAAGCTTCGCATTACGCTTATTCTGTTGCTTCAAAAACTCCATCGCAAAGTGGACTCCGTTAAGATTCCGACCCGGTATTGATAAATCCCTCGGCACCGTGGAGCCTCCTGCCAAAACAATCGCATGATAATCGCGCAATAAATCATTCACAGAAACATTCACCCCTACATTCGCATGGCACTGAAACACCACTCCTTCTTCTTCCATCAACTTTATCCTGCGATCAACCACCCATTTCTCTAATTTAAAATCTGGAATGCCATAACGAAGCAACCCTCCAGGTGCATCATCTCTTTCAAAAACAGTAACAGAATGTCCCGCATAATTTAATTGCACTGCTACCGCTAAACCCGCCGGACCGCTTCCTACAACAGCCACTTTTTTTCCTGTGCGCACAATCGGCTTTCTTGGTTTTACCAATCCTTTCTCAAATGCAATTTCAATGATATGCTTCTCTATTTCTTCAATGGCCACCGCAGGCTGGTTGATTCCTAAAACACAAGCACTCTCGCAGGGAGCTGGACAAATTCTACCTGTAAACTCCGGAAAGTTATTGGTAGAACTTAAAATATCATATGCTTCTTTCCAGTCTTTCTTGTAGACAGCATCATTGAACTCAGGAATCACATTACCCAAAGGGCAACCATTATGACAAAACGGAATACCGCAGTTCATGCAACGACCCGACTGCTGATTCAATTTTTCATCACTATAACGTTCAATGAATTCATTGTAATTCTTCAAACGTTCTTCTACCGGCTTCTTACCCGGCAACTCCCTTGTAAATTCTAAAAATCCTGTTGTTTTTCCCATAATGATTCGTCTCTATGTTCGTTGATCAACTATTTGCCTTCACTTGTTGTTGTTTTTGCAACAGCACTTTTTTATAATCTCGCGGAAATACTTTGATGAATGATTTAAGTTGTTGCTGATAATCATCCAATACAAAACGAGCAACTGTACTTCCTGTTAATGTAAAATGTTCTTCAAGTAAACTTCTCAACTCATCAGCATCCTGCTCATTCATCTCATCGAGGTCAACCATTTCAGGATTGCATTGATTACTGAAAACACCTTTCACATCATACACATAAGCAATACCTCCACTCATACCTGCTGCGAAATTCCGTCCGGCATCCCCCAAAACAACAACTCTTCCGCCCGTCATATATTCACATCCGTGATCTCCGACACCTTCAACAACAACGGTCGCTCCGGAATTACGAACCGCAAATCGTTCACCTGCTTTTCCGCGAATAAACCCTTTGCCCGCGGTAGCGCCATAAAAGGCCACATTACCAATGATGATATTTTCTTCGGGCACATAGCTGGCTGTTGAGGGAGGATACACAATTAACTTCGCTCCACTCAATCCTTTTCCAAAATAATCATTGGCATCACCCGACAATTCCAATGTAATTCCGTTTGTATTAAAGGCTCCGAAACTTTGTCCGGCAGTGCCTTCAAACTGAAAATGAATCGTATCCTCCGGCAAACCTGCTGCCCTGTATTTCTTCGTTACTTCATTCGACAAAATGGTTCCAACAGTTCGATCGGTATTCACAATCGGAAATGAAGCATTCACTTTTTCCCCATGCTCCAAAGCTGTTGCTGCCTTTTCCAGCAACTTCCAGTCAAGCACATCCGACAAACCATGATCCTGCTCTTCCATTTGGTATAAACCTGTAAAGGCTGATGCGGGTTCTTTGTAAAGCACAGGCGACAGGTCAATCTTTTTCCATTTCCAGTGATCAATGCCCTCACGCACTTGTAAACAATCTACCTGCCCCACCATTTCATTGATTGTTCTAAAACCAAGCTCTGCCATAATCTCTCTCAACTCCTGCACGAGAAAACGGAAAAAATTCACTACATGATCAGGATCTCCAGTGAAACGTTTTCTTAATTCAGGATCCTGTGTGGCCACACCAACGGGACAAGTATTCAAATGACACTTACGCATCATAATACATCCTTCTACAACGAGCGCTGCTGTAGCTACTCCCCATTCTTCTGCTCCAAGTAAAGTTGCAACAACAATATCTCTTGCAGTCTTCATTTGCCCGTCTGCCTGCACCACTACCCTGCTTCTCAATTTATTTTTCACCAATGTCTGATGTGTTTCTGCAAGACCCAATTCCCAAGGAAGACCTGCATGTTTGATCGATGAAAGTGGCGATGCCCCTGTTCCCCCATCATGTCCGCTGATTAACACCACATCAGCTTTTGCTTTTGTTACACCGGCTGCAATTGTACCTACTCCGGCCTTGCTTACCAATTTCACATTAATACGTGCTGCACGATTGGCATTCTTTAAATCAAAAATCAATTGAGCCAAATCTTCAATAGAATAAATATCATGATGCGGTGGTGGTGAAATCAAACCTACTCCGGGAGTAGAATGTCTTGTCTTTCCGATCCAGTCATCTACTTTATGCCCCGGCAACTGTCCTCCTTCTCCGGGCTTGGCACCCTGTGCCATTTTGATTTGCAATTCATCAGCTTCGGTGAGATACAAACTGGTAACACCAAATCTTGCAGA
>JAULVS010000097.1:0-5073 GCA_032110905.1 Chitinophagaceae bacterium | reverse complement strand
ATATGTAAACCAGAAAATGATAATATCCAGGATGACCAGGATTTGCAAGATGCGGCGTTAGATGCCGAAACATTACAGGAGGCTGCGGATGAAGCCGAAGAGACAATAAGTATTGAAAATGTTTTACCTGTTAATAATCAGGATACATCAGATCAATCTGAAAATGAGCAAAAGAATTCAACTTCCACTGAAAACAATGAAATTCCTGCCGGCCATTCTGAAGAAATAAAAGCCAGTTCGGCTGACGAGGCAGGCATTTTAATTGAGCCTTATTACACTGTTGATTATTTTGCTTCGCAAGGCATTCGTTTAAAAGAAGACAAACTGGGCAATGATCCGCTAAGCAAGCAGGTAAAAACCTTTACCCAGTGGCTCAGATCGATGAAAAAAATAAACACAGAAGAGCAAGCCACGATTGGTGAAAAAGACGAAGAAACTGTAATACTAATCGCCGACAGCAGCAACAAGGAAGAAATTGTTTTAACGGAAACAATGGCGCAGGTACTGGTTCAGCAGGGGAAAAAATCGAAGGCTATTCAAGTTTACCGTAAATTAAGTTTGCTCCATCCCGAAAAAAACAGTTATTTTGCTTCCCTTATTGAGCATTTAAAAGACGTCAAATGACCATTTTATTCATCATCTTAGTCGTTCTTACCAGTTTTTTACTGGGATTCGTAGTACTGGTACAAAACCCCAAAGGGGGCGGATTGAGCGGATCCATAGGCGGCATCAGTACGCAGTATATGGGCGTAAAACAAACAACCGATGTTCTTGAAAAAGGGACATGGATTTTTGCCGCTGTTATCGGCCTTCTCTGCCTCTTCTCTACTCTTTTTATTTCAGGTAGCAGCGGAGGAAGCGAACTTGAAATCCCCACTGAAAAGACGAAAACCGTACCGGCCAAACCAGTAGCTCCAAAAACTACGGTTCCTAATTCAACTCCTGTACCAACACAGACTCCTTAATTTCATTCTAAATAATTTAACAAAACCTCGTCGTTCAGTGACGAGGTTTTTTGTTTATTTTGAAAACAGATTGATTAAAATAATTTTGACATTGAAATAACTGAAAGTGAAAACCCGTTCAAAAACTAAAAGCAAAAGAAATTATATTAAACAAGGAATAGTGATCTCCTTAAGCCTCGTTGCTATCACCTCTGTTTTTCTTTTTCTTTTTCCCGCAACGGAATTTTCAACCTCTGAAAAAATCATTGCCATCAACAGCAATGAAACAGAGAAAGAAATATTTTTGAATAAACTCAAAAAAGACTCAGTCATAGGTTCTTCTTTTGCATTTGAGAAAATCGGAAATGTCATCAACCTCTGGACTAAGCTCAAACCGGGTAAATATAAAATCAAAAAAAATACGAGCCTGATAAGCCTGCTTCTTCAATTTGGAAGAAAGGATCAACTAAAAAACAAATTAGTGATTCACAAACTCAGAACCCGTGAACAGCTTGCAGAACTGATTGGTAAAAATCTAGAATGTGATGCAGAGACATTCCTCAAATTTGCCTCAAACAATGATTCACTAAAAAAATGGTCGGTAGACACATCTACCTTACTTTCAATAATCATACCGGATACATATTTTTTTACTTGGAATGCAGGCCCAACAGATATAATTGAAAAATTTGTAAAAGAGCGTGATCACTACTGGAATGATGAAAGAAAAGAGAAAGCAGCGAAACTTGGACTTTCCCCGTTGCAAACGTATATACTTGCATCACTTGTTGAAGAAGAAACAACCATAAAAGAAGATAAGCCACTTATAGCCGGAGTGTATCTCAATCGCTATAAAACTGAAATGAACCTTGGCTCCTGCCCTTCTGTCAAATATGCCCTCCGTGATTTCAGTTTAAGAAGAATATTAAATGAACACGTTGCACGTGCAGGAAATTCCCCCTACAATACTTATAAATTCAAAGGATTCCCCCCCGGCCCCATCTGCACACCTTCCCGGGAAACACTCGAAGCCGCTCTATCAGCAAGCAATACAGAGTATCTCTATTTTTGCGCCAAAGCAAATTCAGGAGGCAGACATGCCTTTGCAAAAACATATGAGGAGCACCTCGAAAATGCAAGGATTTATCAAAAATGGCTTGATGAAAAAAAGATTCATTAAAATAATATGTATTTTGAGGATAGAAAATGCTTCCTTCCCATTATTCTTTACGCATACCTGTAATACGCAAACTCATCCGTTTTGCGAAGAAAATCACCCTTCCCGGATTTGAGGGTGTCCCATTTTATGATGTGATCTCTTTTTTCATAAAACAAATCAACAAAACAGGTATGAATGAAAGGGCCGCAGCCATTTCATTCAACTTTATCATGGCGATTCCTCCTGCATGTATATTTTTGTTTTCGCTTGTACCACTCCTTCCGGTTGCAGATCAGTTTAATAAAGAGTTAATGATTTTTGTAAACGATCTCACTCCTAATCTAAAAACACGTGAACTTGTACAAGGCTTTTTAAATGATTTTTTTGGCCGCCCTCGAAACAGCCTGCTTTCTTTTGGATTTCTGATTGCCATTTTCTACTCCTCAAGTGCCGTATTGGGTATTATTCACAGTTTTAACCAATCAATTCACGAGAAAGAAAAAACAGGATTTATGGCCTACAGATGGAAGGCAATCAAGCTTACCGTAATTATTCTCCTACTTTTCATTGCAAGTATGATCATTATGATGACGCAGGGAACATTGTTTAACTGGCTTCTCGGACTTGTTAACATTCAGGATGAAGCAACTAAAATAGTGATCAAGGTGTTGAGGTGGTTTATCATTATCGGACTATTTTTTTACAGCATCGCATTCATTTACCGTCATGCGCCTTCAGTAGAAAAGAAATGGAAACTCATTTCACCCGGGTCAATTGTCGCCTGCACTTTGCTGATATTATTCACATTTATATTTTCATTCTGGATCAACAATTTCGCAACTTATGATAAAATATACGGGTCGATCGGTACCATTATGGTTCTTATGATACTCATCTATGTAAATAGCCTTGTTCTTCTAATTGGATTTGAACTCAATGTCAGCATAAGAACCTTAAAAAAAGAATCAGATAAAAGAAAGAATAATGATCAAGAATAGAAATCTATTCAAAGCAGATTATCATTTAAATCAGACGACTGCATCCCCCATTCATTTAACAGTTTAGCAGCCCTATCAGCAGGCATTCTCTGATTTTCATAATGTCCTGCATTTGTTTTCTGCCGCAACGCCTCATAGATACTTACAGCACAGGCCACAGAAATATTTAAGGATTGAATAATTCCCATCTGAGGTATAATGAAATTACCGTCTGCCATAAGCCGAATCTCTTCACTCACACCTGCATGTTCATTGCCAAAAAAAAGGGCCACACTTTCAGTAAAATCAATATCATACAAACTAACTGCATCGGCAGAGAGGTGGGTTGTGAAAATCCGGGAATAACGGCTCCTTAAATCCCTGAAACAAACATCTGCCTGATCATACTGATGAACAGAAAGCCACTTGGCAGCGCTGGAAGAACTTCGTGCTCCCCACTTTTTATGCCTCGGTATTTTGGTGTTTAATACAAATATATCCTGTATGCCAACAGCATCACATGTACGCATAACGGCAGATATATTATGAGGATCAAAAACATTTTCAAGCACAACTGCTAAATCAGGCTGACGTTTGCTCATAACCGATAATAGCCTTTCCGTTCTTTCCGGTGTCATACATTTCAATTTATAGTAAAATTAAGGATACGATAAATGAAAGCGTAAATTTTAATACACTAAACTCATGTAAAATCCGGTCGTTGATCTTAACAGATATTTTAACAACCCGAATAAACTAGAAATTGAAGACACAACGTTTTTAAAAAAAATAAGTCTATGCTCAGATTCATTTTCACCGCATTCAGTTCTCTGTTTTTTATTTCCAAAAACAACCCGGAACCAGAAAGATTTATTCCAATTGAAAAACGCTTTCCATTATTATGGAAAGCACAGATCGGCAACGCAAGCTTTCGGACTAATGTATTATTTACAAACAATGAACTCCTGATTGGTTCAAACGGAAAAGATTTTATTGATTATACATTGGGAGACAACTCTTCAGGAATTTATAAACTCAATCGCACAACGGGTAAAATTACCGGACACTACGGTAATGATGAAGTTATCGGAGATATGGATGTGAATGGTTTGCTTGCATACAATAACAAATATTATTTCGGCAATGACAATGATGAATTTATCTGTATGGATATATCAGGGAAAACACATTGGACAAACTTCACTTCGGGAGATATCGAGCACGAACCAGTTTTGATTAAAATAAATCAACAACACGTTATCGTATATGCTACAGAAACAGGTGAAGTGAGGGCCGTTAACCCAGATAATGGCAAAACAATTTGGGAATATTATTCGCCTGATTTTAAGGGATGGAAACCCGGAGATAACCGCGCCGTATTCAAAGTAAAATCTTTTTTTAAAAATTCCACCGACTTCTTTACGAAGCCTCTCATTACCGACCTGAATAAAGATGGAGTTAATGATCTAATATATATGACTTATCCGAAAGAGATCTTCGCGATCAATGGACAAACCGGACAATTACTATGGAAAAAAGATAACAGAGAAGAAAAGATTGAAATTATTGAATTATTACCCAAGCCTGATGGAGAATGGATCTTGATTGCTGCAGCTAATACATATGATGAAAACTATAAATATCGTGGACATATTTACCTTATGAATAAAAATGGGGGACTTAAGAAAATAGCGGACACCCCGGAAGAATCTGGGAGACTTGGATTAAATATTTCTTTCAACGGAACAAATGAAATTTTATTAATAACAAATAATACTCTATACCGACTAAAAAACCTTAAGGATATTGAAACAATTGACCGAACTATCAAATACGAAAAAGAATACTCTTGGATAAGTGATATAAGTCACGACAGAAACTCATATGATGCACTGATTGCAAATAGAATTTTTAATTATAAAAATCACAATAAATGCATATTGGTACTGAATCAACACGATGGTGCATTTAGCGATTATGGTTTTATTGAAAT
>JAULVS010000096.1:0-3986 GCA_032110905.1 Chitinophagaceae bacterium | reverse complement strand
TTACGACAAACGTCATCTTTTTGCCTATGCGGGAGAAGACAAGCATTATACTCCGGGCGACCGCCGTTTGATTGCTTCAGTGAATGGATGGCGCATCAACCTTCAGATCTGTTATGACCTCAGGTTCCCTGTATGGGCCAGGCAATCAATATCTCCCGAAGACAGACAGATGGGCAAAACAGAATACGATGTACTGGTTTATCTTGCCAACTGGCCCGAACGTCGTATTCAAGCCTGGCGTTCTTTGTTAATCGCACGTGCAATTGAAAACCAGACTTATGTGATTGGGGTCAACCGTGTCGGCAATGATGGGAATGGCATCTATCATTCCGGAAATAGTATGGTCATAGATCCTTTAGGTGAAGTAATTTATGAGAAACAAAATGAAGAGGACATATTTACAACCGAATTATCTTACGAACAGTTACAAGATATTCGTACCCGTTTGCCTTTTCTGAAGGATGGTGATGAATTCTCACTTTTCATCTGAGGAAAGAATTAATTCAATTGCCTTTTTCATTTTAGGGTCTTCATTCTTTCTTACATCCTCATAACCTGGTTTTATTTCAATATCAGGCGAAACACCTTTACCGTCAAAAGGAAGAAGATGATTATTAACAATGCGATACAGGGGAAGTCGAACCCTGATGCCGGTATTTGGCAATACAATATCGGGTATAAATCCTCCGTTGTTTCCGTAGAACCCACCTCCCGACTCTTCTCCAACGATGCGAACATTGGATTCTCCTTTTACAGAGGAGAGAAACATAGAAGTGGCAGAAAAAGAATATCCTCCTGTTAATATGTATACATTTCCATTAAACCGATTGCGATGAGGTTTATAAGATTCTTTCTGGAAATACCGAAAACGAAATCCGCCTCCTTCATTTTTCTTACTCAAAAGGAGCATACCAACATTTGTGATAAATCTTTTTGTTATTCTTCCTTTTCCATTAATTTTTCGATTTGGTGATACAATCGAGTCGGCGAATCTGAAAGGTTCTCCGTGAATCATTCTGGAAAGCAGGAGCGAAGAACGAATCAATCCTCCGCCGTTGATGCGTAAATCAAGAATAAGGGCAGGTATACTGTCTCTTTTTAGTTTTTTAAAACTTCTTTTTAGAAACCCTCTTTTTAATTCATTTGAGAATGTATTGATTCTAAGTACAGCATATCTTTCCTTGGAATCAACCATCAGGCTTCTGTAACTTGATTTGGGGGTTCTTCTTTTAGGTCTTAATCTGGATTTTTCAGTTTTCCCTGATAGCGTCTGTGAAGAAAGTGTATCACCGGCCCTGCTGTAGGTGTATCTCCTGATAATATCCTTTGTCCCATCATAATTTTTATAAGCAATATCGTAGACGCTATCATTAGGGAAAAGGTTATTGTAAAACCTTGAAAAAAGATTGCTTAGATTCTGATCGCTGAACCCGCGTGAATATCCGTCTATTGGAATTAATGTAGACAGGGTGTCAATTAATTTTTTTGATGAATATTGATTGACAGACAGGATCTCTATCCCTCTTGTTAAGATTGAGTCGGATCTGTAAAGGTTAGAGGTAATCAGTAAAGTTGAGTCATCCATCACTTTGAGTCCCAAAGGAAACCCTTTCGGTGGTTGCCACAACATATACCAGCTGTGTTTTTTTGAGGGTCTTACACTTGTGTGACCGCATCGTATAACCCCAACGGTCTGGTTAAGAACATTACGGAATATTGTTTCTGTAAGTGGTGTATCAAGTTTGCTATAAAGGCTAATAAACGCACTATCGATTTCATTAGGTCTAGCATACCAGTATAAAGAAGGATGATTTTTTCGAAGAAGGGTTTCCATTGTCCGTGCGTCTTCTAAAAGCTGATGAGCAGGGTATGTTTTTTGGGGGGAATAAGTGGCACTTCCGGAAGGTGCACAGGATTGCAATAAAAGAATGCAGAGGATGAAAAAGAAGATACTGCTGGCAATTTTCATCGGATTCATTTTGAAAAAGCATTCCATCCCTGAGCAGTTAGCTTGTGTTTGTTGCCGCCTTTTGTGATGATGCAGGATCCTTCAGAAGCTTCCGTCATGTAGCCGATCACACTGATCCCTTCTACATCCTTTATTTTATCATAATCAGCCTGAGCAATGGTAAATAATAATTCATAGTCTTCTCCGCCGCTTAATGCACAGGCTGTAGGATCTATTTCAAGTTTGTAGGCGAATTCTTTTGTTTCATCGTGTATTGGAATTTTCTCTTCGTAAATAACCGCCCCTTTTTCACTTTGCTTACAGATATGCAGAATTTCACTGCTAAGCCCGTCACTGATGTCCATCATGCTCGTTGGCTGAAGGGATACTTTCTCAAAAAATTCAATTACATCTTTTCTTGCTTCCGGTTTTAAAAGTCTGCTTAAAATATAATCTCTGTTTTCAAGATCCGGCTGCACACCTTTTGTCTCAAGGTAGATTTGCTTTTCTCTTTCAAGAAGCAATAAACCAAGATAGGCGCCCCCCAGGTATCCGCTCACGCAAATCAGATCGTTTGTTTTTGCTGTATTTCGACGAACAAATTTGTCCGGCGAAACCTCTCCAATTGCAGTCACGTTAATGAATAATCCCTTCTGAGAAGAGGTCGTATCGCCACCAACCAGATCTACTTTGTATTCCCTGCATGCGGCATAAATACCTTCATATAACTCATCCAGCGCTTCTACACTAAAGCGATTACTGAAAGCTAAGCTGATAATAATCTGTGTTGGCTGGGCATTCATTGCATAAATGTCGCTCAGGTTTACCACCACGCTTTTATAACCAAGATGTTTAAGGGGGGTATACATTAAATCAAAATGAACACCCTCTACCAGTAAGTCAGTTGTAATGACTGTTTGTTTTCCAAAATGGTCAATCACGGCCGCATCATCACCTACACCTACAATGGAAGATGCGTTGTGGAATTCGATGTTTTTGGTGAGATGATCAATAAGCCCGAATTCTCCCAGGCTTGAAATTTCAGTACGTTCTTCAGACATGCGCCAAAATTACATGATCTAATGAGAAGCTGACGAATTAGATAAGGATCTCGATAAAACAAATACATTTGCGCATTGATTTAAAATGAAAGGGTATTCAGATAAATATGAAGCAGTGGTCGGTCTCGAGGTGCATGCGCAGCTCGCAACCGAGAGTAAGTTGTTTGCTGCTGATGCTACTGCTTTCGGGGCATCTCCAAATACTCAAATCAGCCCCATTACACTTGCGCATCCGGGTTCTCTGCCAAAAATGAACAAAAATGCCATCGAGCTTGCGATAAAAATGGGGCTTGCCTTGGATTGTGAAATAGAAGAAGTAAACCTGTTCGCAAGGAAACACTATTTCTATCCCGATCTTCCAAAAGGGTATCAGCTTTCGCAACATACCACACCGATCTGTAAGGGAGGAGTGGTGAAAATTAATACAGCTTCCGGTTCCAAATCGGTTCGGTTAAACAGAATTCATATTGAAGAAGATGCCGGAAAAAGTATCCATGACCGTTATGATGAATACACGGCAATCGATTACAATCGTGCCGGGGTTCCGCTTATTGAAATAGTAAGCGAGCCGGATATGCATAGCGGCGAAGAAGCTGCTGCTTATCTCACTGCCATTCGTCAACTGGTGCGTGCGCTCGACGTCTGCGACGGCAATATGGAAGAAGGCAGTCTTCGTTGTGATGCCAATATTTCAATTAGGCTGAAAGGAGAAAAAACACTTGGTACTAAGGTGGAGGTGAAAAACCTCAATTCTATTCGTTTTCTGCGCAAAGCAATAGACCACGAAGTGCTTCGCATGATCGAATTAAAAGAGAAGGGAGAAGAAATTCTTCAGCAAACAAGAAGTTTTGATGCCTCCACCGAAACAACCTTCAGTATCCGTACAAAAGAAGATGCAGACGATTACCGTTATTTTGCTGATCCCGATCTGCCTCCTTTTGTTGTGACTGAAGAAATGATAGAATCAATAAGAAATA
>JAULVS010000095.1:0-2210 GCA_032110905.1 Chitinophagaceae bacterium | reverse complement strand
TCTTCTCGTCTTTTTTGTAGTTAGCGGATTGTATACGGTCAACCAGGGTACAATCGCTGTGATAACCATGTTCGGTAAATACAGGCGTGTGGCGGGTCCCGGTTTGCGATTTAAAATTCCAATTCTAGAGAATGTATTTAAGCGTATCAGTATTCAAAACCGCTCAGTAGAACTAGAGTTTCAGGCAGTGACTGTTGACCAGGCCAATGTATATTTTAAAAGTATGCTATTGTATTCTGTGCAGAATGAAAGCGAGGAAACTATTAAAAAAGTGGCCTTTAAATTTTTCTCTGATAAAGATCTGATGCAGGCGCTAGTGCGAACAATTGAAGGTAATATTCGGAGTTATGTTGCAATAAAAAAACAGGCTGAAATTCTCGGGTCTCGTCGTGAAATAGTTGACTATGTAAAAGCAGAAATTGATCATACACTTGAAGAGTGGGGGTATCATCTACAGGATCTTCAGATCAATGACATCACTTTCGATCAGGCAATCATTGACAGTATGAGTAAAGTTGTGGCGAGCAATAACCTCAAAGCTGCAGCTGAAAATGAAGGACAAGCATTGTTAATCACTAAAACTAAGTCGGCAGAAGCAGAAGGTAATGCGATTAAAATAGCAGCAGAAGCTGAACGTGAAGCGGCTCGTTTACGTGGTCAGGGTGTAGCTTTGTTCCGTCAGGAAGTTGCGAAAGGTATGACAGAAGCAGCTGAGCAGATGAAACAGGCAAACCTGGATACCAATGTGATTCTTTTTAGTATGTGGACCGAGGCTGTTAAAAACTTTGCTGAATATGGCAAAGGGAATGTGATTTTCCTTGATGGTAGTGCGGAAGGAATGGAGAAAACTATGAAACAAATTCAGGCACTGATGATTAAGCCAGCGGGGAGTTGATTATTTCAGTTCTCATATATGAAAAAAGGCAGTCGATTGACTGCCTTTTTTTGGTTGAGTGCTATTCAGATGATTTCTTTCGAACTTTGATATTAATGAACTCAACAATAAGAGAGAATGCCAATGCGGTATAGATATAACCTTTATTGATATATTGAT
The DNA here is from genome assembly GCA_032110905.1 of Chitinophagaceae bacterium. Taxonomy (GTDB): domain Bacteria; phylum Bacteroidota; class Bacteroidia; order Chitinophagales; family Chitinophagaceae; genus Lacibacter. The sequence goes on along the minus strand of JAULVS010000095.1, from coordinate 1,156 downwards.
GAAATCCATTTGCGATTAGTAAGATTCCGATTGCAATCAGGAATGCAAGTGCCAGCACCTGAAGAGAAGGGTGTTTATTTATGAACAAAGAGATAGGGGAAGCAAATACCATCATAATTCCCATACTGATGATCACCGCAAGAATCATGATAAGAACATCATCAACTAGTCCGACAGCAGTGAGAATACTATCCATACTGAAAATAATATCTACCAGTACAATCTGAATCAAAATGGCACCAAAGGCTGCGGCTTTAATTTTAGTTTCCGGCTTTGTTGCCTTTTCGAGCTTGTGGTGAATCTCAAGCGTACTCTTCGCCAAAAGGAAAATCCCCCCTACAATCAGGATGACATCTTTCCAGCTAATGGCCAAAGGTTTGGTGATATCAGCCGGATCCTGGATAAAATCGAGTGTAACAACCGGCGTTGTTAGTTTCATCACCCAGGTGATGGTAAACAAAAGTAGCACTCGCATCCCAAGAGCCAGAAGAAGACCTAATTGACGTGCTTTGGCTTGCTGTGCCTCGGGAAGTTTGTTGGCAATGATTGAAATGAAAATGATGTTGTCAATGCCAAGTACAATTTCAAGGAAAGTAAGTGTAAGCAGGCTGATCCAGATTCCCGGATGGGAAAAATCAGAAAGTTCCATCAGAAACATAGTAAATAAAGTTTTCGCAAAGCTATAACAAAATTCAAGGGATTGATTGCTGAAATTTGAAATCGAGTTTTAAAATAAGGATAGCAGAACCTGTTTGTTTACCGTGAAGTAGATTAAATTTGTTCTGTCTTGAACTTTTTTAAATGACCGAAGGGCCCTTTTTGAAGAAATGGTTCATTTTTTTAATTTATTTGTCTTCATATGCAATTGAACTTATTACAAATTGTTTCTGATACGCTGAAGCAAGGAGCATCGTCATCGGCGGTTACTCCTCAGGATTTGAGCCTGATTGATTTATTTGTCAAAGCTGGTTGGATTATGGTACCTCTTTTATTACTCAGTATAGCTACAGTCTATGTGTTTATCGAGCGTTGGATGGCAATTGGAAAAGCCGCTAGCCTGGATGAAAATTTTATGAATATCATAAGAGATAATGTAGTGAGCGGAAATATTGTGGCTGCCCGGAATTTTGCCAGGAATACAGATAATCCTGTTGGA
>JAULVS010000094.1:0-35088 GCA_032110905.1 Chitinophagaceae bacterium | reverse complement strand
GTAAGCTGAAAGTTGGAGATAAAATGGCTGGTCGTCACGGTAACAAAGGAATTGTTGCAAAAATTGTTCGTGCAGAAGATATGCCATTCCTTGAAGACGGAACACCGGTCGATATCGTATTGAACCCTCTTGGTGTACCAAGTCGTATGAACCTCGGACAGATTTATGAAACTGTTCTTGGCTGGGCCGGTCAAAAACTTGGAATGAAATTCTCTACGCCAATTTTTGACGGCGCAACAGTAGAGGAAATTGCAGGTTACATCGACGATGCAAAACTTCCAACATTTGGTCATACTTATCTGTATGATGGTGAAACGGGAGATCGTTTCCATCAGAAGGCAACAGTCGGAATCATCTATATGATTAAACTGCACCATATGGTGGATGACAAGATGCACGCACGTTCTATCGGACCATACAGCTTAATTACACAGCAGCCGCTTGGTGGTAAGGCTCAGTTCGGTGGACAACGTTTCGGAGAAATGGAGGTTTGGGCACTGGAGGCGTATGGCGCATCAAACATCCTTCAGGAATTACTCACGATTAAGTCTGACGATATTCTTGGCCGTGCTAAAACATACGAAGCCATCGTTAAAGGTGACAACGTTCCACGTCCCGGAATACCTGAGTCATTCAATGTACTTGTACATGAATTACGCGGTCTTGGTCTCGATTTGAAATTTGAGGAATAATACCAAATTTAAAAGCAGGCATTAAACTCTAATCATCACGAATAATTATAATAAAAGATATGTCATTCAAAAAAGATAATCGTCAGCGTCCTGCGTTTTCAAAGATCACGATCGGACTGGCTTCTCCTGATACTATTCTTGAAAGAAGTCACGGAGAAGTGCTGAAGCCTGAAACCATTAACTACCGTACTTACAAACCGGAAAGAGATGGTTTGTTTTGCGAGCGTATTTTCGGACCGGTGAAAGATTATGAATGTGCATGCGGCAAGTACAAGCGTATCCGTTATAAAGGAATCGTTTGTGACCGCTGCGGTGTAGAGGTAACAGAAAAGAAAGTTCGTCGTGAACGTATGGGTCACATCAAACTGGTTGTGCCTGTTGTTCATATTTGGTACTTCAAATCACTTCCTAATAAAATCGGTTATTTGCTCGGGATGAGTTCCAAAAAACTCGAGATGATTGTTTACTACGAGCGCTATGCCGTGATTCAACGTGGTGGCTTCGATGAAGTACTCGGAGAATTCGAACGTTCACGTAATCTGAAAGATCAACTTAAAAAAGGTGATCTGCTCACTGAAGAGGAATACCTCGAAATCATTGACAAGTTACCCAAAGACAATCAATATCTTCCTGATGATGATCCTCAGAAGTTTATTGCAAAAATGGGTGCAGAAGCAGTTCATGATTTACTCGCTCGTATCGAACTCGATCAGCTCAGTTATGACCTGCGTAACGCTGCTGCAAATGAAACTTCACAACAGAGAAAAGCAGATGCCCTTAAGCGTCTTAGTATTGTTGAAGCATTCCGTGATGCCAATTTAAATATTTCCAACCGTCCTGAGTGGATGGTGATGCAGTATATTCCTGTAATCCCACCGGAATTGCGCCCGCTTGTTCCTCTGGATGGCGGTCGTTTCGCATCTTCTGACCTGAACGACTTATACCGTCGTGTAATCATTCGCAACAATCGTCTCAAGCGTCTTCTTGAAATCAAAGCACCCGAGGTGATTTTGCGTAATGAAAAGCGTATGCTTCAGGAAGCAATTGACAGTCTTTTCGATAACTCAAGAAAATCAAATGCAGTAAAAGCAGAAGGCGGACGTGCATTGAAATCACTGAGTGATGTATTGAAAGGAAAGCAAGGTCGTTTCCGTCAAAACCTTCTCGGGAAGCGTGTTGACTATTCCGGTCGTTCGGTGATCGTTGTAGGACCAGAACTGAAACTACATGAATGCGGATTGCCTAAAGATATGGCTGCAGAACTCTTCAAGCCGTTTATCATTCGCAAACTCATTGAAAGAGGTATTGTAAAAACAGTAAAGAGTGCCCGTAAGCTTGTTGATAAAAAGGAAGCAGTTATTTGGGACATTCTCGAAAATATACTGAAAGGACATCCGGTGATGTTGAATCGTGCCCCAACACTACACCGCCTTTCTATCCAGGCATTTCAGCCAAAACTTATTGAAGGGAAAGCAATTCAACTTCACCCGCTTGTTACTTCTGCGTTCAACGCCGATTTTGACGGTGACCAGATGGCCGTGCACGTTCCGTTGAGCAATGCAGCTGTTCTTGAGGCGCAATTGTTGATGCTTGCATCTCACAACATCCTCAACCCGCAAAACGGAACGCCGATTACACTTCCATCTCAGGACATGGTTCTCGGACTTTACTATATTTCAAAAGGGAAGAGAACAACTGAAACGGAAAAAGTAATTGGTGAAGGAAAAGCATTCTATTCTTCGGAAGAAGCAATCATTGCTTACAATGAAGGACGTGTTGATTTACATGCTTTCGTAAAAGTGCGTTCTAATGTTAGGGAAAACGGACAGCTTGTTAGAAAGTTAATTGAAACCACCATTGGTCGTATCATCTTTAATGAATTCGTGCCAAAAGAAGTTGGATTTGTAAATGCGCTGCTCACAAAGAAAAACCTTCGTGAAATCATTGGCGACATTATTCACATTACTAACGTTCCAAAAACTGCTAAGTTCCTTGATGATATCAAGCAACTTGGTTTCCGTATGGCATTCCGTGGTGGTTTATCGTTCAATATCAATGACCTGATTATCCCTGAAATCAAACAGGAGTTGGTTGACTCAGCTCATGGAGAAGTTGATGAAGTTTGGGATAACTATAATATGGGTCTGATTACAAATAACGAACGCTACAACCAGATCATCGACATCTGGAGTCGCGTAGATACCCGTGTTACAGAAACGCTGATCAGAGAGATGGCATCAGACAAGCAGGGTTTTAACTCTGTATTTATGATGCTCGATTCAGGTGCGCGTGGTAGTAAGCAACAGGTTAAGCAGTTGGCCGGTATTCGTGGTCTAATGGCCAAACCAAGAAAGAGTGGATCTACCGGAAGTGAGATCATTGAAAATCCTGTTCTTTCCAACTTCAAAGACGGGTTAAGTGTATTGGATTACTTTATCTCTACGCATGGTGCGCGTAAGGGTCTTGCGGATACAGCCTTAAAAACTGCCGATGCAGGTTACCTTACCCGTCGTCTCGTGGATGTAGCGCAGGATGTAGTAATCAATGAAGAAGATTGCGGCACATTGCGTGGTATTGCAACAAGCGCTTTAAAAGACAACGAAGATATCATTGAACCATTGAGTGATCGTATAGAAGGACGTACTTCTCTTCACGATGTGTATGATCCTCAAACCGAGGAGCTTATCACTTATGCAGGAGAAGAAATTTCTGCTGCAACAGCAAAGCGTATTGAAGATGCAGGTATTGAAACGGTAGAAATTCGTTCAGTATTAACCTGCGAAAGCAAGCGTGGCGTGTGCGTAAAATGTTATGGCAAAAATCTTGCAACAGGTATACTTGCACAACGTGGTGATGCCGTTGGTATCATCGCAGCACAGTCAATCGGTGAGCCCGGAACCCAGCTTACACTGCGTACCTTCCACGTGGGGGGTGTTGCCGGTTCTGCATCTGTTGAATCTACACTTGGGGCTAAGTTCGACGGTACCATTCAATTTGATGGACTTCGCACAGTTAACACTGTAAATAATGATGGTGATAAAATTCAAGTTGTTATCGGTCGTACCGGAGAAGTGCGTATCATGGATGTGAAAAATGATCGTCTTCTTATCACTAATAACATTCCTTACGGTGCTACATTGACGGTTAAGGAAGGTCAGCAGGTGAAAAAAGGAGATGTAATTTGCTCATGGGATCCGTTCAACAACGTAGTTGTTGCTGAAATTGCTGGTAAAGTTATTTTCGATAACATCATTGAAGGGGTTACTTTCCGTGAAGAAGCAGATGAGCAAACTGGTCACCGTGAGAAAGTGGTGATTGAATCACGTGATAAAACGAAGATCCCTGCCCTTGGAGTGCACGGAAGCAAGGATACGAAAAATTATAACCTGCCTGTTGGTTCACACATTGTGTTAGAGGAAGGTGATGATGTGATTGCCGGACAAGTGCTTGTTAAAATACCACGTATTCTTGGAAAGCTACGAGATATCACCGGAGGTCTGCCTCGTGTAACTGAATTGTTTGAGGCAAGAAATCCCGGTAACCCGGCGATCGTATCTGAAATTGATGGGGTTGTTACTTTCGGTGTAGTGAAAAGAGGTAACCGTGAGATTATCGTAACAAGTAAGGATGAGGTTGTTAAGAAATACCTTGTTCCACTTACACGTCAGATCCTGGCTCAGGAAGGAGACTTCGTAAAAGCTGGCTCTGCACTGAGTGATGGACAGATAGCTCCTGCGGATATTCTTACAATCAAAGGTACTTTTGCAGTTCAGGAATATGTTGTGAATGAAATTCAGGAGGTTTATCGACTCCAGGGTGTACGTATCAACGATAAACACATCGAAGTAATTGTTCGTCAGATGATGAAGAAAGTTGAAATCGTCGATGCAGGTGATACGAAATTCCTTCAGGAAGATATGGCTGATCGTTTCGAGTTTATTGAAGAAAACGACCGCATTTTTGATAAAAAAGTAGTTGTTGAGATTGGAGATAGTACGAAATTCCGCCAAGGCCAGATAATCACACTACGTGAACTGAGAGAGGAAAACAGTATCCTTCGTCGTGCCGACAAAAAACTGGCAGAAGTGCGTGACGCAAATCCTGCAACCGCACAACCTGTGTTACTTGGAATTACGAAAGCATCTCTTGGTGTGAAAAGCTGGATTTCTGCTGCATCATTCCAGGAAACAACAAAAGTGTTAAGTACTGCAGCGATACACGGTAAAACAGATTACCTCCTTGGCCTCAAAGAAAACGTCATTACAGGCCATGCAATTCCTGCAGGTACCGGACAGCGTGAATTTGAGAAAATGATTGTTGGAAGCAAGGAAGAATATGAGTTGCTGCAACTTTCAAAAGAAGCCTTCAGCTTTGACGAAGAAGAATAATCAAGTGTAGTTTTTATAAAAGGCCCCGCTTATTATGTAACGGGGCCTTTTTTTAATAATCTTTTTACATATTTACAGGCAGGTTTCATTGACCATTACTAGTTTTAAAAACTTATCATTCAATCGAATATGGAAAAATTTTACAAAGTTCTTACTGGTATTCTGCTGGTTGCAGTAGCTGTTTTATACTATTTGTTTTTTTCTTCCGGAGTGAAAATTCAATCGGGTTCTTCTGCTAAAAAAGGGAGCAATAATATAAAGGCTGAAACATCGGTAAAGCTTGCCTACATTGATCTCGATACGATTGAAGATAAATACCTTTATTTCAAACAAAAGAATGATGAGCTTGAAAAAGAGAAAAAGAAAATGGAGGCCGATGTTGAGTCGGGCGTAAGAAAACTTGAGCAAGACAGAGAAAATTTTTTGAAAAGGGGGCAATCTATCACACAAGCTGAGGCAGAACAGTTTCAGCAGCAGTTTCAGTCGCGTTATCAGCAATTGTCTGAAAAGAGAGAGACATTGTTTGCTGCTCATATGGAAAATCAGAAAAAAGCTTTTGACGAGATACAGGCAAAAATAAACACCTACCTCAGTGAGTATAACAAGAACGAAAAATACCAGTTTATTTTTTCAGTAGGGGCAGGCAACTTAACTGTCTATTACAAAGATTCAGCATTGAATATTACATCGGAAGTGCTTAAAGGCTTAAATGCTGCCTATCAAAATAAAGGCAAATAAAACTGTTTTCTAATTATTTTCTTATCTTATGCTCCGGCACCATTTTTTGGGTAGTAGTGCAAGCAGGGTTGCCGTTTTATTATAATTAAAACAGATTTGTATGTCCGAACAAAATGAGAGTGGATTTAAACCATCCCTTGGGTTATTTGATGCAACTATGATTGTAGCCGGATCAATGATCGGATCCGGGATTTTCATTGTCAGTGCGGATATAACGCGTAATGTAGGTAGTGCAGGATGGTTGATATTAATATGGGCCTTAGCGGGTTTTATGACTTTGGTAGCAGCTCTTAGTTATGGTGAATTGAGTGCTATGTTTCCGAAAGCCGGAGGACAATACGTTTATCTGAAGGAAGCATTTAATCCACTTATAGGTTTTTTGTATGGATGGAGTTTTTTTACGGTTATTCAAACAGCTACCATTGCTGCGGTAGGTGTTGCCTTTGCTAAATTCACCGCATATCTTTTACCCGGAGTAAGTGAAGACCGCATAGTTTTCGATCTGGGTTTTCATCAAATCAGTGCAGCGCAGCTTTTGTCGGTGGCACTTATTATTCTCCTCACACTCATTAATACAAAGGGTGTCAAAAATGGAAAATTAATTCAGACAACATTTACAATTGCAAAACTTGCCAGCCTTTTTGGATTGATTGTATTTGGATTGGTTTTTTTGAAGCCGGATGTATGGTCATCTAACTGGAACAATGCATGGATGATTCATTCTTTAACACCTGCTGGCGATACAGGATCTTACACACTATACGCAGCACTTGGTGCCATTGCTATTGCAATGGTTGGGTCTATTTTTAGCAGTGATGCCTGGAACAATGTTACTTTTATTGCGGGTGAAATTAAAAATCCTGCACGTAACATAGGGTGGAGTCTCTTTTTAGGCACTCTTATTGTAACAGCAATTTATATATTAGCTAACCTGATGTACACAGCAGTTTTGCCGCTGCAGGATATTGCAGGTGCAGAAAAAGACAGGGTAGCAGTTGCTGCATCCAGAGAGATTTTCGGAGCTGCGGGAACATCAATCATTGCAGTCATGATTATGGTAGCCACCTTTGGCTGTAACAATGGACTTATTCTTGCAGGTGCACGCGTCTATTATACCATGGCAAAAGATGGTTTGTTTTTTAAGCAGGCAGGCTCTTTAAATCGTTATTCGGTACCACAATGGAGCTTATGGGTTCAGTGTATCATTGCATGTTTGTGGAGCATGAGTGGTAAATACGGTCAGCTGCTGGATATGATTTCATTTGTAGTTGTGGTGTTTTATATGCTTACGATTGCCGGCATCTTCATCCTCCGTAAAAAAAGACCTGATATCGTGAGGCCATACAAGGCATTCGGTTATCCCGTGTTGCCGATTATCTATATTGTAATGGGGCTTGCTTTTTGTGGCTTATTAATACAATTTCGACCCGATTTCACCTGGCCGGGATTAATCATCACATTAACAGGCATTCCGGTTTATTATCTTGCATTGTTATCAGGAAATAAAAAGAAACAATGAACCTAAAGGACACAGAAACATTATTTCACCAAATAAGTCATCTTAAAGTAGCAGTTATCGGAGATGTTATGCTCGATACCTATTGGTGGGGGGCAGCCGAAAGGATTTCTCCTGAAGCGCCGGTGCCTGTAGTAACGCTTGAGCGAACTGAACACCGCATCGGAGGTGCTGGCAATGTCGCTTTAAATGCAATTGCTCTCGCAGAAAAAGTTTATTTATTAAGTGTAATTGGCAAAGATCAGGAAGGTGCTTTGCTAACTAATGAACTGACAAAAAAAGGGATTGATACCTGTGGCATATATATAAGTGAAAATCGAAAAACAACCTGCAAGACACGAGTAATCAGTCGTAATCAGCAAATGATTCGCCTCGATAGCGAAACAATGGATGATCTATCTAAAGCGGATGAAAATACTTTTTTAGTTTCATGTCGAAAAATTCTGAATGAAATAAAGCCAGATGTATTGATTTTTGAAGACTATAATAAAGGAGTGCTAACTGAAGAAGTGATTAAAGAAATGCTGTCTATCTGTGATTCGCTTAACATAATCACATCTGTTGATCCTAAACAAAAAAACTTTTTTGCTTACAAAGGCGTGACTTTATTTAAGCCTAATCTGAAAGAGGTGCGTGAAGGATTGAGGTTTATAAAAAACGAGGTCAATCAGGAGACACTTGCTGAAATGCACAACCTGTTATTTGAAAAATTGAAACATCAGATATCTTTGATCACCTTATCTGAAAAAGGTGTTTTTTATCAGCAGCAGGGAGGTGAGTCATCTGTCTTGCCTACTTATCGGAGAAACATTTCGGATGTAAGTGGGGCAGGAGATACTGTTATTGCAGTAGCTTCTCTCATATATGCTGCAACTAAAAATCCCGGATTAATGGCAACGATCGCAAATCTTGCCGGCGGACTGGTTTGTGAAGAAGTTGGAACAGTTCCGGTGAATCGTGAACGACTTTTGGAAGAATGTATTCGGCATAATGTAATAACGCAATGATAAAACATTTTGCTTTTCTTCGATGATTGCTCACCTTTGCACTTTTAAATTTTATATCAGTTGAAAAAATATGCTGTTATTGTTGCCGGTGGTGCCGGAACACGAATGGGTTCAAATCTGCCCAAACAATTTTTGTTGATTCAAGGGAAGCCGGTTCTCTATTATACAGTCAAGTCGTTCCTTGATGCTTTCCCGGATATTGAAATAATTCTAGTACTTCCTGAATTACAAATGGAACTTGGGAAAGAAATTATTGATGGTTATTTCAGTGAAGCAAATATTCTTCTCACTACTGGCGGTGAAACCAGGTTTCATTCAGTTAAAAACGGATTATCTCTCGTTACAGATGAGTCTGTGGTTTTTGTACATGATGGGGTACGATGTCTTGCTAGCAGTGAATTATTGATTCGGTGTTTTAATAAAGCGCTGGAAACAGGAAGTGCTATTCCTGTAACTGAAAGCCGCGATAGTTTGCGTTTGATTACAGAAGAAGGACATGTAGTGCTTGACAGAAATGCAGTTCGTCTCGTACAGACGCCTCAGACATTTCACAGTAAGTTGTTACTCCCTGCTTTTGCCATCGATTACAAAGAAAGGTTTACAGATGAAGCCACAGTGGCAGAAGCTTTCGGAATTGAATTGACTCTTGTTGAAGGTGATCCTGAAAATATTAAAATCACAAGTCCGGTTGATTTGGCGGTTGCAGAGTCTATACTGCTAAATCGCTAAATAGTACTTTCTATCATAGGCAGTCTCCTTTTTCTACTTTTTAAGCCAGCGAATAATTTTTGGGAGCCTGTTTATTTTTATTGCCTGGTAAATGACAGGAACTGCTCCAAAGCTGCTATAGAAATAGGCGATATTTCGTATGTCACTTCCCTCGAAATCAAGAACTGAATTCGTATTTGCATATCGCTGGATAAAGTTGTCGATCAGATAATGAGAAGCGCCCAGAGTTTTGCCATTTGGGTGATTGCCGACAATAAGATAGTACCATCTGTTGTGTGATTGATAAAAAACAGCAGATGCAAGTAATTCGTTGTTTGGTGAATACACACCGATTGTTACTGATTGTTTGTGCTTATTTACTGCTTTTGTAAGTGGGCTCATTCTTTCCACTTCTGTATCGCTGATAGGAGATACCCTTTGCATAATTTCCTTAGCCAGTGGGAAAATAGTATCAACATCAATATCCCATTTTATTAATAGACCTACCGCTTGAGCTTTTGTAAGATTTCTTTTTAATTGTGTTCGGTATGCTTGCTTCAGTTCTTCATAAGTAGGTTGAAGTGATAGAAGATAACTTACTCTTTCGGTAACTGAAGGTTTTTTACATCCCGCATCACCATAATTTAAACTAATGTCAATGTATTTAAATTTATTAGGGATAGCTCCCAGAAAAGCTTTTACGTCGTCTTCTTTTAATGAAGTTAAACTGAAAATACCCAGGTTTGCACAAAACCATGGTTGAAACAGATAATAGATGCCAAATTTTTTTTTCCAGGTAAGCGGCATCACTGCTTCATAATTATTTAGTATGAGTCCGTCCCATTTTACGTCACAGGCATCTAAATACCACGAATACCCATAGATAAGTCCGTTTGATGCGTTGTCGATACAGTGATCCCACTTCTGATGGTCAATTTGATTATGTGGAATATATCTGATCGTATTCATCAGAAAGGTAATTGGTTGTCGAGTGATTTCCAGTTCAGTCGTTGCAGGTCGATGACAAATGAAATAGTGCGTGCAAATCGCTTCTCATTATAAATTGACCTGAAGTAATCCTGATAAACTCTGCTGTAAAAAAGAGGGAAATAAACCTGAATACTTTGTTTTAAAAGACCAATCTGTAGTCCGGCATTGTAAAGAATTTTACTTTCTTCCGATTTGGGAGACCATGCTTCGGCATAGGTGCCGATATCAAGGTAGGCCTTTACAGGAATTTTGAAAGGCAATACATTCAATATATTTAACTGATCCGGTATATCTGAAACGAAATTCATGGCAATCAGCCAGTTGTCTGTTTTACCTGTTTTGTTTGCAAGCAGGTCGGTGCTCACTTTGAAGCCGCCATCTCTCATTGCCATCTGCTGACTTCTCCATCCCTCAAATTCACTTCTGCCAATAAAGTAGTGGCTGTAGGTATAATCTTCAAAACCTCTTGGGCCTGAAAGATTAAGATGAAAACGGCTGCTTCGGAAGCGGGTGCTTAAATCGGGGTTGCCGAGATAAAAGAATTTCCCTGCAAAGAAGCGAACATCGGCGCCTTGTTTTTTATTATAGTTGAAATAATAATTTCCCGTGAAGGCAAGTCTTATAAAGTCTTTGGTTTGTTCTGCCTGAAACTCAGCCCGGTAAGGATAAAGTACCCTGCTGTCTCTGATCGTGAACTTTAATTGATTCAGATATCTGAAAGAAGCCTCAGATTTAATCATCGTGTATGCATTTCCGTTATCAAATGTATCTCTGCTGAAACGCAGATTGTCTTCACCTATCAGAAATGTTTTCCATTGAAGACTACGTTCGCGTGTACTGCGAATGTTGTCTTCTTTAAAAATGATTCTGAAGCCGGGAACAAATTTTCTGAATCCTGTTCTGTAAATAGTTCCTGCGGTATCTGTAAAATCACTTCTTGTAAAATTCATCCAGGCGGTAGACAACAGAATATTTTCTATTGCTCCTTTTTTGGGATAAAATGTATAAGATAATCGAGCAGCTCCATTTAGTGCTTTGCTTTTCGTGCCATACAGTGGGGCTGCTAGGAACTGAAATCTTGTAGGGGGGAGGTTATAGTTAGAAATAGCTGCACCCACCATAAAGCCGTCGTAAGAGTTGTAACCCGGCAGCGGGGTCAGATTAATTGTATTTTTTTTATTTGAGTTTAGTTTAAACATCAAACCTAACTGAAGGCTTCTTTTCGTTTTTTTCTCCGGACTTCCTGTTTGGGTTAAAAGTGAGAAAACGGAATCGAGGTTTTTGCCACTGCTTAATTCAAGTGCTTGCTGAAAGTCTGTCGGAGTCGGGTGTTTAAATTTCCATTTTTCAAAATAGAATTGCATCGCTTTGTCAAAAGATTCCCTTCCAAGGAAACTTTCTATTTCTTTAATAAACTTAGCTCCTTTTAGATAACTGATTAAAAAATAATTCAGTGGTGTAAATAATTCTGATGAGATCGCGAGAGGTTGATCTTTCCCTGTCCTTTCCAAGGTTGATAGTAATACTTCTTCAATCTGATTTGTAACTTTTAGTTCCTCTTTTGTTTTATAGGTTTCTTTATAGCGGTTGTCATAATAAGTATTAATGCCTTCATCTAACCAGGGATGCTTTCTTTCATTTGAACCGATCATTCCCTGAAACCAGTTGTGTCCAATTTCATGTTCAAGTACATCTTCGAGTTCGTTTTCTGTTTTAGCAGGAGAAATAGATGTAATACAAGGGTATTCCATCCCGCCTTCAATACCCATCTCTGCTTCTACTGCGGTACAATGGCTGTAAGCGTATTCCCCAATCAAATTTGTACGAAAGAGTAAAGATCTTTTCATCATAGAAATGCTATTTTTCCAGATGCCTGCATTTTTAGGATTAAAAGCCGTTGTAAGGTTAATCACCTTTCCTGAGGGCAGTAGCATTGTGTCCTGAAGCAACTGCAAGTTTTTATCTGCGAACCATGCAAAATCAAGTATGTTCTCTTGCTGAAAAAATAATGTTTTTTTTGTTGTTGAATCTTTTGTAAAATCTCCGGGTATATTTTCTGTTTTTTGTAATATACCCGAGGTCAATACAGTATATTTTTCTGGTATGGTTATACTAACTTCATAGTTGCCGAAATTGCTGTAAAATTCTCCCTGATCGAGATAAGGATAAGGATGCCAGCCTTCTTTGTCATATACAGCTGCTTTAGGAAACCATTGGGTAATTTGGTATGATTTTTTTATATGTCCACCTCTTGAAAAGTTAAACGGAAGTTGAATGTGAAAAGGAGTGGTGATCAAGCAATTCTCTCCGGGGGAGAGAGGTTGGTTAAGAATTATTTCAACGATATCAATGTGCTGAGGATGGTCTTTTGTAATAGCTCTTTTTTGGTTTATTTGAAAATCGAGTCTGTTAATGTAGCCACGCTCGTTTTCATCTGAAAAATAAAAATCAGTTTTCCCATTTTCAAGACGTTGGTCGCCAAACGCTGTATTGTCAGTCCGGTATGCGTTGGGCCATAAGTGTATCCAGATACTTTTTAAAGTATCTGGTGAATGATTGAAATAGGTAAGTTCTAAAAAACCGGATAGCGTATGTTTTTTGTCGTTCAATTCTACGCTGATTCGGTAGTTTGTTTGCTGTTGCCAGTAATGCGCCTGCGCATTTAACTTAGAGATACAAAAAAGCAACTGAATAATTAAATATAATCGAACATTGAGCATAGTTAATAATAAATATACAACACTACGGCTGATAGGCGACTATCTCCCTTTACCGAGAAAAATTAGCCGTACAGTATGAATCATAATTTTAAAATCAAGTGCAAGAGAAAGATTTTCGATATAAACGAGGTCGTATTTGCTTCTTTCAATCATTTGGTCAACATTTTCTGCATATCCAAATTTGACCATCCCCCAAGAGGTAAGTCCGGGTTTTACTTTTAGTAAGTAGCGATAATAAGGAGCAGATGCAACGATCTGATTGATGAAGAAAGCACGTTCCGGACGAGGACCAACCAAACTCATATCTCCTATTAAAATATTATAGAACTGAGGTAACTCATCGAGTCGCCATTTTCTCATAATTTTCCCCCATGAGGTAATCCTGGAGTCATTTTCAGATGAAAGTGCCGGCCCGTTTTTCTCAGCATCGGCATACATCGATCTGAATTTATAGATTAGAAAAGGCTTCCCTTTGAGACCAAGACGTTCCTGTGAATAGAAGATCGGCCCTTTTGATGAGAGTTTTACACGCATTGCCACAAAAAGATAGATGGGTACGAGAAGTATTATTGCAAATGCAGAAGCGATAATGTCCAACAGGCGTTTGATATTTAGCTGCCACTCGCTCATTACGCCGTTGTGTAGCTCTACCATTACGGTTCCCATTACATTACTGGTTCGAACAGATCCGGTAAGGATTGCAAGCGTATTTGGGAGGAGTTTAATTTGTACATCAAGTTCACTAAGCTGGTTGATGATTTTTTCGATCAAGTTATTGTCTTTATCCTCAAGTGCAATTAATACTTGCTCTATTTCCTGTTCTTTGACTATCTGAATTATCTGTTCCAGATTACCTAATGAATTAAGCACTCTGGATAATCCATTTTTATCTGTTGAATAAGGATAAAGAAAACCTGTTATTTCAATTCCTTTGCTTTCTCTGCTCTTTGAGACGTCTTTATATAGTTGTATTGCTTTAGGTCCTGATCCTATGATTAAGGTGTTAATTTTAATTTGACCTTTTAAAAGTTGATGTTTGACTTTGCTTAAAATTAACCATCTGCCAAACCAGGCAAAAGAAAAATGAAGACCAAACAAAAGAAGTGATTCTTTATAATAAAACTTATAAGAAATAATACGGTCGTCAAGTAAAAGTGAAAAGAAGAGAATCAATGATCCCAGAAGAGTGTAGAAAAAAGTATGAGTCAGTTCCTGAAACCGGGATTTCCCGTATAGGTTTCTGTATGCGCCCATTAAATGATAAAGGATCAGCCAACCAAGCGGGATAAAGAGTACTCCTTGATAAAATTCTAAATCAGGTGGGGGTGTAAGTATGGAAGAGGATTCGTTGAGCAATAACCTCCTTAATAAATAAAATATAGCCCATGCGCCCAAAGCAGAGATCCAATCTGCAAATACGTAAAGCCCGATATGAATGCGTCCGATTCTTTTCATAATCAGTTGATGCCTGTACGTTGAATTTTTTCCAAGATGAGATGAGCTACTTCCATTGCCCTAAGTCCATCCACTTCAGAAACAGCTGTTGGATGATTATTTGTAACAGCATCTACAAAAGACTGTAGTTCATCTCTGATGGCATTGGTTTCGGCAATAGTCGGCTGTGAAATGGAAATTGGTTTTTGTCCGGACGGAGTGTTAATCTCGAAAGAAATTTCATTTTCTTCCGTCTGTTCTTTCATGCGAATGATCTCTGCTTTCTTTTCCAGAAAGTCAACACCAATATAAGCGTCTCGTTGGAACAAACGCATCTTTCTCATCTTTTTCATGCTGATGCGGCTGCTGGTGAGGTTGGCAACACAACCATTGTTGAATTCGATCCTCACGTTTGCAATATCAGGAGTGTCTGTCATGACGGATACCCCATTTGCCATTACCTGACGCACTTCACTTTTTACCAGATGAAGAATGATGTCAATATCATGAATCATTAAATCGAGTATGACGCTTACTTCTGTTCCTCTTGGATTGAATTGAGCAAGGCGGTGCACTTCAATGAACATCGGTTTGAGATCCAGATTTTGAATTGCTTTAAAAGCTGGGTTGAATCTCTCTACATGTCCCACTTGCAATTTTACACCGGCTTCTTTGACCAATTTAACCAATTCACGCGCTTCATCCAGATGGTCGCACATCGGTTTTTCTACAAATACATGCTTGCCGTTTTTCACTGCAAGCTCACATAATTGAAAATGGGCAGTTGTCGGAGCTACTATGTCAACCGCGTCAACCTCCTGAATAAGGGACTCAGGGTCCGGGTAATGTTTCAGACCATACTCTCGGGCGATGACTTCGGATCTTTCCGTATCAGGGTCGTAAAAACCAATCAGCCTCACATCCTGAATTTCTTTCCAGTTATTCAAGTGGAATTTGCCTAAATGTCCCGCTCCTAAAATGCCGATTTTCAACATGTAATGCCTGTTAGAATAAGGGTGCAAATATACTTAAGCTTTGGGGTTGTGTAGTTCCTCAATATCCTATGATTTTTTTTAAAAAATTTACATGTAAATAATCAGAATCCCTATCTTTGCAACCCAAATTAATGGATCGGTAGTTCAGTTGGTTAGAATGCCGCCCTGTCATCTCGCCTGAGGCGAGACGGGTTCGATCAACGAAAAAGTTCTTTGGAAATGTACTTTGTTTACATAATAGAAAGTGAAGTAGATGGTGATTTTTATAAGGGAGTAAGTGAGGATTATGTGCAGCGGATTAATAATCACAATGAAGGGAAAAGTAAATTTACATCCACTAAAATACCTTGGAAACTAGTTTTTCTTCAGGTTTTTGAGTTAAAAGAGGAAGCTCTAAAAGAGGAAAAAAGACTAAAAAGATGTAACAAAAGATATTTGCGTTGGTTAATAGATCAGGATGTAAATATTTTGAGTAAAAAATAGAATACTTCTATTTAGTGTTTGATAAGATATAAGTTTCACGAAAGTGAATTTTAAAGCTCTTTAAATATAAAAATTTGGTTCTGTAGTTCAATTGGTTAAATTCTTCTCTGTCATCTCTCATAAGGCGAGACGGGTTCGAGTTTTCCAATTAAAATTTTTGTTCTTTAAATAAATGGATCGGTAGTTCAGTTGGTTAGAATGCCGCCCTGTCACGGCGGAGGTCGCGGGTTCGAGTCCCGTCCGGTCCGCAAAATTCAAAAAGCCTCTTCAGACGAAGAGGCTTTTTGCTTTAGGGTACATTATTTTTTACGGGGTTATTTATTATTTCTTAACTTTTTGTTCAATGGATTAGAAAAATAATGAGTAAAAAGATATTGACTCTTGAGTTTTCTGGTTTTATATTATTGTGTCCTTTTTTACAATCACCCCCTGTTTATTCACTATCTGTTTCTTGAACAAATCCATTGATTATAAAATATTTGCCAGTTTTTGTTTGACGTATAGAAAATGTTTCAAAAACTCCTTTTTCTATCATAATATTTATCAATGGTATGTACAATGTTTTACCATCTTTATAGACGTATACTTGAAGATTATGTTTAATTAGTTCCTCATAAGTATTACAATTTAAAATTTCCCTTAGCTTCATTAGAGAAATAGAACCATAATCTTTTAAAATGAGTTTATGCTCGGGGGTCACTGAAATGCTCCCATTTGATGTACTGATGTTAATTAAGGTGAAGTGCGTTCTTTTTGTTTTCTTCAATATTTCAGATTGTTTTAATGTTGGATTAGTTATTGAGTCAAATACAGAAATAGTAGAATTTGCAGCAAACTTTAAAGGCTGCATTAGGCCATCACCTAATAGAATGTTCTGATTACCTTCAACACAACATCCCTGAACACCTATTTCTGAAATGCAAACATCGTCCCATTTTTCCCCGGGATAGACCTCTACGATTTCAAAGCGGAATAAATGTCCCTTGTCCCATTTAATATCAAAGGGTAACTCGAAGTTTTGCTCACCCATTTCGTCAGTAAGATCCAAGTAACAAAGCGGTCTTCCGTCTATGTAGATTTTAAATCTTTTTACTCGTGAATTATTGATCCAATTAGCCGGAGAAGATTGGTATCCATTATAAATTGTATTCAGGTTATTGCAGTATATTTCAAACCACTCGCCTTGACCGTATCCTTTAACACCTTCTACCCAAGCTGATGTGGGGTTGCGATCAAGTAGGTTTTTAATTGAGTAATTTTTATTTTGCCATGCGGGAAGTGTAGAGCTGCATTTCATTGATTTTGGAGCAATATTCCCGCCATCACAACCATTTATGAAATATGAGTTTGCATACGGCCCCGGGTCAATGTATTCGTCAAGTTTATTTATATCATAACCTCTATAGTCGATAGATGTGCCACCCCCGCCCTTAGCTTTAATGACTGGCAGATATTTTTCGCCTAATGACTTTCCTATTTTCTTCTGATACATAAAATTAGATGACAGAAGAATTTTAGGTTTTGAATCAAATGACTCATCAATAATTGAAAATATTTTTTGAGGTATCAAGAGTCCTGTTAGCGTTGAAAAAAATAAAATTGAAAGTAATGACATCATAAAACTGGTTGGTTGTTTATAGATAGATTATTTGGAACGATAACAGCTTTAAAAATACCTAATTTATTTTTAATAAAAGAGGTCTATCCTTCATCTCTTCTCAAGCTTTGATAATGATAATGGATTAATTGATTTCTTATTAGGTCACTCCGTTTCGTCTTTTGTATATTTGTTGATCAAATTTATTTCTATGGATCAGCAACAACCCCAGGAACAGAACCAGCTTAATATTGAAATATCAGAAGAAATGGCGGAAGGTGAATACGCCAATCTTGCCATCATCACCCATAGCCATGCCGAATTTGTAGTGGATTTTGTAAACGTGATGCCAGGCACCGCTAAGAGCAAAGTGAAATCGCGCATTATCCTCACACCGCAACATGCCAAACGCTTTATGAAAGCCATCACAGAAAATATCATTCGTTTCGAACAGGCAAATGGTGTAATCCGTGAAATTGATGAGATTCAACTACCAATGAACTTCGGCGGACCAACTGCGCAGGCGTGAGGGAGGTTGTTAGTTGTTGGTTATTAGTTGTTAGTTACGGGTTGCAAGAAAAAATACAACCCTAAACTCCTATACATATTAACGACTCACGGACTTACGGGCTTCTCGACTTACTTGAACCATTCTATTTATGAGTATTCCATACAGTCAACTCTTCGATTTTACAAAACGAATTTTACAATCAATCGGATGTAATGATGATGATGCCTCTCTCGCCTCTGAGGTGTTATTAAGTGCAGATCTGAGAGGTGTAGATAGCCATGGCGTTGCCCGATTATCCGGTTATGTTCGTTTATGGGAAGCCGGTCGTGTCAATACTTCGCCCACTATAAAAATTTTACACCAAACACCTTCCACTGCTGTAGTTGATGGTGATCGTGGTTTGGGTCTCGTTGTTGCACCAAAAGCCATGCAATTAGCAATGGAAAAAGCGACAGCAGTTGGTACCGGTTGGGTAAGCGTACAAAATAGCAACCACTTCGGTATTGCAGGTTACCATGCGATGATGGCCTTGCAAAAAGAAATGATCGGTATGGCCATGACCAATGCAAGTGCACTGGTAGCGCCTACGTTCTCTGTTGAACGAATGCTAGGCACCAATCCTATTGCAGTTGCTGTTCCTGCAGGCAATGAAGCGCCCTTTGTGGCAGATATGGCTACCACCACAGCAGCAAATGGGAAACTTGAAATTCTTCAGCGGAAGGGGCTTGATACACCCTCCGGCTGGGTGCAGGATAAAGATGGCAACGAGGTCACGGATGCTCATGCGTTAAAACAAGGAGGAGCCCTTCTTCCTCTTGGAAGCGATATTGAACATGGTAGTCATAAAGGCTACGCACTCGGATCGATAGTTGATATATTTTCTGCAGTACTGAGTGGTGCAAATTATGGCCCATGGGTGCCGCCTTTTCCTGCCTATGTGCCAATGCCGGAAAACCAGCCGGGCAAGGGCATCGGACATTTTTTCGGTGCAATGCGCATTGATGCGTTTCGTCCTGCCGATGAGTTTAAGAGAGATATGGATCACTGGCTGAATCGTTTTCGTGCTGCAAAACCAGTAGAAGGACAGGAAAGAGTCCTTGTACCTGGCGATCCCGAAAGAGAATTTGAAGAAGCGCGTAGGGTAAATGGAATTCCTCTTCTGCCTGTTGTATTGGAAGATCTTGACTTTCTGGGCAAAAAATTCAGCATCAATCTTTAATTTCGCAATCCGCGATTGTTTCCCACTTGAAAAATTGGTCATTGCAGTTCCTCTTTGCATGACAACCACTGCTTCTGTTTAGAAGAAGGTTTATTATTCGAGGAATAAAATTGTTCGGATCATGAAGATCATGAAATTCGGAGGCACTTCCGTAGGAAAGCCGGAACGTATGCACCAGGTTGCACAACTGATTACCCGCGACAATGAAGAAAAAATTGTTGTATTAAGTGCATTAAGCGGAACAACCAATACGTTGGTGGCTATCGGTGACGCATTATCGAAAAATGATAAAGATGGTGCCCGTCAGCTCATTGCAAATTTAGATGCGCATTACCGCACATTTATTAACGGATTGCTTACGAAAGAGGATTTGCGTAAAAAATGCAATGATATTATTTCTGAACATTTTGAATTTCTCAATATTATTTTGAAGATATCCTTCAACGAGGCTTTGAATAAAGATATCCTTGCACAGGGAGAACTGATGAGTACAAAGATGTTCTGCTCTTATCTGGAAGAACAAGGACAGGCGCATATATTACTACCTGCACTCGATTTTATGAGCATTGATGCTTATGATGAACCGCAGGTTCCGGTAATTAGTCAGAAGCTCACAGCATTGCTGAAAGAATATCCCGGTAACCCCATATTTGTTACACAGGGTTATATATGTCGAAATGCAAAAGGAGAGGTGGATAATTTGAAGAGAGGAGGAAGCGACTATACAGCTTCGTTAGTTGCTGCTGCAATCAAAGCATCTGTTTGTGAAATATGGACAGACATTGATGGCATGCACAACAATGATCCGCGTGTGGTAGATAAAACAGTTCCTGTTGAGCAATTAAGTTTCGATGAAGCTGCAGAGCTTGCTTATTTCGGAGCAAAAATTCTTCATCCTGCTTCCATCTGGCCCGCTCAACAATATAAGGTGCCGGTGAAATTGCTTAATACGATGCAGCCTGATGCAAAGGGGACGGTTATTGTGGAAGAGGCAGATGGGAAAGGAGCAAAGGCTGTTGCGGCGAAAGATGGTATCCTCGCTATCAAAATTAAAAGCAGTCGTATGTTACTTGCGTATGGTTTTTTAAGAAAAGTATTTGAAGTGTTTGAAAAATACCGGACGCCTATCGATATGATCACTACTTCTGAAGTTGCTGTTTCAATAACAATCGACAGCGATAAGCATCTGAAAGAAATCATCAAAGAACTCGAACCATTCGGTTCGGTTGAAGTAGATAGCAATCAGAGTATTATTTCCATTGTTGGGAATCAACTTGCCGATTCTGATCATTTACTTAAGCGTCTGTTCGAATCACTCAATGATATTCCTGTTCGTATGGTGAGTTATGGTGGTAGCCCGCACAATGTATCACTGCTTGTAAGCTCCGACTATAAGACTGCTACATTAAAAGCATTGAATAAGGGGATATTTGGGTTGTGAGAAAATTTACGAGTTATGGGCAAAGTCCGACTGCGAAGCGGGCGGATTATGAGGTGCGAGTATTTTTCGGCGCAGAGAAATAAGAACGCAAAGGGAAGCGCGGAGAATGTCTCTGCGATTACCTCCTTTAGTCCGCTTCGCGAGACCCCGGGGTAGACATATTGCCTCACGGACTAATGGACTTATGGTCTAACATATTTCTCCACCTTCTTCCAAAAAGAAAAGAACGAAGAAAAATTTCCTTTTACCTCCGGAAACATCCAGGGATAAGGATCTGCATTTCCTATAAAGTGTTTGTGTAAAGGATGATCGAGGTAAAAAGTTGCTTGACTCGGTGCAATTAATTTTTTCAACTCGCTGAATTCGCCGACAAATATTTGTATTCCTGCAATGTTTTCTTTTGCCGCTAAAATAATGAAATCCATTACCGTCTTACTAACGGGATGCTTTTGAAAGTGACTTGGCTCAATCAATAAAATTCTATTCGCATCCAATTCCGATCTCCATTCGGGATTCAGCCAATAGGAAGTATAAATACAAACAGTTTTTTGAGGATCAATATTTATAACTGATGATTTTTCCGGAAGCAGAGTCTTTAGTTCCGGTATGATGGTTTCTGTTAAACAATCAGGAATAGATGCAGTTGCTAACTCTTCATAGCTGAAGTCGAGAAATGTTTTTATTTGATTGCTGTGTAAATAGCGATTAATGTTCTCCTGATTAGCATAATATTTTTTAGAAGAGAAAGATCCTGCCACCCATTGCCAGCTGCATGTATTACTTGCCGGATCGCCGTCCAGTAAATGATAGTACATCCATTTGCTTGGCAACTTCCAATGCGATTGTCCAACATTGCACACAATCGATGCGATGTACATACGAACATGATTGTGCAGATATCCTGTTTTATGCCATTCTCTAATTTGCCTGTCAATCGCTTCAATGCCTGTCCTGGCTTCAACAACTGCTCTTGGAATTTGATAATGAGCAACATTTTGCTGCGGTTGTTTTAAATCTTCGAATATCATATCTCTTTTCTCCCACCACACTCGTTGAAAAAATTCGCGCCAGCATAATTCCTGAATGAATTTTTCTATTTGTTGATATCCGTATCCTTTTGATAATACATGATCAAGTATTTCGGGAAGCGTGATGATGCCCCTGGAGATATAGGGAGATAAACGGGTGACAGCACCGTCAATAAAATTTCTTGTTTTTCCATATTGCAAAGGATTGATCTGTTCAACCCTGTAACGAACCGATGCACGATCGACAGGAAATTCAGAGAAAAGAATTTGATTGAACATTGAAATTGTTTTATCCGCGAATAATCTGTTTCTCCCTAAGTACATTCAGCGTTAGCGGTACTCCTTCATTCATGTTTTTATAGGCGATCACTTCACAAAGAAAGCCGGTATGGTCTCCTCCGTTAAACTGATCAATGGCTTTCAGATGCAGAAATGCCAGTGCATCTTTCAACACGGAAAATCCTTTCCATTCTGTGATTAAATTTCTTTTTTGAAGTCGAGCTATTTTATTGATTGAATGTCCGCTCTGTTGTCCCAAGAGTCGGACAAGTGGATATTGTTCTTTCGATAAAATCTGCAATACAAATTCAGGGTTGGCATTTATCAGTTCCAGTGTTTTGGTGCCTTCAAAAACACCTACTACATAACGCTTCGGTTGCATACTGATAGCGGTTACGTAGGAAATGATATGCATATTATTTTCCTTGCCATCAGAGGAGCTGATTGAATAAACAGGGTGGTCTGTTCTGTTCCAGGGTTTTTTACGGATTGACATGTTGATCAAGATTATTTAAAAACTGATTGGCTGCGTTTAGATGAGCTGTTTGTTTTTCTTTTGGCATTTTATCAAATGTTTTCAGAAGCATGCCTAACCGTGGATTCTGAGAAAAGAAAGAACGATGTGTATGCATGAATCGCCAGAACAATCCGTCCCAGATTGTAGTCCATGCTCCTTTTTTCCAGTCGCCCATCTTCATTAAATAATTACTGCCGCTGATATAAGGTTTGGTTGTCATCAGTCCGCCATCTGCAAACTGTGTCATGCCATACACATTAGGCACCATCACCCAGTCGTACGCATCAATGAATAATTCCATAAACCATTTATACACTTCATCCGGATCAAACTCACAGAGCTGCATAAAATTTCCCAATACCATGAGACGCTCTATGTGGTGACAATAGCCTGTCTTCAATGTTTTCTTAATTACTATATCAATTGGTTCAATACCTGTTGTTCCATTCCAGAATGATTCCGGAATCTTTCGTGTAAATCCCCAGTAGTTGGTTGTTCGCTGCTTACTGCCTTCTCTTTCATAAACTAAACGGATGAATTCTCTCCAACCTATGAGCTGACGGATAAATCCTTCTAATGAATTCAGTGGGATGTTTTTCTTTTTGCCGGTATTTAAAGCAGCAGCAACTACTTGTTGCGGACTAAGTAATCCGATATTGATGAGGGGAGATAATATAGAATGATAGAGGAAAGACTCGTTTGCAACCATTGCATCTTCATAGATGCCGAATTTTTCAAAACGCTGGTCGAGAAATTCCTGGAGCCATTTTTCTGCGTCATGATGAATTATAGGGTAGATAAAGTTTTCAGTTGAGCCGTAATTATTCTTGAAATATATTTCTGTATAATTTCTTGCTTCCTTTATGAGGTCATCTTCTTTTGGAAAAGTGATAGAGGGAATGGTTTCTCCTTTGGGAAATGCTTTTCGGTTGTCAGCATCATAGGTCCATTTTCCGCCTTCCGGTTTCAGTTGTTCATCAACCAGTATTTTTCTTTGTTTACGTTGCCACACATAGAAATCAGTCTGGAAGTATGTTTTTCGTCCTTTGAAGAAATCATTTGTTTCCTGTACGGTATTTAGAAAATTTGGAGAATCACTTTTCTGCAACATCATTTTATTCTTGCCTGCAGAACTAACGATTCTTTTTTCAAGCCAGTTGTCGGCCGGATCGGTATAAAGCAGTTCTCTTACTTTTTCAGTTGCTAATTTTTTGATAAGCAGACGTACATCACTTTCTGGAGCCTGGCTGTCGATATACTCCACTTTGTAGCCTTGTTTCTCAAGCAAGTTGGCATAGTGTTTCATCGAAGCACGATGCAGCATGATTTTTTTCTTGTGAAAAGGGTATTGCCGGAAGAAGAGATATTCCTCGATCAGATATACCGGGACCTTTTTATGCAAAGAAGGATGCTGAGTAAAAAGCTGATGGGGGAAAATAATCGTTGCCTGATTCATGTAAACTATTCAACAATTCACGCTGCGCTTTGTTTATCCTCTAAACAAATTCAATATGGAGTCGGTAAAAGGGAAATATGTATTGCTGGCCGGAGCAACCGGAGGAATTGGTGCTGCAGCTGCAAGGTTATTGGCAGGAAGTGGTGCTAAATTATTCATTACAGGCAGAAACAGCCAGAAACTTGAGGCGCTTGCATCTGAATTAAAACTTCCTTCTACGCAGGTTTATGCAGGTGATATCAGTGTTACTGCGGATATGCAGCAATTGAAAGAGAAGTATGTGCAGGTTTTTTCACAGATAGATGTGCTCATTAATGCAAGCGGAGTAGGAATCATAAAACCAGTTGAGCAGTTAACTGATGAAGATTTTTTAACCTCGCTGCAAACGAACCTGTTCGGTTCTTTTTTGCTTGTGCGTGCCTTTCTGCCGATGATGAAAGAAGTGAAGAAAGGACTCATCATCAATATCCCCGGCGTATTGGGCAAAGTGCCCATGGCCGGAGCTGCGGCCTACAGTGCAAGTAAATACGGATTGGTGGGGATGATGCAAAGCATACGTGAGGAATTAAAGCGTACAGATATCCGCATCACCAATTTGTATTTAGGCGGAGTTGATTCTCAATTCTGGGATACCATTGATTTGCGTGTGCAGAAAGACAAAATGATTCGTGAAGAGGAAGCTGCGAAAGCTATTTGGTTTTTATGTCAGCAACCCGCAAGCGGAGTGGTGAGTGAAATGGTGTTGCAGCCGTTCAATCATCAGGCGATTTAAGAGGTTATCTGTTAACTGTTGTCGGTTAGCAGTTTTCAAACATTAAATACGTCATCCTGAGTGTAAACGAAGGATCTCGAAGCTTTCAATATTTACTTGAATTCTTAATTATTGAAAGGATGAATTACTAAAAAAGTTTATCCGTTGAAGCCCATTCTCGAGATGTTCCCGGTGCTCTGGTCATATTCGTTAAAGCTCAACATGCCATAATTAAATTTTGATTTAAGCATTCCAACTCTTGGCTTTTTGGACTTTCGGTCTCCTGGTCTTCCTGACTCTCTAGACTTTAAATTAACCCATAACTTTGTATTCCCTTTCTTGCCATGGAATCAAAAGAATTACTCACATCATTTCATAATACCGAAAAAGCATTTGCTTACAAAAGTGATGTGCAGTTGAAGAAAGCATTTTGGCTTTTTTCGATGATGCGGTACAATTGGCTGGTGAAAATTGGCACACGCATTACACCACTTGCCATAAGATTAAGATTGCCTGTTCGTTCACTTATAAAAAATACTTTATTTGAGCAGTTCGTTGGAGGAGAAGATCTTAATCAAACAAATAAGGTTGTTGAGCAGTTGAGTCGTTTTGGTGTGCAGGTTATTCTTGATTATGGTGTTGAAGGCGGAGCCCGTAATGATGCAGAGATGGAAGCTGCTTGTCAAGAATTTATACGAGTCATTGATCATGCCTCTATGCAAAATGACATTCCATTCATCAGTATCAAGATAACAGGCTTCGTTCGTTTTTCATTGCTCGAAAAAATTGATTCATCAATCAGCAGTGCAAAAGGTTCATTGCTAGCGCGCTATCAAAACGCGATTGCTACATTAACAGATTCAGAAAGAAAAGAGTGGGCCAATTTATTCGAAAGGCTGGATCGGATTTGTAAACATGCTTCACAAAAAAATACCGGTGTATTGATTGATGCGGAAGAAACTTGGATACAAGATCCGATTGATGCATTGAGTATAGAGATGATGGAGAAATACAACAGAGAGAAAGCGGTAGTCTTTAATACGGCACAGATGTACCGCCATGATCGGTTGAATTTTGTGAGGGATTGTTATGCCGTGGCAGATGAAAAGAAATTTATTCTTGCATTAAAAATTGTACGCGGGGCTTATATGGAGAAGGAGCGTGCCCGGGCATTAGAAATGGATTATCCTTCACCGATACAGGCGGATAAACAAAGTTGCGATCATGATTTTGATGCGGCTGTGTTGTATTGTATTGATCGCATTGAGCGTATCGCCATCGTTGTTGCTTCTCACAATGAAGAAAGTAATTTGAAAACGATCCGGCTGATGCATGAAAGGGGTTTGCCAAATGATCATTCGCACGTACATTTGAGCCAGCTTTTTGGCATGAGCGATCACATCACTTTTAACCTGGCTGCAGCCGGGTATCGTGTGAGCAAATACTTGCCTTTTGGTCCGCTGGAAGATGTAGTTCCTTATCTGATGCGACGAGCACAGGAAAACACATCGGTTGCAGGGCAAACGAGCAGGGAGTTGGAGTTGTTGAAAAAAGAGCGAAAGCGAAGAGCAAAATAAAATGGACTGCTAGCTCAGTTGGTTTAGAGCACTACTTTGACAGAGTAGGGGTCACTGGTTCGAGTCCAGTGCAGTCCACAACCAAAGCATTGCGAAAGCGATACTTTTTAAAATACTTCGAAATGGTAGAAATGTATATTATTTACTTTGATTAAGTTTGAAAGGGTGAATTTGTTTGCGAAATAGAGATTTTATTTTCATAAGTATAGATTGTTTTTTTAATTCAGTTGGCTTATATGGGGAAATAGTCTTTTCTCCTATATCAAGATGAAAAGGCTTAGGTCGTATCTTTTTTTCGAAAACGATGATGCTATCATAAAAAGAAATTGAGTTAATGTGTTTTGTTATTTCATTAATGCTCAAATTTTTCAAATTTGGCATATGGCTTTCATATAGTGAGTCAATCAAATTCTTTGCATATTCAATAAAAGTATTCTTTTTCTTCAGTCCTCCGTGAAATTCATACCAATAAGACGTGTGTGTATCTTCGACCAAGTAAATACCTTCTTCTTTTAAATGTAAATAAAGTGTCTTGAAAGAAACTATTTGTTGATTCATTGTATGCCCTCCATCATCTATTATAATATCTAGTTAAGGGAGTTCTTGCATCATCTGTTTTAAAAATGTTTCATCTTCCTGTGAGCCAATAAATATTTTAACATTTTTATCTTCAAAAGTTTTACATTCTGGATTAATATCCATTGCAAATATGTTAACCTTGTCGCCAAAATATTTTTTCCATAATTCAATAGATCCCCCCTGCGAGATTCCGATTTCAAGGATGTTGATTTCTTTTCCAACATAACGAGAGAAATATTTTTCATAGATATCAAAATAATGATCCCATTTATGAACATTTCTACCTTGATGAGAATAAAAAATATCTTTTAACTTTTGCATAAACCTAAATTTATTGATATAAATTAACTCTTATAAATAAACGTGTTGTAAAATAAGTTATTTTTATTTTAAAGTTTGAATAAATTTCTTCTGCTTTATTGCACATATTCCCGAAAAATTGAATTACAAGACATAAAATAAATAACCATCGATATTATTCGTTTGTATAATATTAAAAAAGTAATATACGGGGTATTGCATTAGGGCAGGATTTCACTGGCGCGTGTTCCGACGAAGGAGGATCACGCGTGACTAAATTAATTACGCCTCGATTACATAGGGGCTCTATTGTAAATATTTTTCTTCCCCGATACAATCGGGGTGATTTAGTTGGCACAAGTGATCCTGCGGAACACTTGCGCCAGAGAAACTGAAGGAAGAAGGAAATGAAACCGTGACAAACTGTCACGGGTTGAAAATGATGGCTCCTGATGGTAAAATGAGATTAACCGATGTAGCCGATACCGAACAGTTTAACTGGCGCGAGTGTTCCGACGAAGGAGGATCACTCGTGGCTAAAATTAATGCGCCCCGATTACATCGGGGCAGGATCCTAATATCTGGATCATAATTCCCGTGATTACTAAATTGACAGAATTATCGTTTTGAGTAAATGCGTATGTTCGGGAAGATGCTTGATGATGAAGGGATGCAATTAGTCCCCGATATAATCGGGGTATATTTAATTGGCACAAGTGATCCTGCGGAACACTTGCGCTAGATTATAATTCCCGTGATTACTAAATTGACAGAATTATCGTTTTGAGTAAATGCGTATGTTCGGGAAGATGCTTGATGATGAAGGGATGCAATCAGCCCCCGATATAATCGGGGTATATTTAATTGGCACAAGTGATCCTGCGGAACACTTGCGCTAGATTAGGGGAAGATGCTTGATGATGAAGGGATGCAATCAGCCCCCGATATAATCGGGGTATATTTAATTGGCGCAAGTGATTCTGCGGAACTCTTGTCTGATTGAAAATAAATTGTCACCTTAAAATGGGATGGCTTTTGCTATTGAAAAAAATCTAATCCATAATGCAACGAACGGAATAACCGAAGTATTCACTGCCGTATTTTCTAAATACTTGTTTGTAATTGTAAATTATGTGGCGGTAGATATCTCTTCCGTTCTCATCCAAGGTCCACCAATAACCTCCTTCGCCTTTGTCAAAGAAACTTTCTGTGTAGCGGACACCACCTGGAAGTCCGGTCCAGCCGGAGCTGTTGGTAGCATCTTTATTAGCGCTTCTCCAAAACTGATTACCAGTACTCTTCATCTTGCTGCCGGCAACCAATTCACCACCTAAGAATTTGGTTAAAGTATTCCACTCCAAATCAGAAGGGATATGCCAGTTCGTAGGACAGACATTCTTTTTCCCATTTTTGGAAGGATTAATCGCATACCAATTATATAATGCTCCTAATACATAGGTATTTAAAAAAGTATGCGGATTGTTATTATACCAGCACATCATGGGCAATGAGGTGTTGTTTTTGCGATTATTCTCCCATTGGCTATCGTCGATCACAATGGGGATATTACTGCCATCATTGTATTTAGTAGTTCTTAAGTTCTCCGCCATCCAGGTTTGTGTACCTATTTTAATTGTCTTGTATGTATTACCATCAACATCCTTTACTTCACCATAGTTTAGTTTGGAGTTAAATTGAGCAAATGCATTTACATTAAGTAAAAAAATAATAGCAGCAAAAAAGATCGATTTAAGTAGCATAGAATTATTTTTTCAAAAATAAGGTGATTTGAGATAAATGACTATGGTAGGAAAGATGATTGATGATGAAGGGATACAATCATCCCCCTATATAATCGGGGCGTATTAATTGACACAAGTGATTCTGCGGAACACTTGCCAGAGAAGAGATAATTATAATATATAAACTATTGAAAGTTGTTGTAGTAAAACTTTTCATCAAAGTTGTTTATTCCTTCCATCTTCATAATAAGACTTGAAAAAAGTAATCTATAGTTATCAATAGTTTTATCCTTCGGTACACCATTATTTCTCCCGTTATGTAATTCAGACATAAACCCTTCAATTTTTTTACCATATGAATTAATACAATAACAATATGCATAAGCCCCAAATGTATGACGTATACCTATGTGATAATAACCGCCAAAATCTCCATTAAAAGAATAGATAGGGAATCTATATTCTAGGTATTGTCCGTCATTTTTAACTAATTCAAATTTCGTTTCACTCAAAGATAAATCATGTAAATAGGATCCCGAATTTGCAAGTTCGATGTATTGAATAAAATTTGGATAAATCAGTTTTAGTCCACCTCTTTGTAAAACTTTAATTTGTTGATTTTTTTTATCATTATTAAAAAGAAATATGATTAAAAGTATAACTCCAATTATTATAACGATTGTCATAACTTGTATTTTATAAAAGCGATTGAATGTTTTATAAATAAAGACTTCTTTTTTCGCCATCCTCGGGGCTGGCTGCGAAAGCCCTCTTCGTAAACAATTCCCTTATTGAATAACCAGCTTTGTTTGTTTCCGTTCTTCTTCATAGAAAAGAGTTAACAGATACAAGCCGGCTTGTATTTTTTTCTCCCGAATGTTCAGCGAAAGATTATTCTTTCCAGATCCTATAGCTAATGTTTGACGATAAACAATTCGTCCCTGCATATCGGTCAACGCAAGCTCTCCCCTTTGTGCTTTTTTAGCATCAAAAGAGATCTGCAGTTTATCAGTGGTAGGATTAGGAAACGCGGAGATAGTAGTTGCGCTCAATCCGTTGATCAGATTATTCGTTGATGTAACTTCAGCTTCTCTGAATTTAATATTATCAAAACTATATCTGTCTGTAAAGGCAGTTAAAACAGAGTCGGTAACGGCAATTGCCTGGTGCGTACAAGAAGAAGGATTATAGGTGGCATCATTTCCGGTGCCGCGCAGGGTGGAGCCTACAAATAAAGACCATGTGCCGTTGTCATAAGTAAGTGTAACGGTACCAAGTCCACAGGTTGTTCCATTGTTATAGGTGATAATCGGTGTGGGAGAAGCAACTCCATTTGTTACTTTTTGCAGCATCAGGAAGTTGCGACGTGTGGTGCCATCTAAAAGCGCCAGGCGATAACTTAGTTTATACCCGGAAGTACTTTTAGGATTATTGCTCGCCCCCGTCATCAAGAAATAATATTCCACTTTACGACCTTCTGCGGATGCCGGACAAACATCCACCACAAAATCAATTTGCCATGCATTACATACTTTGGTAAACGGGGTAGATAAAGCACTGAAGCCTTGAGGGTTAACGGAAGAGTTCATATTCGTTCTTACAACGTTTGTGCGACCAAATGGACTTGTAATATCCCACGGACCGGATTCCGGCAATACTGTCCAAGCAGGGTTTGCAGTGAAATTTCCATCAGTAAAATCATCAAGCAGGGTCAGATTTGTTGGTGGTTGTGAGGTAGCCGGCAAGTAGAGTAAAACACAAACAAGCGAATAAGCAGTAAGAAGCAGCGAACGTATCATAATAGATGTTTTTTGTTGCGGGAAGAACCTATCATTTATTATTCTGTAAAAGAAAGTTTTTTATTGATCCTACAATCTTTTTAAAGAATTATAGAGACCCATAAATACATCAGCGAAAGTAGTCCTTTTTTATAAATGAATAGAAGAGATTTGTTCTCTTTTGCTCGCCCAGGGTTATTCATCAGAAACTGAATGATATTCATAAAAATCCATTCATCAGAAAATGGAATATTGTATATGGTCTTTGCAGTTGTCTCCATTCAAGCGCTTAGTGAAAGAACTTCTATTTCGCAAACCATTTTCATCTAACTCGGGTCCTTTCCTGGCGACCCTGGGAATTCGATTTTAATATGTTTTCCTAAAATTTTAAGGTGATTTTATTGAAATATATTTCAAATTATATTCGACGTCAGCTCAATTATGAATATGCATTTAGAAAACCAGACATAATTTCATAATCAATTGATGTACGAACTGTACTTGAACAGGAATATAAGAGTAAGAACTTTTAACTTCTACTTTTTTATTAATGGCTGCATCTTAGCGCAATTTGCAGCTATAAAAACTTATCAGGATTTAGTGTAATACATTCTAGATTTCATAGAAATCCTAAGAAGGGATTGCATTATTGTAGTTTAGCTACAGCGTCCTCCCAGAAAGATTTTCTGCACGGGTGTAATGCCAGTACACAGCCCCATATGCCATTGGGGTCAGGGAACGAAATACTCAGGTCGCGTATTTTTTGTAATTGAGCTGTTTGGTTATTGATTTTTAATGCATCATCTGTTTTCAAACGAAAAACTTCGTAACCGTGTTTTGCAAGAAAAGCCCCTACTTTAAGATCTTGCTCAGGTGTATGTAGCTCAATGTACATAGAAGGATGTTTTGCATACACAGATTCTTCCATTCCTTCAAGTGCAGCACCTTCGGCCCCCTCAATATCAATTTTAATAAAGTCAGGAAATTTGAAGCCATTTTTAACTAAATTGTCTATAGTGTTTACAGGTACTTTTATTTTTTTTAGGCGTTCCAAGCCCATTTCCAGACTACCACCTTTTGTATGTTCTCCAAGGGCAAATTCCATTGTGCCCACCTTGTTGGAAATAGCCTCGGGCAGTATGGATATGTTGGTAAGTTTGTTGTATCGTTTAATTAATTCGATTTCATCAATATTGTAGTGCATAGGTTCACAAGCGTAAACCGTTCCTTCTTTACCGATTAATTTTGAGAAAAGCAATGAATGAATGCCTGTATTGGCTCCAAGATCATAAACAATATCTCCTTTTTTTATGAGCGCAATAAAAAGGAGTTGTGAGTCTCTTTCCCAATTTCCAAACATAGGAGAAAGGGCCGTGTATTTATTTAGTCTGTAATAATGACCTTTAAGATAGCCTGATAGAATGGGGGCCTTGAATCCTTTTCCCAACATCTGTTTTCCAATATTTTTTATGATGCTCATTGCGGTAGATTTATTTCGATAATAGATTAAGATCGCATAATACTGTTAATTTTTGTTGGCTTAACAACGGGCATTGCATTAAGTTAGACTGTTTTGTTAACTATAAGAGTTTCCGTAAGCCTGCAAAAGAACGAAAATCATTTAAGATTTAACGTTAGCAATTACAGAATTCTTCTCTTGTCTTGAAGGTACAAACTTAAGTCTTTTGGAATGCATTCAGGTTACAATAAACTTATATGTTTTTCTGAGAATCCGCCAACGTCCGAAGTTATGTTTTTCACGTATTGTTCTCTGAAATTTGATCAGTCTTGAAGGAGGTGTACACACTTTGCGAGGTGCAAAAATACATAGAGCCCAATGAAACAAGCTTATTTCATCTTAAGATTCAAAGAATTTGCCCCGCAGGGTCTGGCATGGTGTGTACCTGTTCTCGGTTAGGTGTTGTCGGTTGCCTGTGTCTTGGTTCTCCACATGGTCTTACTTGGCCAATTCTGCGCGTTGATAAATAAGTTCATATTCACAAATAATTTTAATCGTAATCGTTTGATTAATACTTTTACGTATGTCTGTTTTCTTAGTAACCCCGCCTTTCACTCAGCTGAATACGCCCTATCCGGCAACGGCATACCTGAAAGGATTTCTAAATACAAAAAACATTTCTTCATATCAGGCAGACCTGGGTATAGAAGTTTTGCTTAGTATATTTTCAAAAGCAGGGCTTAAAAGTCTATTTAATTGTGCAAAAATCACTTCATATAAAACTGAAAATTCAAAGAGGATTTATCTTTTAAAAGATGGATACATTGATGTTGTCGATGATGTAATTTCTTTTCTGCAAGGAAACAATCCCACTTTTGCTTATCTGATCGCCTCTCGTAATCTACTTCCCGAAGCAGAAAGGTTTCAGAACTACAATGACCATGCTTTTGGTTCGATGGGCATCGAAGATAAAGCACGCTACGTCGCTACGTTATTCCTGGAGGATCTGTCAGAC
This sequence comes from Chitinophagaceae bacterium, assembly GCA_032110905.1. GTDB lineage: Bacteria > Bacteroidota > Bacteroidia > Chitinophagales > Chitinophagaceae > Lacibacter. The sequence goes on along the minus strand of JAULVS010000094.1, from coordinate 2,168 downwards.
TTCATTAAGGAAAATGTTGATGAACATTTCGGTTTTACCCGTTATGCCGAGCGATTGGGTAGATGTGCCAATCAGTTTGATGAGATTTATACTGCACTTCAGCACACACCTTCATTTATTGATCAGATTTTATTTAATATTTTAAGTGGACATTTTCAAAAAATATCTCCTAAGCTGATTGCTGTATCAGTGCCCTTCCCGGGTAATTTGTTTGCAGCTTTTCGTATTGCCGAGTGGATAAAAAAACATCGGCCGGAAATTAAGGTAGCGATGGGTGGGGGATTTCCTAATACTGAGTTGCGATCACTGAAGGATCAACGTGTATTTGAGTATTTTGATTTTATTACACTGGATGATGGTGAAGCGCCCATCGAGCAACTAATTCGTTATATCAATGATGAGATAAGTTCGGATCAATTAAAGCGGACTTATCTTTTGCAGGATGGTCAAGTGATTTATGTTAATAATTCTACCTGTATGGATTATAAACAGGTTGATACCGGCACGCCTGATTACCGTGGTTTGTTGCTAGATAAATATATCTCCGCTATTGATGTTGCCAATCCAATGCATAGCTTGTGGAGCAACGGAAGATGGAATAAACTGACGATGGCACATGGTTGCTACTGGGGTAAATGTACTTTCTGCGATATTTCACTCGACTATATTCAGCGATATGAGCCACTAACAGCAAAACTGTTATGCGACAGAATGGAGGAGATCATTGCGCAGACTGGTACCAATGGTTTTCATTTCGTGGATGAAGCAGCACCGCCATCATTGATGCGATCACTGGCTATTGAAATTATCAGAAGAAAGTTGGTTGTTAGCTGGTGGACCAACATCCGTTTTGAAAAAAGTTTCACGCGTGATCTTTGTTTGCTCTTAAAAGCAAGCGGATGTATAGCGGTAAGCGGCGGACTGGAAGTTGCAAGTGATCGCTTGCTTGAATTAATAGACAAAGGAGTTACCGTGGCTCAGGTTGCCAAGGTTAACCGCAATTTTACACAAGCAGGAATCATGGTGCATGCATACCTGATGTATGGATTTCCTACACAAACAGATCAGGAAACAATTGATTCACTGGAGATGGTTCGTCAGTTGTTTAAAACAGGAGTGCTACAATCTGCGTACTGGCATCAGTTTGCCATGACTTCACATAGTCCAGTTGGTATGAGTCCAGAGAAGTTTAAAGTGAAGCGCGCCAAAGAAACAATAATCGCATTTGCCGATAATGATGTAGAGCATATTGATCCAACAGGTGCAGATCACGAATCTTATTCGTTTGGATTAAAAAAATCACTCTTCAATTATATGCAGGGGATCGGATTGGATGAACCCTTACATAAATGGTTTGAGCACAAGATACCCAGGACAACAATATCTCCGGATCATATTTTAAAGATCATTACGGAGGAAGAGTTACCTTCTTCCAATTCGAATACCAAGATCATATTCCTTGGCGCATTGTCTCATTCGGAATTGGTTACAAAGTCGAAGAAAGGAAATCAGTGGACGGTACTGCAGCTAGCATTTATCTCCAAAAAAGAAAAGCTCACCATACAGGTGGATGAGCAAAAAGGCAACTGGCTTTTATCTGTTTTGCCAAGGCTGACTATACAACAGCAAACATTGATGACACTCGGTGAATTAAAATCTGATTTTGAAAAAACCGGTCTTGAAGATTTTGAATTGTTCTGGGACAATAAGCCCGTGTCGCAGTTGTATAAAGTGGGGTTGTTGAGGGTGTGAAAAGCGGTTGGCGGTTAGCCGTTATCGGTTTTCAGTTTATTCATTTGGTCTCCCGGTCTCCCGGTCTCCTGGACTTTTCCTCTTGTCTAACCCGGGGTCTGCCCTGGCGACCCCGGGGACTTAGATTTATTTTCCTAAAAATTGACGGTGATTTAATTAAAGTGAAAATCATTTTGTTTACGATGTTAGCTAAATAATCGAAATGAAATTAGTAACCTGATAATGATTTTCATCATATATGGCGGTACGTACTACTCATGAACAGAAAGATGATAGTTTGTATTTTGTTACTTTTACTTGTTATAAATGGCTGCATCTTTTTGAGAAAGCTCGTGCTTATGATCTGGTTTATCATTGGTTTGATTATTTGTTGACTGTAAACATAAGGGTAGCAGGATTTGTCATATTGCCGAATC
>JAULVS010000093.1:0-13795 GCA_032110905.1 Chitinophagaceae bacterium | reverse complement strand
ATGAGAGATTCTTTGCCTTTTTCTGCTACAAGCAACATTCGCTCCTGACTTTCACTGAGCAAAAGCTCCCATGTCTTCATATTTTTCTGACGCGTAGGGACTTTATCAAGATCGATACGCATACCAACTTCTCCTTTTGCGCTCATTTCTGCCGTAGAGCAAATAATACCTGCCGCACCCATATCCTGCATCCCCACAACAGCGCCCGTTTGTATAACTTCCAAACATGCTTCGAGTAATTTTTTCTCCTGAAAAGGATCCCCAACCTGAACTGCCGGCAATTCTTCTACGCTGTCAGCAGTAATATCGGCACTGGCAAAACTTGCACCTCCGATTCCATCTTTCCCTGTTGCACTTCCTACAAAAAAGACGGGGTTCCCAATGCCTGCTGCAGTTGCAGATACCGTTTCACCCACTTTTACAATACCTACACTCATAGCATTCACAAGAGGGTTGGTATGATAACAGGATTCAAAATAAATTTCACCTCCCACTGTAGGCACACCAAAACAGTTACCGTAATGGCCGATTCCATGAACGACGCCATTCAACAGGTGCTGTGTACGTGCATCTTTTAGCTGACCAAAGCGCAAAGAGTTTAAAGCCGCGATAGGCCTTGCCCCCATAGTAAAAATATCGCGATGAATACCCCCAACACCTGTTGCAGCACCTTGAAATGGTTCAATCGCAGAAGGATGATTGTGGCTTTCTATTTTAAAAACCACACCAAGTCCGTCTCCGAGATCCATCAAACCGGCATTCTCTTCTCCGGCTTTCACCAGCATTTTGCCCCCTTCACGAGGTAGTGTTTTCAGCCATTTTATGGAATTCTTATAACTACAATGCTCACTCCACATACCACTGAAGGCACAGAGTTCATTGAAGTTGGGCGTTCTCCCCAATTTTTGTTTGATTAATTCAAATTCATCTTCGGTAAGACGTAACTGCGCTGCAGTTTTAGCAGTAATTTCCATTGTAATAAAAACGCAAAAGTAATGGATCGGCAAACTGCGATCAAAGGTTGGTGATAAATATTTTATTTTTGAGCTCCCAAGATGGAAATATTATACTTTATAATGTACCTTATTCTGTTTGTATGGCTGCTGAATAGAATAACATTTATCCGTAACAGCGGACTCAACACCTACTGGATAACCGGACTGTTCTTGCTAAAAGTAGCAGCAGGAATAGCATACGGATTTTACTACAGTTGGATTCCCGACTTTAAGAATCAGGCAGATACGTGGAAATTCTTTTACGATAGCCATCCGCAAACAAAACTCTTAAAGGAAAATACATGGCATTTCTTTGTTGAACTGATAAGCAATGCTGAAGGAAGCAGTTACGGTCGTTTCTTCTCAACGACACATTCTTTTTGGGCCGACATCAAACACCTTTTATTGGTGAAGCTGTTGGCTATTTTTAACTTGTTTAGTGGGAGCAACTATTACACTAATGTTATATTTTATTCATTTATTACCTTCTTCGGTCCGGTGGCTTTATTAAAGGTTATGGATGATGTATTTCCCGGTCGGCGTAATTTACTGACAGTCAGCATATTTCTATTCCCCTCATTTTTATTCTGGTGTTCCGGCATTCATAAAGAAGGATTGATCTTTTTATTGTTTGCTTACTCTTACTACATCTTCTATTTCGGTATCAAATACAAAAAGAAACCTATATACTACATCCTTCTCGTTTCTCTGTGTATTGGACTGATTTTCCCGATTAGAAATTATATGTCGCTTGCTATGGTGCCTTTTTTTATAAGCTGGTGGATAGCTGAAAAATGGTTTTACCGGAAATGGATTCCATTTGTAATAACAGGAATAATTGGCACTATGTTATTTTTTGGAACCAGGATTGTTGTTCCGGTTGTAGATGCCCCCACAGCTGTGATTATGAGAAAACACGAATTCACAAAACTGGGAGGTCAATCAATATTGCCTCAAAGAAAACTGGAATCCTCTTTCTTAAGCTTTCTGAAAAATGCACCTCAGGCATTGAATCATAGCCTGGTAAGGCCCTATATCACCGAAATCTATTCTCCGTTCTATTTCCTTTGTGCAATTGAAATTCTATTAATCTGGATTTTAGTCTTCATTTGGTATTTCAGGTATCGGGAAAATCTTTTTGATAACTCCGTTGTCCTGGCAGTATTTATGATATCATTTGTTGTTTTACTGCTCATCGGATACATCGTGCCTCAGCTAGGTGCAATTGTGAGATATCGAAGCATCTTCATTCCATTTATACTAGCACCGATCGTTGCAACAATCAGATGGAAAAATACATATTAATATTTTTTATATGTTTTAACATCTGAGTTTTGTTAATCATAAAATACGGTTTTTTTAAAAAATGTTAGGCAAAAAACAGTATTTAGCACCTTTTATCCCCAATTATTAATACTAATGATCGTTATGAAGGAGATTTTCCTTTTTTTTGCAGCTTAAATTATTTCTTATGCAAACATTGAGGTTTTCTGCAATAGACAAATTGAGCGCACAGCCTTCTTCCGAAGTAAGCGGAATCGGAAAAATCACGGCTATTTTTGGCGAAAATGTATTTACTCTTTCAACAGCACGTGCATTTTTAAGCGACGAAGCTTACAAAAGCCTGACCGGTTCAGTAAAAGGTGCAAAAAGAATAGACCGCTCTATGGCGAGTCAGATAGCTACAGGTATCCGCCAGTGGGCTGAAACAAAAGGTGTGACACACTACACACACTGGTTTCAACCTTTAACAGGTTCAACAGCCGAAAAGCACGATTCATTTTTCACGTTAAAAAGTGACGGGACGGCTATCGAAGAATTTGACGGAGCTACACTAATACAGCAGGAACCTGATGCATCTTCTTTCCCCAATGGTGGCCTTCGCGCTACATTTGAAGCACGCGGCTATACAGCTTGGGATCCTTCTTCTCCTGCTTTTATTATGGAAACAGGCAGCGGAAGAACACTTTGCATTCCAACAGTATTTGTATCCTATACCGGAGAATTACTTGATTACAAAGGTCCGTTGCTGAAAGCATTGGAATCTCTGAATAAATCAGCAGTTGATGTCTGCAATTATTTCGACAAAAATGTAACACGCGTTACAGCTACTCTTGGATGGGAACAAGAATATTTTTTGGTTGATGAAGCAATGTACAATGCACGTCCCGACCTGGTTCTGAGCGGACGTACTGTATTCGGCCATTCTTCTGCAAAAGGACAACAGCTGGAAGACCATTACTTCGGTTCTATCCCTGAAAGAGTATATGCATTTATGCGTGATTTTGAACAGGAGTCTTATAAACTTGGTATTCCTCTTCGTACGCGTCACAATGAAGTGGCTCCGGCACAGTTTGAATGTGCGCCAATTTTTGAAGAAGTCAGCATTGCTGTTGACCACAACTCACTGTTAATGGATGTGATGGATCGCGTTGCACGCAGACACAACTTGCGTGTTTTGATTCACGAAAAGCCTTTTGCAGGCATCAATGGAAGCGGCAAGCACAACAACTGGAGCATGGCTACGGATACAGGTGTGAATCTGCTTGCGCCGGGCAAAACACCAAAGACGAATCTGATGTTCCTAACCTTCTTTGTAAATGTGATTCGTGCGGTTGACAAATATGCTGATCTGCTTCGTGCTTCAATTGCAAGTGCAGGCAACGACCATCGTCTCGGCGCCAATGAAGCTCCGCCTGCAATCATCTCTGTTTTCATAGGCAATTACCTAAACAAAGTACTTGAAGCGGTTGAAAAACGTGTGACTGATAAATTTGACGAGCAGGATGAAGCAATTCTTAAACTGGATCTTCATAAGAGCATTCCTGAGTTATTACTCGACAATACAGACCGTAATAGAACATCACCATTTGCTTTCACAGGAAACAAGTTTGAGTTCCGTGCAGTTGGCTCAAGTGCAAACTGCGCGAATGCAATGACTGTTCTTAATGCAATCATGGCCGATACGCTTGATACATTCAAGAAAGAAGTAGATGCTCAGATTGAGAAAGGCGACAAAAAAGAAATTGCCATCATGCATATCCTACAGCGCTACATCAGTGAAAGTAAAAAAGTGTTGTTTGAAGGCGACGGATACAGTGAAGCATGGGAAAAAGAAGCGGCTAAACGCGGATTGCCTAATGTGAAAACAACGCCAACTGCACTTGATGCAATGGTGACGAAAACAGCCAAGGAACTGTTCGAAAAAACCGGTGTTTACACACACAGTGAACTGGAAGCACGTCATGAAATCGAACTGGAGAAGTACATCAAGAAAGTGCAAATCGAGAGCCGCATCATGGGAGAACTCTGTACAAGCCATATTTTACCAGGTGCGATAAAATACCAGAACACACTGATCAGCAACATCAAAGGAATGAAAGAAATCGGTCTTGCTGAATCATCCTACGCCAACCAAAAGCAGATTCTTGAAAAAATTTCAGAACACGTGAATAAAGTAAGCGATCTGGTAGAGGAGATGATCACTGCGCGTAAAAAAGCAAACAACATTTCCGATACTCGTGAAAAAGCAATTGCTTATTGCGATGAAGTGAAAGGCAAGTATTTTGATGCCATTCGTTACAGTGTTGATAAATTAGAATTACTGGTGGACGATACTTCCTGGTATCTGCCAAAATATCGCGAGATCCTCTTCCTTCGTTAATCAGCAAACAATCATAGATTACGCAACCGCCCTTTTCAGGGCGGTTTTTTATTTTTTACTTGTTTTGATCCCCTTTACATTTGAAGTTTAAAAGTTTTGCAAAACACAAAGAGATATCATCACATTCGGTCTGTCGCTATCTTCTGCGGCTCCCGTTCCGGAAACGACCCCGCATTCATAAAAGACGCAACATCACTAGGACAATTGCTTGCTGAAAATATAATACGCATAGTTTATGGTGGCGGCGGTAAAGGTTTGATGGGAGCTGTAGCAGATGCTGCTTTGCAAGCAGGAGGACATGTAACCGGTATCATCCCAAAGCTTCTAACTGAATGGGAACAGCAACATCATAACCTAACAGAACTAATTATCGTTAATGATATGCACACCCGTAAAAAAATGATGTATGAGAAAGCAGAGGCAGCAATCATTCTTCCCGGCGGATACGGCACGCTAGACGAATTGTTTGAAATGCTTACCTGGAACAACCTGAATATCCATAACAAACCCATCTTTCTTCTAAACACAAATGGGTTTTACAATCACCTCATCGCACATATTCAACACCTTGAAAAAGAGGGATTTCTTTACGAACCGCCTTTCAACAGAATCACGGTATTGAAAAACGCCGGCGATTTCCTGAACGCTGCGACTTCTTTTCTTTCAGATAAAATGTAAAGGCCGTCCTGAACACAGGTTGCATTCTTCCAAACTGATCAGTGTAAGGAGAATTGGGATCTCCCATGATATCCACCAATATACTTGTATAAAATTGCGACTGCCCAATGAATCTGCTTCCATATCCGCCACCAACCAATAAACTGGGTGCAGTGCGCCTATCTTTAAACACCAGCACCCCATTGGCCTTTCGGGTAAAAGAAATACTGTTAAACTCAAACTGACCGCCTGCAAAAAACTGATTCAAAGGCCAGATACGTAAGAATGGTCCTCCGCCTAAAGTTACCAGCCTGTCTCTGTTAGGCGAAAAAGGATCATTTTGCGTGATAAGTGTGAAATTAGTAGATACACCTACATCCAATATATTTCCGACAGTATAACCAACTTCCGGATTCAATCCCAATATGAAACCATTAAAAAAACCAAGATTGATTCCGCTGCCTACAAACATCCTTCTTCTGTCAAACTTTTTTTCCTGAGAAATAGCTGTTTGACAAAGCACAATGATCAATAAAAAAGAGGATAGTATTCTCATGTGATAAAGTTAAAAGGATAAAGTATAAAGTAATTCATATAGGTTTTAAGTTTTAACTTATTGCTCTCCTCAATCAAATATCTTTCCCGGATTCAATATCCCATTCGGATCAAACGCTTTTTTAATGGCACGCATCAGATCCAGATTTGCTTTCTTCATCACTACATCCATATAACCTTTCTGAATCAACCCGATTCCATGCTCTCCACTGATGGTTCCTCCCAATGAATGAACAAGCTCAAACAAAGCCCTTAAGCAACGGTTCATCTCCTCATCACCATAGCTGTTGGGTGTTCCCTGCTTGTGTATACGAACATGTAAATTACCATCTCCGGCATGCCCGTAACACACAACTTCGAAATCGTACTCTTTACCCAATTGCTTCACACCCTTAATCAAGGCAGGTAATTCAGCACGCGGCACCACTGTATCTTCCTCGATCGTGTATCCTTTTAATTTTACAGCTTCGGCTACACGTCGCCGTAATTTCCATAGTTCAGCTTTCTGCTGTGCATCGTCGGCAAAATAAATTTCTCCGATATCATATTTTGTAAGCAGCTCTCCGATTGCCTCCATGTCTTTCATCAACACATCCGGATCATTGCCATCCACTTCAATGATCAGATGGGCTGCCGTATCTTCAGTCACCGGCACAGCACTGCTATCAACCATCTTACTCACAATCGTTAAAGCATCTATTTCTACCAACTCCAGTCCGCTCGGTACAAATCCAGCCCGGAATATTTCACTAACGGCCTCTCCTGCCTGCTCCAGTTGTTTAAAAGGCACCAGCATCAATAAATCATATTTAGGAAGCGGAATCAGTTTCAGGACAATTTTCGTCACAATTCCCAACGTGCCTTCGCTACCCACCATCAGCTGTGTTAGGTTATAGCCGGTTGAATTTTTCAACACATTGGCTCCAGTCCAGATCACTTCCCCATCAGGCAATACTACTTCCAGGTTAAGCACATAGTCTTTCACCACTCCGTATTTAACGGCTTTCGGTCCTCCACTGTTTTCTGCAATATTTCCCCCAATGAAACAACTTCCCCTGCTGCTTGGATCCGGCGGATAAAACAATCCGTACGCCTTCACCTCGTTCATCAACACCTCCGTGATCACACCCGGCTCCGTTGTCACCTGCAGATTTCTGGTATCAATATGCAGTATTTGATTCAGCCTTTCTGTGCTCATCAACACCCCGCCGTAATGTGGCAATGCCCCCCCGCTCAAACCTGTACCAGCACCACGTGGGGTAACCGGGATATGGTGGTGATTACAAAAACGCATCAACCTGGAAATATCTTCCGTTGTACCCGGCTTCACGACCACTTCCGGTAAAAAATGAAGGTTTTCTGTTTCATCATGTGCAAAATGATTGAGGGTTTCCTCATCCACCAGCACATATTGTTCGCCCAGTATTTGCCTCAGTTCTTCAATCATATCAGCCGTTAACTTGGTGTAATCTATGCTTGCCATCATCAAAAATTTGCTGCAAAATTCGGCAAAGCTGCGAACAGGAAAAAATTCCTATCGAATGTTAGTGCCTTTATCTTAACATAATATCTTCAAAAGTTCTTGAAAACCAACCAGATTTCTATTCCTGAAATCATATCTGCCCCCTATTTTTGTAAGAATTAATTTATCAATATGTGCGGAATTGTTGGCTATACCGGCCCCAGAGAAGCTTACCCTGTAATTTTGAAAGGGTTAAAAAGACTAGAATATAGGGGCTATGACAGCAGCGGAGTTGCCTTGCTCAACGATGGACTAAAGATTTATAAGAAAAAAGGGAAAGTCGCTGAGCTGGAGGAAAGCCTGATAGGGCAAAACGTACACGGACATATCGGAATCGGACATACCCGCTGGGCTACGCATGGCGAACCAAGCGATCGCAACGCGCATCCCCATCAAAGCGCAAGCGGCAGACTTGCTATGATCCACAACGGAATCATTGAGAACTATGCGCTGATTAAAAAAGAATTACTTAATAAAGGATATACATTTTCCAGTGATACGGATACAGAAGTGTTATTAAATTTCATTGACGATATCCGTTTGCACAATGAATGTTCTCTGGAAGAAGCAGTACGTATTGCGTTAAAGCGTGTTGTTGGTGCTTATTGTATTCTTTTGATCGACAAAGATGATCCGCATACAATTATCGCTGCAAGAAAAGGAAGTCCGTTGGTAATAGGCATCGGCAAAGGAGAACACTTCCTTGCAAGTGATGCCTCTCCCATCATCGAATACACCAAAGAAGTAGTATATGTAAATGACTACGAACTTGCCATCGTTCGTCCGGATGAACTGATCCTGAAAAATCTCGGCAATGAAAAAATTACCCCTTTCATTACCAAGCTAGATATGGAGCTTGCTGCCATTGAGAAAGGCGGTTATGATCATTTCATGATCAAGGAAATTCACGAACAACCAAGTACCATTTATGATTGTTTAAGAGGAAGAATTGATGCTGCTGCCGGCACTATTACGATGGCGGGCGTGCAAAACAATATCGAGCAACTAGCGAACGCACCTCGTATTGTGATGATTGCCTGCGGTACAAGCTGGCATGCAGGATTGGTTGCTGAATATATTTTTGAAGAGCTCTGCCGTATTCCGGTAGAGGTAGAATATGCTTCCGAGTTTCGCTACAGAAATCCGGTAGTGAATAAAGGAGATGTGATCATTGCGATATCACAAAGTGGTGAAACAGCAGACACCATTGTTGCCATTGAAAAAGCAAAAGAGCAAGGCGCATTTATTTTCGGAGTGGTGAATGCAGTAGGAAGTAGTATTGCTCGTTTATCGCATGCAGGCGCCTACACGCATGCCGGACCTGAAATTGGTGTAGCAAGTACAAAAGCATTTACTGCACAGCTGGCCGTGTTAACGATGGTGGCTCTCAAAATCGCGAAAGAGAAAAAAACCATTTCAGACGAACGTTACTTTAAACTTTTAAACGAGCTGGAAGCAGTTCCGGAAAAATTAGAAGTGATTCTAAAAAATACGGAAGCAATTAAACAAATTGCCGACAAATACAAAGATGCAGCAGATGCGTTGTTTCTTGGAAGAGGTTATAATTTCCCGGTAGCACTGGAAGGCGCACTGAAGCTGAAAGAAATTTCTTATATCCATGCGGAAGGATATCCGGCAGCAGAAATGAAGCACGGACCTATTGCGCTGGTAACCGAAACACTTCCTGTTGTTTTCGTAGCAACAAAAGACTCCTACCATGAAAAGATTATTAGCAACATGCAGGAAATAAAAGCGCGGAAAGGAAAAGTGATTTCCATCATTACTGAAGGCGATGACATAAGTCCTACTTTGAGTGATGATTATATTGAAATTCCACCTGCGGATGAAATAGTTGCACCAATGCTGAGTGTCATTCCTTTGCAGTTATTTTCATATTATGTCGGCATTGCAAAAGGTTACGATGTAGATAAGCCGCGTAATCTTGCGAAAAGTGTAACGGTGGAATAAAAAAGAGCTTTCTCTGCATGAATAAGATAAAAAAAAGTCCCGCTTCAAAGCTAGGTTTTGATTTCATTCCAGATTCATTTCTCCCAAAAGGAAAAAACGAATATTACCTCAGGGATGCGCAAAACAAAAGCAGAATCAAGCACAGGCATCTGACAGAAGCAGAGATAAACATTCTTGTTCAACATCAAAATACCTGCGACAACTGGAACAATATTTTAGTAGCGGATCCTTTTTCACCGGATCTCGTTAAAAACTGTTCTTTCTTCGGATTGGTGCGCATCGGCAAACTGGAACCCTGGTACCTGGAATTCCATGCAGTGCGAATGAAAGTGGGACTCTACAATAGTACGATTATCAGTTGCGATCTCGGAGACAATGTGGTTGTAGAAAACGTGCATTATCTCTCACACTACATCATTGCTAATGAAGTAATATTAAGCAACATTGAGGAAATGGGCACCACGAACTATGCTAAGTTTGGAAACGGGATGCTGAAAGATGGCGAAGAAGAGTCAATCAGAGTAAAACTGGAAGTATGTAATGAGAATGCAGGCAGAAGCATTATACCTTTTGATGGCATGTTACCAGGTGATGCATGGTTATGGAGTCGTTACAGAGACCGAACAGCTTTTCAGCAAGGTTTGAAGTTGATTACAGATAAGAAGTTTGATACACGCAGAGGTTATTACGGAGAAGTGGGTGAACGATCGGTGATCAAGAGTTGTAAAATAATTAAGGATGTTTGGGTTGGCTCCGATGCATATCTGAAAGGAGCTAACAAACTTAAAAATCTTACCATTCGTTCATCTGCCAATGCATCCACCCAAATAGGTGAAGGTTGTGAACTGGTCAACGGAATCATTGAAGAAAAATGCCGGGTCTTTTATGGTGTGAAAGCAGTTCGTTTTTATATGGCCTCCAACTCGCAACTGAAATATGGAGCAAGACTGATTAATTCATACCTGGGTAACAATGCAACTATTAGCTGCTGTGAAGTATTGAACTCACTGATTTTTCCTGCGCACGAACAACATCATAATAATTCCTTTCTCTGTGCCGCGATGGTGATGGGGCAAAGCAATATTGCTGCAGGCGCCACACTCGGAAGCAATCACAATAGCAGAAGTGCAGATGGAGAATTAGTTGCGGGGAGAGGCTTCTGGCCTGCTTTATGCGTGAGCATCAAACACAATTCAAAATTTGCAACATATACGCTTCTTGCTAAAGGAGATTATCCAGCTGAGTTGAATATTACTTTTCCTTTTTCACTTGTAAGCAACGACGAGCAGCACAACCGACTGGTTATTATGCCGTGTTACTGGTTTATGTACAACATGTATGCACTTGCTCGTAATGCAGATAAATATATTGACCGCGACAAACGTCTCACAAAGGATCAGCATCTTGAATATCACTACCTGGCACCTGATAGTATCAATGAAATATTTGATTCATTTATCTTGATGGAAAAGGCAGTTGGACGCGCCGCCCTTAAAGAAGAAAAATCAGTACTTGTTTCTGATGATAAAGCCTGTATCAAAAAAGGAAAGGCATTGTTAAAGGCGAATGACAAAGAGATCGATAAACTAGAAATAGTTGTATCAGGCATCGAAAATACAAACAGACCTGTTGTGCTATTAAAAGTTCGACAGGCTTATCAAACTTTTCAGGATCTCGTTTATTGCTACATAGCCGAGCAACTATTTTCAGCACTGACTGACGGCCATATTAAACTCCCGCTGAAAGGAAAACAAACAATAAATGTAACCGCTAAAAGAAAAATATGGGCGAATATAGGTGGTCAGCTTGTAGAACAATCAGAATTGGAAAAGCTCATCACGAGAATTGAATCAAATAAAATTAAGAGTTGGGAACAAGTGCATCAGTTTTATAAAGAACAGGCAAACCTTTACGTCGAAGGAGAGAGAGCACATGCACTTGCATGCTGGAAAGAGTTAGACGGCAAACCGAATTTCAAAAATGAAGATATTCATCAATTATTCATCCGTTTCATTCAGACCAAAGAATGGATGCTGAAAGGCATAGAATCTTCCCGTGAAAAAGATTATACCAATCCATTCCGCAAAATGGTGTATGCGAATGATGAAGAAATGGAAATCATCACAGGAAAACTCAGCGAGAATACATTCATCCTTCAGCAAAGAGCTGAGCTAAAAAAAATAAAAAGGGATTTGAAGAAATGGACTAGTTTGCTTTAATTAAAAGACCATGAGTCCGGAAGTCGGGAAGTCCAATAAAAGCTATTAGTTGTTTGTTATTGGTTGTTAGTTGCCGATGTCTAATAAACAACAACCAATAACTAACAACCATCTCTTACTCCCCCCAGATATTATCCTTTCCATCAAGCCACTTTTTCACCAGATCTGTTGTAACAGATTTCGGACGCTCGATCGGGAAGCCTAAAGCTCTGTCCCAGATCAGACTTGATAACACTCCTAATGCACGACTCACAGCAAATAAAACAGTGTAATATTCGTATTCCACCATGCCGTAATGCACCAGTAATGCACCGCTATGCGCATCTACATTCGGCCAGGGGTTTTTAATTTTTCCTAATGACTGCAAAATTGGTGGTACCACTTCGTAAATATTCCATACTGTATTTACCAGCTTATCATCCGGCATATGCTTCTTACCAAACTCCATTTGTGCTGTGAAACGAGGATCCGTTTTTCTCAACACTGCATGCCCATAGCCTGGCACCACTTTACCTGAACTAAGTGTCTGCTTTACATATTCCGCGATCTGCTCTTTAGAAGGTTCGTTTGTCTTTAAAGCTTCCTGCATTTCAAAGATCCACTTAATCACTTCCTGATTGGCGAGCCCGTGTAAGGGACCGGCTAGGCCATTCATACCTGCTGCATAGCTGAGATAGGGATCGCTGAGTGCACTGCCCACAAGGTGAGTGGTATGCGCAGACACATTACCTCCTTCATGATCAGCGTGAATACTCATGTATAACCTCATCAATTCCATAAAACCCGGATCGTCATAACCCAACATATGTGCCAGGTTACCTGCCCAGTCGAGCAAACCGTTCGGGTGAATATGTTCATTGTTCTTATACTTACGGCGATAGATATACGCAGCAATACGCGGCAAACGTGCGAGCAGAATCATGGCATCGTCAAACACCGGCTCCCAGTAGTCTTTTTTATTGATGCCTTCCGAGTATTTTTTAGCAAAATAACTTTCTGTCTGTAGTGCCATCACCCCTACCACATACATCGTCATCGGGTGAGTGTTTAACGGCAAAGCATCAATGGCAGCAAACACATGATTGGGAACATGGCTTCTTCTCTGCCAGATGTCTGTGATATAATTCGCTTCTTCCTGCGTTGGCAATTCGCCTGTAAGCATCAGGTGAAATAAACCTTCCGGAAGAGGTTGCTCTCCTTTTGGAGCCTTTGGTAGCTTATCCTGTAATTCAGGTATAGAATAGCCTCTGAATCTGATGCCTTCCTGTGCATCTAAAAGAGATGTTTCTGTAACCAAACCTGTTATGCCTCTCATTCCCTGATAAATCTGAGACAAGCTCACTTCCCCAATTACCTTGTTACCATGTTGTTTCAGAATATCCTTGATCTCCGCTCCTGCCGCATCAGCTTTTGCTTTGAACTTATCTTTTAAAATACCCATAAAGCGTTGTTTAAATGTTTTTTTCGGTACGTTATCAAAGGTAAACAATGAATGCTTCTGACAAAATTTGAAGACAATTTGTTTTTAAATTATCAGACTTTCACAAAATCATAACAACAGAAAGAGGAGAAGGTTATTTTGGCGCCTTTTTATAAAGATAAAGTGCAACTACGCTGAAAATTAAGCAAGGAAGCCACGCTGCTAATAAAGGAGGAAAACTTCCTTTTGTGGAAAAAACCATAGAAAACTTATCTGTCAATATAAAAGCAACCCCAATGATAAAAGCCAATGCAAGGTGCAGCCCGCTACCTCCCCGAATTTTCCTAGCCGCAAGAATCGCAGCAATCAGCGTCATCAAAATCACTGATAAAGCATATGCATCCCTTCTGTATCTTTCAAATTGCAAAGCAGCAAGTCCTTCCGACCCTCTTCTTCGTTCCTGACTGATCAACCTGTTAAGCGCAGGCGTATTTAGTTTCTCCTTCATGTTTTCATCACTCACCAGGTCAGAAGGAAGATATCCCAAAGCAATTTTCATCGAATCCTTATAAGAAATATTTTCTTTTACTCCATTGATCCGACGTTCAATAACCTGTAACAAACGCCACTCTTTTTTCTTTTTGTCCCATACTATTTGCTCACTTCTTAGGTTGTATACAATTTTATTCTGCTGAAGCTTTTCCATAAAAAAACCCTGCCCCAGGCCGGTTGCCGTATCAAAACTTCTAATGCCTGCATAAGAAACAGAGTCAATACGAAAATGAATATTTGTCA
>JAULVS010000092.1:0-2983 GCA_032110905.1 Chitinophagaceae bacterium | reverse complement strand
TAAAGTCACTAAACATTAGGCTGATATAATTCGCGCAATCTTCGGCGCTTGCATTTCCAAGCGGACTCATTTTTTCTGCATAATTGATAAATCCATCAAACCCTTTCACACCACTGCCGGCTGTTGTACGGGTGGGCGATTGTGAAATAGTATTGATACGCACTTTGTTCTTTACACCATAGTGATAACCGAAGCTTCGAGTCACACTTTCAAGCAATGCTTTGGCATCAGCCATTTCATTGTAATCAGGAAAAACGCGTTGTGCGGCGATATAGGTAAGTGCCACAACACTTCCCCATTCATTTAAAGCATCAAGGTCCCATGCAGTACGTAATACCCGATGAAGACTCATTGCAGAAATATCCAGTGTTTTGGAATTCCACTCGTAATTCATTTCAGTATAATGCTTTCCCTTACGAACGTTCAGGCTCATACCAATTGAATGAAGGATGAAATCGATTTTCCCTCCGAAATGCTCAATTGATTTTTCAATCAAATTTTTAAGGTCATCCATATTGGTAACATCAGCGCCAATGACAGGTGCATTACCACACATCTCGGAAAGCTTATTGATTTCTCCCATGCGAAGTGCTACAGGTGCATTGGTTAACACAATCTGAGCTCCCTCTGCATAGCAAGTGAGAGCGGTTTTCCATGCAATAGATTTTTCGTCGAGTGCCCCGAAAATGATTCCCTTCTTTCCCTTAAGTAACTGATGACTCATAATTGAAAATTTCAGCAAAAGTAGGAAAGATGATGGAGACCGGACATATGTACAGATGATAAAAAAAACAGCCTGCATTGCAGGCTGTTTAAAATACAAATCAAATCAATAACAATTATCCTGCCGGGTCTGCTGGTGTATTGGGATTATTATCACGCTCTCTGAACGGATAAGGGAAGAATGTACGCTTTCTTTCGCTGGCAGGACGACTAAAACGACGGGAGTCTTCCAGGCGAAGACCGCTCATATATAATTCAATTGAACGATGACGATAGATCTGATCCAGAATTTCCGCCTGCGTCAAAGGGCCGCTGATGGCAGGCAAGTCTGCGCCAACTCCAAATAGATCTGATGAAGGAGTTTTTGTAACTACTTTGTTAAGTTCGATAAGTGAATTTGAAAGATCAGGTGATGCCTGACGGGCATAGCACTCTGCTTTGATGAGAGTGATTTCACCCGGAAGGTAAATTGGATAAGCAGAAGTTGCTCCGGTAGCAAAGCCGCGGATAACCCAGCGATAAGCAGCAGCACCACTTAGCCCTACATAAAATGCAACACGTTTATCGGTAAGATCAGGTGCAATTGCAGCAGGCAAACCCAGTGTTGAATCTTTTGGCTGGTATACATTGAAATTAGATGTACACACATCAAAAATCACATTAGGGTTTTGCGCATCAGTATTAAGTGTTGAACGCTTTGACAGGTCAACTGCATTAGCAGCAGCAAGTGCCTGTGAGTAATTTCCGGCATACAAAGAATAACGCGCCTTTAAGGCTTGCAAAGTATTTACAACATCGACTCCTGCAGGCACACTACTAGTGAATGCTGCACTTATCGGATTTGTTGCAATGGCAGCAAGTGCCTGGTCGATTGCTGTGATAGCTCTGTTAAACCCTGCAGTACGATTTGAAAAACTCACATTGGTTCCGGTACCGACGGGTACATCAGTCCAGAACATAGACATATTACCGATTGACAACGCTTTAAAAATCGTGGCATATCCAATGAGTCCGCTTGCGTACCCTTTATCCGCTAAATTTCCGGCATTGGCAATGACCAGATCCGCATCATAGACAATTTTGTTGCTGGTTGTCCATAATCCGGCCAGCATCGTATTGGTACCATCTACCAATGAACCACCCGAAATCAACTGGAATTCGGGAAGATTACCCGGGTTAAGCAGGAATAATTCATTGGTTGATAAGCCGTTTATTGAAACCATGTTATACAAAGAACTTCCACGGCCTAGTGAGTAAACTCTTTGTAAACCCGTTGCAACACCGGTTAAACCTTTTGCAGAACTGAAGACTTTGTCTTCAGTTGCACGGGAAGGATCTGTAAAATCCTTTTTACAGGATGAGGCGCCGAATAACAGTGTCATGAAACACATGTATGCGACAATTGAATTTTTTAAGTTCATATGATTAATTTTTCTTGATGAGTAATTCATTTCTCTGATGCGTTTTTAAAACTTTGCAGAAATTGTGAAGCTGAAAGTTCTTGGAATTGGAACAGCACCAAAGTCGATACCTCTCAATATTGTACTTTGACCGCCAGCATTGACTTCCGGATCATAACCTTTGTAATTATCAAAAGAAATCAGGTTACGACCACTCAGGCTCAGTGTCAGGTCACTGAAACCTTTAATAGCTCTGCCAAGGCTATACCCAATAGCGACCTCACGTAATTTGACGAAAGAACCATCATCAATACGCCATTCTTCAATCGGGTAAACGCCAGAAATGTATCCTCTTGGAATCTGACCGCGATGTTCTTGTTCAGCAACTTTTCCGTTTCCGACACCTTGTCTTGTACGCCAATCGGCATTAAACACATCTACACCTTGAACCGCATCAAATTGTACACGTAGATTTAATTTTTTATAGGTAACCTCATTAACAAGTGATCCTGTCCAATCTGGATTCGGATCACCGATTACTTTACGTAAAGTAGTTCCGGTTGGCAATCCACCGGCATCTCTTTGTGCTGTATAAGCAAGTGTGCTAGTTTGAGCACCTCTTTCAATTTGAGGAATACCTGAGGAATTTTTGATTTCAGAGCCGTCATTATTTCTTGCAAAGAATGTACCATAAAAGACTCCGATGGGTTGTCCTTCAATAATAGCTACCGGTGCTCCACCATTGGTACTAAGCAGAATCAATGACTGACCGATATTAACCGCTTTGTTTCTGTTTCGGTTTAAGATGGCTGTTATATTCCACTGAAGATCCTTTTTACTAACGGGTGCAGCTGTCAACA
>JAULVS010000091.1:0-37498 GCA_032110905.1 Chitinophagaceae bacterium | reverse complement strand
TCTGTCATTGCTTTCCATTCTTCGGCAGTAAATGTTTTGCCGGGAATTCTGTAGCCATGCACAACAGATCCTTCTTTTTCAAAGGAGGCGATCAGTAATTCAATCGGCTCGGCCTTTTGTTTTAAACGATTAAAAAAGCTATGGTAAAGCTTCAGAAAAATCCATTGCGTCCATTTGTAATAACCGGGTTCGCAAGTTCTCACTTGTCTTTCCCAATCAAAACAAAAACCAATATTATCTAACTGCTTTCTAAAAGTAGCGATGTTTTTTTCTGTACTTACAGCCGGATGAACACCATGATCAATTGCATATTGCTCAGCGGGCAAACCGAATGCATCATATCCCATCGGATGCAGCACATTAAACCCTTTTAATCTTTTATAACGCGCAAATATATCGCTGGCTATATAGCCTAGCGGATGCCCCACATGCAGTCCAGATCCGCTTGGGTAGGGAAACATATCCAGCACATAGTATTTAGGTTTACTATGATCAACAGCAACGCTATAAGATTTATTTTCAAGCCAGGTCTGCTGCCATTTTTTCTCAATTTCCCTGAATGAATATTCCATATAAAAAAGATTTGACAGACAAAACAGTTTATAATATTTCCGCCGGTTATGGAAGAGTATCGAGTTTGCTGTCCTGTATGAATTAAAGTGGGTTGAAAATATTAAATAATATCACAATATTGGCGGGCAAAATTAAGGATTGCAGTCTGAAAAGATCTATTTTTGAGGCAATCTACTAACCGAAAATCAAAGGATTATGGCTAATGCACAGGGTAAAGGATCTATGAAACGTTCTAAGCCATCCTATATCTATGCGGTAACCGGTGTCGCGCTTGTACTATTTATTCTTGGCACATTGGGTTGGGTATTTCTGAACTTTCAGAAAATAGGTAATACATTAAGGGAGAATATTCAAATTCATGCGTGGCTATCTACCGGAAACAAAAAATCGATTAACAATTTAAAAAATTACATACAAGTTCAGCCTTATGTAAGAACCTGGGAATATGTTGATAAAGAAAAGGCAAAAGCCATTTATAACAAGGATGGCAATGAAAGTTGGGATAAAATACTAAATGAAAATCCACTGCCGGAAAGCATTGACTTTTATGCAAAAGCAGACTATGTTCAAAAAGACAGCCTGGAAAAAATATCAGCTGATCTTTTAGCGAATTTTCCCGGCGTGATTACAGAAATCCAATACCCTAAAGATGTTGTCATAACCATTACCGACAGAGCTAGAAAATTCGGTATCGCTTTGCTAATTATCGCCATCTTGCTTTCTGCTGTTGTAATTATGTCTATCGACAGCACCATTCGTCTGGCAATGTTCAGCAACCGTTTTTTAATTAAAACTATGCAGATGGTTGGTGCAACCAGAGGATTCATTGCCAAACCAATGAATATCAGGGCTGTCGTAAACGGACTTATCAGCTCAGGAATCGCCATTGCAGGCATCTGGATCTTGATTATATGGATTGAGAGCTATATTCCCGATATGAAAGCATTAAGAGATACCAAAAACTACACGATTTTATTTGGCTCAATCATCATTATCGGTGTTGGCATATCGGTTTATAGCACACACCGAAGCGTGATGAAATACCTGAAAATGAAACTGGATGATCTTTACTAGGTCATCTTAATAAAATACATAAGTGATCAAAAAAGAAGCTGATTGCATAAGTGATACTTGTTGACCAAAAACCAAAAACAGATGAAACAGGAAAAAAAAGCTGAAAAAGAAAAAGGGATCGTCAGAATATTTGATGCCGGCAATTACAGACTTATGATCGGCGGAGGCATTTTGATATTGGCAGGAATTCTACTAATGATTGGAGGAAAAAGTGCTGATCCAAATGTATTTGATTCAAAACAAGTATATAGTTTTCAAAGAATTACCCTTGCCCCCATTTTAATTATTGCCGGTTTGGTTTTAGAAATATATGCAATCATGAAAAACAGCAATAAGTAACTGATCGCTGTTCATTCATTCAGCCTAATCAATACATTATTTTTGTGAATTATATAGAGAGTATCATCATTGGCATAGTAGAAGGTCTTACTGAATTTCTTCCGGTATCTTCAACAGGCCATATGGTTTTAGCCGAAAAATTCCTCGGAATTCCAAACTCAGATTTTACTAAACTATTTACTATATCTATACAGCTTGGTGCTATTCTCAGCGTAGTGATCCTGTATTATAAAAAATTTCTGGCCCCATTAAAAGGGGAATCAGGCGGCTGGTTATTTTATGTGAAATTAATTGTTGGCGTGCTGCCTGCACTCATCTTAGGCAAGTTGTTTGATGAAAAAATTGAAGCCTTGCTTGAAAGTCCATTAACAGTAGCCATTTCTTTATTTGCAGGCGGGATCATCCTTTTGTTCATTGATAAACTATTTAATAACCACACCATCAGTGATGAGAAATCTGTTAGTTTTAAACAAGCCATTCTGATTGGTTGCTGGCAATGTGTTGCCATGATTCCTGGAATCAGTCGCAGTGCTGCTTCAATCATAGGAGGCATGCAACAAAAACTTTCCCGTTCCCTTGCTGCGGAATTTTCTTTCTTTCTTGCTGTACCAACAATGGCAGCAGCAACCTTGTATTCCTTGTTTTTAAAAGACTGGCAGGGTAACGGGATTGAAGAAAAGGGTTATCAGATCATTCTTGCATCCAGTGAGAATATACAAGCCTTTGTGATTGGAAACATCATAGCCTTTGTTGTTGCGTTGCTTGCAATCAAATTTTTCATCGGCTTTCTACAAAAGCATGGATTCAGATTGTTTGGCTGGTACAGAATTGTAGCCGGTGGCGTTATTTTATTTCTTGTACTTACAGGGAAATTAAAATAGTCAGGTATATTTTCTTTAATTTACTTGTCTGAATCCATCATTGCAATGAACAATAAAAAAGTTTGGCGGGCCTGGGCGATGTATGACTGGGCGAACTCAGTTTACAACCTGGTTATTACAACCACTTTTTTTCCTGCCTATTATGCTGCTATCACTTCTGTGGACAAACCGCAATTTTCCAAAGGAATTCATTTATTCGGTAGATATTATGTGAATACAGAACTGAAAGATTACACACTGGCAGCAGGCTTTTTACTGATTGCTATTTTTTCTCCAATTCTGTCCTCTATTGCAGATTATAAAGGAAATAAAAAACAGTTTATGCGTTTTTTCTGTTATCTAGGCGCATTAAACTGTTCGCTTCTTTTTTTCTTCGACGAGTCGAATGTACTTACTGGTTTACTTTGCTTTATGCTTGCCGGTATTGGATTTTACGGTTCTCAGGTATTTTATAACTCTTACCTGCCTGAAATTGCCGATGAATCAGACCGTGACCGTGTGAGCGCAATGGGATACAGTTATGGGTATGTCGGAAGCGTATTGATGCAACTCGTAGGATTTGCACTTGTGATAGTGATGGACAATAAACAAAAAGCTTTACAAATCACTTTTCTGTTAGTAGGTTTTTGGTGGGTACTCTTTGCCCAGTTTGCTTTTCATCGTCTTCCTTCTGTAAGTAAATCAGAACGAAGAATGAAAAAACATATCCTCGTCAATGGCTTTCACGAACTAAAACTGGTTTGGCAACAAGTTGCCCATATGCCGGTTCTCAAACGTTTTTTAGGTGCATTCCTTTTCTACAGCATGGGCGTACAAACAGTGATGCTCGTAGCTATAGATTTTGGAATCAAAATACTCAAACTTCCGGATGATCGACTCATCATTACCGCAGTGCTCATTCAACTTGTGGCCATTGTAGGCGCTATAGGCATGTCACGTCTTTCTGAAAAATTCGGCAATCTCAAAATATTAATATTGACTGTTTTACTGTGGATCGGAGTTTGTGCAACAGGGTATTTTATCACATCTGAAACTGGATTTTATATTCTTGCATCTCTTGTTGGACTGGTAATGGGAGGTATTCAGTCGCTCAGCAGGTCTACCTATTCAAAATTAATGCCTCCTACAAAAGACACTGCATCATTTTTTAGCTTCTTTGATGTTTCCGAAAAAATGGCAATCGTCATAGGATTAGTCATCTTCGGAGTCATAGAAGGAATTACAAACAACATGCGTCATTCGATACTTGCCCTGATCGTTTTTTTCGCAATCGGACTAGCAGGTTTGTTTCTTACGAACAGTGCATATAAAAAATCTCATCGGCCATGAAGCTTCA
Organism: Chitinophagaceae bacterium; assembly: GCA_032110905.1. Classification (GTDB taxonomy): domain Bacteria; phylum Bacteroidota; class Bacteroidia; order Chitinophagales; family Chitinophagaceae; genus Lacibacter. The sequence goes on along the minus strand of JAULVS010000091.1, from coordinate 33,295 downwards.
TGTAATCAATACCGGCTATTTCAAACTTGATGGCGGAGCCATGTTTGGCGTGGTTCCGAAAGTTATTTGGAATAAACTATGCCCCGCAGATGAAAATAATTTAATACAGTTGGCAATGCGTTGCCTCCTGATTGAGTCAAACAACCGGGTTATCCTTATCGACAATGGGATCGGTAATAAACAGGATGAAAAATTTTTAAGGCACTATTATTTAAACGGGTCAGACTCACTCGATCGTTCTCTTGAAGTAAGCGGATTTAAAAAAGAAGATATCACTGATGTTATACTTACCCATCTTCACTTTGATCATTGTGGTGGAAGTATTGAACGAATTGGAAATAATCTAAAGCCGGCATTTCCCCGAGCAACCTATTGGACAAATGAAGCTCACTGGCAATGGGCTACCTCACCAAACGAAAGAGAGAAAGCTTCCTTTTTGAAAGAAAATATATTTCCATTAGAAGAATACGGCGTGCTTAAGATGATTGCTGCAGGTGAAAAAAAAGCCAATACACTTCCATCAGCATCTTTTAGTGATGAAATTGATATCCGTTTTTGTTTTGGCCATACAAATGCGATGATGCTGCCTCAAATTAATTACAACGGACATACAATTGTTTTTGTTGCCGATTTGCTGCCAACTGTCGGACACATACCTCTTCCCTATGTGATGGGGTATGACATGTTCCCTATGGAAACTTTAAAAGAGAAGAAGGAATTTCTTGCTGAAGCAGTTGAAAAGAATTATATCCTGTTTTTTGAACACGATCCTGTTTATGAATGTTGTACACTGAAAATGACTGATAAAGGGGTAAGAGTAAATGAAACATTTTCACTAAGCAAGATTCTTACTGATTAAAACCTGGTTACAAGACTGCTAAGCGGATATCTCAAACCAGTGTATCCCATCATATCCACTTTTACACTTCCAACAGAAATTGGACTTTCTATTCTTACAGGAACCTTGTTCATGTCGTCAGTAACCCATACGATCATCTCTTCACCGCCTTTGAATATTGTTCCTTCAATCAGTAAAGGTTTGAATTTGATCGATTTAAACTTTCCGTAACGAGTCTTAACAACTTCTTTGCCTATATATCTGATATATAAATTATGCACCTGGTCATCGATAAACATCGAAAAAGGAATTTTGGCACCGGGTTTATATTTAGAAAAATCGATGTTTCTACAATAATAAATCATGCTTAAAACATCTTGAGTGCAATCAGGTATTTTGTATGCTCCTGATTTCGTTACCGCTACATTTGTCTGGTGATTAAAACTTACTGTTTCATGTTTTTTAAAATCACCCTCTTCAATATTTCTGATAAACTTGTATGGCTGTAGTGTAAGGGTGTCAATATATGATTCGTATTTGTCTCTCACTTTAAATATACCATCAAGAAACGAATTGGTCTTTCCTTCACCACGAACATAATAAGCAGGATTGCTATTAAATGAATTAAGCTTTACTGAAAAATTAGCGTCCCCGCCATATACATAAATCCCTGCAAGTGTATAATACACATGGTAATTAATTACCTCACCGTTTTTCCAGGATTTATTTCTGACCGAACATTCCTGCGCATAAGTGGTTCTGCATAGCAAGCATAAAAAAAGAAAAAAAACAAAATGCTTCAAGTACATATATTATTTTTTTAACCCAGTTATAAAATCCGATAAAGCATCCCGATTGGGAGTGCCTGCAAAGAAACAATCATTCAGCATTGAGGCACAAGTAAAATAACATAAAATAGGACGTCTTGTTTATTTATTCTTAACCCTGAACGTCCACAGCAAAAAAGAACCGCACAATGCAGGCAAAAATAAATTAACAAGCCAAATAAATGTTGTACCGGCAACTATAGCCAGGAAATTATGAGTAAAAATTCCTGCCACCCATACACTAACTTGCCCTCTTACTCCCAATTCAGCCAATGCTATAGTCGGCACAAATGCCATAAGCAAAAAAATGATTGCCGATGAAAGCAAAGATTCATACCAATACAGATCTGCTCCAAAAAACTGCCAGACTATGATATACTGTATAAGAAATACAAGATACCTTAACAGCGATAAAATTAATACCCTAATTCGTAAAATATTTGTTATAAGTTTTAACTCTGAAACTGGAGGTATAATTTTTTGCAATAAGCGAAATCTTTGAGAAAATTTATGAAACAAAGACAATCTAAAATAGCAGATAAAAAGGATAGTACCGGTTATGAAAAGCAATAAAATACTTAACAACATCCACAACGAAAAAGAAGGAAGGGCACTTATTTCTGGATGCTCTGCAAGCCAATAAATAACCGCCAATACACCTCCCGTTAAAGTAAAAACCAATTGTGCCAAACTAGACAAAACGGTTAAAAGAATGCCTGATTTTCGATTTGCTGGCGTAAGGTATAATGCACGAAAGCCGTATTCGCCGACACGGTTTGGTGTTGCAATACCAAATGCGAGACTTCCGATGACAGCCTTAAAAGCTGATGTGAAATTTACTTTTTCATAAGGGGCAACCAGGATTTGCCATTTCCTTATTTCCAGCCACCAGTTAACAAGCATCAGAACAAAAAGCAGTAGTAACCATAAGATATTGTCGCCTGTAAATACCTGTTTAATGATCTGCCAGGATGAACCTAGATTTTGCTGATTTCGGAGTAACTGCCATAAAGAGACAAAGGCCCATATCCCTATCAATGGCCCTGCAACGTAATGTAGAAATATTTTGAATTTATTAGGCAGTTTCGGTTATTTGTTCAAAATTAGTCACCGACTTGCAATCATCATCAAAAATCATTCTTGGAATTGACCCCGGAACAATTATTATGGGTTACGGACTGATTACATTTCATCAGGGGAAGCCGGCCCTACTGGAAACGAATGTCTTAAAGCTGGCTAAATTCAAAGATATCTATGAGAGACTCCATCGGATTCACGAACGTGTACATTCTCTCATTGAGGCCTATCAGCCGACAGATTTTGCAATTGAAGCCCCCTTCTTCGGAAAAAACGTACAAAGTATGCTCAAACTGGGCAGGGCACAAGGTGTAGCCATTGCTGCAGCAATACAGGCCGGACTCACAGTTACAGAGTATTCTCCCAAAAAAGTGAAACAATCTGTAACAGGAAACGGTAATGCTGACAAGGAAACTGTTTGGAAAATGCTACAGCACCACCTTGAATTGAAATCTAAGCCTCAGTATTATGATGCCACAGATGCGCTGGCCGTGGCGATGTGCCATTATTTTCAAACAAAAGGTCCCGCCGGCATTAAAACCAAATCCATAAAAGGATGGGATGATTTTTTGAAAAAAAATCCTCAACGAATACGAAAATAATTATTGTATTACTGCGACCTTTTCATCTTTGGCATATACCAGTATGCCACAACACAAACAAGTAGCCATAATGAAATTTCGAGCATATGCTCTACCGTGAACTTTCCGTTTGCCCAGTCGAAAAAAATAATCTCAACTAAAAATTTAAGCGGGAAAACAATGCTAAAAGATACTGGCCCCCACTTTTCCATTGACCAGATTCCGCTAATAGCTACAAACCCAAAAACAACCATTAAAGAATTAAACGCGGGGTAAAAGGTTTTCATCCCCTGATAGGTATTTACATAACTATTTATAATTTCAGCAAATCCATATATTACAAAAAGAAAGCAAAGCAGCGTTAAAAAAACAGGACGCTTTGACTTCTGCCTGATCTTCTTTTTATAACCAAGTTCATCTTTGGTATACATGGAGATTATTTTAAATTATTCAAAATCTTTTGACGGGTATCTAGTAGAAAATCAGATGTTACTTTCATTTTGGAACGGGTAAAATTCAAATCATCTGCAGAATTGATTGGCACAAGATGCAGGTGCGCATGCGGCACTTCAAGACCAATAACTGAAATACCAACCCTGTTACAGGGAAAAGATTTCTCGATGGCCTTTGTAATTGGTTGTGCAAAATTCAGAATCCGACTTAGATAGTCCTCATTCAAATCAAAAAACTTATCTACTTCAACTTTGGGAACAACCAGTGTGTGCCCTTCTGTGATTGGGAAAACATCCAGAAACGCAAGAAAATAATCGTCTTCTGCAATTTTATAAGCCGGTATTTCTCCTGCTATAATTTTAGAAAATATTGTCACTTAATCAAAAATAAAAGTTATCGTCTTAAAAAACTCAGATCGTTATGTTTTCAATCCGGAATTCAACTTTACCGGCAGGGACCTGAACCAGTGTAATATCCCCTACAGATTTGCCAAGCAACCCCTTCCCAATCGGTGATGTTACTGAAATTTTTCCAAGCTTTAAATCAGCTTCTTTTTCAGAAACAATCTGATAAGTCAATTGCTTTTGGGTTGCAAGGTTGGTCACAGTCACCTTAGTCAAAATAGCAACCCTGCTGGTATCAATATTTGATTCATCAACTATACGGGCAGTAGCAATGATTCCTTCCAGCTGTTTTATTTTCGCCTCAAGTATACCCTGTGCTTCCTTAGCTGCATCGTATTCCGCATTTTCTTTCAAGTCGCCTTTTTCCCTGGCCTCTGCGATTGCACGTGCCGCAGCGGGACGTTCTACGCTTTTCATTTTTTGCAACTCAGCCTGCATTTTTTCCAACGTCTCTTTTGTTACATACTGTACGCTCATAACTACCAAATTTAGCTGTTACATAAAAAAATAACAACGCCCCAGTTGTTTAGCTGAAGCGTTGCCGTAAAACAAAAATATAAAAAAAGTCGAAACAGAAATAAACTTAGACATTTCTTCTTTTATCAGGTTGATCTCAGAACCCAAGCTTATCTGCCAGGATAGCGCTCATTTTGAAGAACGACTCAAAGCTATAACCTGCTATATGCGGTGTTACCAATACCCCGGGGTGCGCTGTTAAAAATGCCAGATTCTCCTGTTCTTTTTCTGAATAAGAAACAAGATCTTCATTCTCAAGAACATCCAGTCCAGCACCGGAAATTGTTTTATTTTTCAATGCCTGAATCAGCGAAACGGTATGATGTATTTTCCCCCTGGATGTATTCAGGAAAAAAGGCTTTTTTTTCATCAAACTAAAAAACTCATCATTGGCATAATGCAAAGTCTCCGTATTCAGAGGCAGATGAAGGCTAACAACATCACTGTGTTGCAATAATTCATTCAATGTCACCTCCTTTACCTCATCGCTGCCAAATCCTTTCTTGTATTTATCATATGCGAGAATATTCACATTAAATCCTTTTAGAACCCTTGCAAACGCTTGACCTGTATTTCCAAATCCGATAATCCCTACGGTTTTACCTCCCAGTTCCGTTCCACGGTTGGCATCCCTGATCCATTTGCCCTCTCGCACCTGTATATAACTACGCGTAATGTTGTGCATCAAACCCAATAGCAAACCAAGTGCATGTTCTCCAACTGCATCCCGGTTTCCTTCAGGACTGCTTTGTACATTAATCCCAGCTTCTGAAGCAGCTTTAAGATCTATAAGCTCCAGACCACTTCCCAGGCGACCGATCCATTTCAATTGAACAGCTGATTGTAAGACATTTGCAGTAACCTTGATTCGGGTTGAAAGAATAAGACCCTGCATCTCACCAATGATCGCCTCAAACTCCTGCTGACTGACTGAAGGAAGATCTACTATGAAGTACCCTGCATTTTCAAGCCTTTCTTTTAAAATGGGGTGGCATGGCGCTCCAATTAAGACCTTATGCATGTATATTCTTTTTACTTTTCAAAGCTGCTGTCATCAAAAATGTAAGATCGGCAAATTGTTTTACTGATAATTGCTCTGCGCGCTTATTAAATATGGGATCTTCCAATACAGAAGGGTCGAATAAATGACGAACAGCGTTCCTCAGCATTTTTCTTCTCTGGTTGAATGCCGCTTTTACAAGGACAAAAAAAAGATGCTCAGATTTCATTTCAGGCACATCTTTTCTTCTTGTCAATTTAATTACACCACTCACTACCTTGGGCGGGGGCACAAACGAATCTTGTCCGACGTCAAATAAATAAGCAGTTTCGTAAAATGCCTGGACCAATACACTTAAAATACCATATGCTTTGCTCCCTTCTTTGGAAACGATCCTTTGCGCTACTTCTTTCTGGAACATACCAATCACAGCGGTAACCTGATCCTTCCATTCAAGAACACGAAAAACGATTTGTGATGAAATGTTGTAAGGAAAATTACCGACAAGCACGAAAGAGTTTGGAAAAGGAGGCGCAGCATCCAAAATACTTTCATGCAACAACCGGTCTTTTAAAGCAGAAAACTGATTCAGTAAATAATCAACCTTCTCCCGATCAACTTCTATTGCACGGAAGTCTATGTTCTCGATCGTTAATAAATATTTTGTGAGTGCTCCTCCGCCGGGACCAACTTCAAGCAATTTTTCAGGATGTTCATCTTTGAGCGCCTCAAGTATACGCACGCATACTGATTCATCCTTTAAAAAATGCTGACCAAGAGATTTTTTCAATGTGTACTGCACAATGCAAAAGTATACCTTGTACAGTTCCTATGAACAAATCTTACTGAATCAAAAACCGGCGACGCAATATTTCATTGTCCATTTTTACTTCAAGAATATACATACCGGTTTTCCAGAAACTATTTCTTGGTATTTGCCACTCATTTACACCGGACATTCCGTTGTATTTCTCGCGATAAACCACTGCTCCCAGTTCGTTTCTTAATAAAATTTCAACCGGAGAAGATTTCTCAAGAGATATTGACAAACGAAGGCGATCAGTAACCGGATTTGGCGCAGTCAATAATGACAACATATTGCTTTCCTTGTTAAACAGAGACAATGATTTACTGTAAAACGAAGACTGACCTGAAGGGATATACCTTAATCTATAGTAAACCCATTTGGATTGTAACTGAGAAAGATCGTCGGGCACCTTGTATTGACCACCTGTTTTTGCCTGCACAGTTTGTACAGTCTGAAAATTTACACCATCTGTACTTCTTTGAACTTCAAAGAAATTATTACCAGGTAAATAATCGCTGTTCCAGGCAATGACAGCCTGTTTATTTTCCTTCTTGACAGTAAGTGTATTAAACAACTGATCCAGGGTTTGACAATTATATGCCATAGTTATTTCGATCGTATCCGTTGCGTAAGTTGACCCGCAGCTATCCATTAATTGCTGACGAACGATATATTCACCAGGCTGGTCAACTACAATACTTGGGCCGATAGTTGAACCAACAATATTTCCTGTAATTGCCTCCCATGTATAAAGGGAACTTGTAATAGGATTTGTTACCCATATATCACTTACATTATTGGGGCACATAACTGGAAAGTTAGCGGCCAGTTCAGCGGCAGGCGCTCTGAAAAATTTAAATGGCGCTACGAAATCTTTCAATTCTGCAGTAAAAGCAGTTGATGCTCTAGACTTTACCATCAGACGACGAAAAGGTAAGCCACAGGCATCACCCATCGATACGAGTGGGTCTAACCCCAACTTACTGAGGTTAACAGAAAACTCCATAAACTGACGCGCTGTATAATTTGTAGCGATTGTATTGTCGGTACGAACGACAGCGAAAGAACCGGCCCATGTATTGTTGCCACATTGTGAGCCGTTATAAAAAGCACCGGCCGTTTTTGGAATAATGCTGGCATAACCGTAAACAGACCCTGCATCAGCCCCATCAAATAAACCTCCCCAGGTAAACGCTTTCGGGGTAACTGATAAAGAACTTTGATGTACCCATATGCGCGCTTCCAAAAGTGTCAGCTCTGTACTGCTATATTCGGCAGTAAAAATAATATCTCCTGTCTTCAATACATTACCCGCTGCATCAAAAACCCATGCAGTATGTCCGGCTTCAGGACCGTAACCAAAAAACTTCTGAACTGAATTATCATAATATACATCTGTCTGATACATTTCAAAATCAAAATATCTGTTTCCGGTAGTTCCGTCAAGTGACAAACCACCAAAAAACCAGAGTGAATCAGTTGTATTTACACCATCACGACGTACGTGCATATACATATCAAGAATTTCATTCTTAGTAGGCACACTTTGTGCCACTGGACAAGTCCAGTCGGCCGGACTCATTGCATTTTTGTTACTACCGGCAGCAAATACACTTGAGTCAGTTCCATGGTGGTCGCGAATGAAAACAGCGTCTATCAGGGTTCTGCCGTTAACGACAGTAAACTGAGGAACAGACATCTCACGAAAAAGAGGAAGATTGCGTGTAGCTGGATTAGTGTTATATCTGCTTAATGTAAAAGCAGCACCTGTAGTGTCAATAACAGATATGCCTGTTGTGCTACTGGCACCTGAGGTAAACCAGTCATCATTGCCGGCTTGAACAAATCCATTGAAAAAGTTGGAACGCAAATCGGCGTCAACACCAAAGCGAGCTTTGATTTGGGGAGTAGTTACTTGTGCTGCTGCCCTGTTAAACATAATTACAGGGATGAAAAGCAACAGCCATAATTGCTGTCTCATAAGGGTACGGTTTTAAAAGGATATTAAATAAACGGGGTAAGCTTGGCTTACTTCCGCTTGACAATTCTCAAATCAACAATTGCCGACTGCGTTTCTGAGTTATCCGAATTCACACAAGTAATTCTGTAATACACAAAACCTGGAAATACAGTATTGTCACGATATTTATAGGAAGACGCTCCGGTTGCCGCAACAACATCTATCGCTTCAAATTCGACACCATCATAAGAGCGCTCAATCACAAAAGATGCAGCCTGTAAAGGATTTGATATTCCCCAGCTTAGTGAAGCATCATCCGCCATCCTGTGTACTCTGAAAAAACCAAAGCTTTGATCTGCAGCTTTTAAATTCAATTTGCTAGAAAATGCAGGTGTATCAGCCTGTACATTTAAAGAGATCAGGATAATGGCAATAATTGTAAAAATATTTTTCATGACGTTTGATTTTAGAATACTAAGGTATGAAGGAATGAGCTTGAAGTCAAATATCTCACCTAAATAAAACACTTAGTATTTAATAAATTGTGAATACCCGCACAATAGCAGACAGTAAAATTACGCTTAGTGAACCCTTGTTGAAGAATAGTCGAATTTGCCTTAAATATAATGTTAGCATTCTACCGAAGAACATTATTTAAAGATTGAAATGAAAGTGGCATATGCAGGAATGACTTAATTTTATCCCATATATGAGTACACAACAACTTAAACCGATTGTCGGGTTTTCCTGCGGCGATATCAACGGAATCGGCCTTGAAATAATATTAAAAGCACTTAGTGATACAAGGGTGACTGAATTTTGCACTCCTGTTATTTTTGCTTCCAATAAAGTCATTAACTTTTATCGTAAAACATTAGGGGAAAGCGTGCCAAACTACCAGTCGGTCAAAGACTTCGATAAAATAAATCCGAAAACAATCAATGTGTTTACCTGCTGGGAAGAAGAAGTAGACGTTATGCCCGGCCAGTTAAATGAAATCGGAGGTAAATATGCCGTTGTTTCTCTTTCCGTCGCAGCAAAAGCGCTGAAGGAAGGATTTATCAATGCATTGGTTACAGCACCTCTTCACAAAAAGAATGTACAAAGTGATACCTTCCCCTATACAGGCCACACTCCTTTTCTCAAGGCTTTTTTTAATGCAAAAGATGTGCTGATGCTGATGGTTGCTGAGAATATGAGGGTCGGGCTTTTAACCGAGCATGTGCCGGTAAATGAAGTTGCCAATCACATCTCTAAAGAAAAAATTCTTCTAAAGCTTGAGCTACTCCAGAAAAGCCTGCAGAAAGATTTTGGTGTCGACAAACCACGAATAGCTGTTTTGGGGTTAAACCCGCATGCGGGCGATGAAGGACTTGTAGGGAAAGAAGAAGAGACAATCATAAAACCAGCATTAAAAGATGCCCGACAGAAAAACATTCTTGCTTTCGGGCCATATAGTGCAGATGCTTTTTTCGCCCGCGGACAACATGAAAATTTTGATGCTGTATTGGCGATGTACCACGACCAGGGGTTAATCCCGTTCAAATCTCTTGCAAAAAGTGAGGGCGTAAATTATACAGCAGGCTTAGACGTTGTGCGTACAAGTCCGGATCACGGAACAGCTTTCGACATTGCCGGAAAAGGGAAAGCTGATGAAACATCTCTGATGGCAGCTCTTTTTACAGCAATCGATATCTGGCGACAAAAACAAGGCTATGAAGAAGTGCGAAAAAATCCGCTCCAAAAATTAAGTGGAAGAATTCTTGCACGGGCTGTGGATGAAAGACTTCACGATTAGAGCATTTCAATCAGAAAAGAAATCTGCGATTATTTAATCTGCTTTGCAGCCAATCCCTTGTTAATCAGATATTCGCTGTAAACAATTTCAACCCTTCCCTTTTTATTTTGCGGCAGTGTGTTCTTTTTTGACCCATCATCGTATTCTAGCGTAATCCCCTTCGGTAATTTGTAATCTTTGGTATTAAATGAAAAAATTACCTTGTCGGGCAATCCCCATTGAATGTTTTTCTGATAGATCATTTCCATTTCATAGGTGCCATTCTGTTGTGTAGTTGTAAAAGATTTGACGATAACCAGTCTTTTCTCATCTATGTATAAAGTTGATAAGACGACATCTGATTTTTCATCCAATGGAAGTAGTTTAAGAACACGTACAGGTATTTTATTATAAATAACGGAACCAGCATCAACAATTGTATAATTATTGGCCAAAACAAGTGAGCGTAAATTTACACTCACTCCTCCTTTTGGAAGCAGAGAAACGCCACCATCACGCTGAATCTGAAACCGGTCGGGTTGCACATACAATGCTTTTATTTTTGAAACGGGAGCCTTGATAAACACTACATCCGTTTTCATAATACCTGTCGCCACATAATCTTTTACCTGATCCATTTTTCGCTGCACTTTCTGAAGCAAATCCTTTGCCTCCTGTGCTTGAATACTGACAGGATTGACAAAACAAAATGATAACAAAAGCGCAATAAAAGTTCTATACATCATAAATAGATTTAATTGACAATGTCTTTTTTTCTGAATACATACCAGGATGCAAAAAACAAACCGGCAATATGAAGTAAAAGAACAGACAGGCTTTTCATTACTGCAGGCAAGTTCCTGACAGTACCCGGTATTGCTGATCCGTCTGCATTCATTTTCATCTCAAAGAAACCTTTCCAGCCAATCATATGAGAGGTAAAAAAGAAAGGCCGCATCCTTTCAAATAAGGGGATTTCAAGTGTAGAAAGAATCGTCATTACGATCACAATACTCATCGTCGCAACGATGGGGCCGAGAGAATTTTCAGCAAAGACCGACAAGAAAAAACCCAAGGCGCCGACAGTGCTAAGTGCAACGAAAGCGAAGCCGAAAGCCAACAGATAACGCCAGAAAAGATCATCTTTATTCAATAAAATAATTTCATAGCTCTTTGCATTGATCATACCGTCTTTTCCAAAAACCCACAATGAAAGAAACAATCCTGTTACCGCAATCCAAATGAGCAGAATAAAAATATAAAAAGAGGAAGCAAAAAATTTAGCAAATAATAATTTTGAACGGCTAGGCGGTCTTGTAAGTAATAAACGGAGGGTACCCATGTTGGCTTCTCCTGCAATCATGTCTGCGCTGATCAGTACAACCAGCAAAGGAACATGAACCAGTAATGTTTGCAGTATCACGAAACAAACAAAGTATCCGTTCAGCGGGTTCCCGATAACATCAAAATTGTCCTTGATATCATTGAGAAAAAAATCCATGTAACGCTGACCGTCTGCATAAATAGCCATTTGAATCAATCCTGTAATTGCCGTAATGGCCACAAATGAAATATAGGTTCGGGGCTTTTTGAATATTTTAAAAACCTCAAGCTGAAAGATTGTCCACATAGTTGCCGGGAGAAGTTATTTTTAAAAAAGTATGTTCAAGTTGTTGCCTTGATTCCAGAGACATAACATCCACATTTGCCTCTACAAGAAATCGGTTAAGCGATGGAATTTTTGCAGCATTCATCCGAAGAAATATACCTCTGTCATTTTTTTCCTTAACAGCGTCTGCAAATGGGGACTTCAACAACAAATCATAAGTATCTGCATCCCGGGTAGTATGCACCAAAACACCTGTATCGCCCGGATCCAGCAATTCCTGCACACTACCTTCGGCCATAGCAACACCTTTATCAATGATGAGCATTCTGGTAGCAATCTGCTCCACTTCGCTAAGCAGATGGGATGAAACAAGAATTGTTTTCCCTTCTTCCTTACTGAGTCGCTGAATGAGTTTCCTTATTTCTGCAATCCCCTGCGGATCCAGCCCATTCGTTGGCTCATCCAGAATAAGCACCCCGGGATCATGAACCAAAGCAACTGCTATTCCTAAACGCTGTTTCATCCCCAGAGAATATGTACCTACCCTGCTCCTTCCTCTTTCAGCCAAACCTACCAGCTCAAGAAAATGCATCAGTTTAGCCTCTGAAAGATGCACGCCACTCATCCTGGCAAACAACTTCAGGTTTTCACTTCCAGTAAGGTATGAATACAAATCTGGGCGCTCGATGATGGCGCCAACATCCTTAAAAACATTTTTTCTGTTTTTACGGACCGACTGACCAAAAATCTCAACGGTTCCAGAAGATGGGCGAATTAGATCCAGGATCATGCGGATGGTCGTCGATTTGCCTGCACCGTTCTGACCAAGAAATCCGTAAACGTCTCCTGATCTCACCGTAAAAGAAAGGTCTTTGACCGCGTTGAGATCACCATATTTTTTCCAAAGGTGTTGAACCTTAATAACCTCCTTCATACGGGATAAAGACAAATATTTAAGCAGAAGGTTGACTATCTAAGAAAATCAACAGATGAGAATACAATTTATTTCAGGTCAATACAGGATTTATCTAAAATGATCTTCTAAAAAGATTTGAAAAAGAGAACCACTCTATATCGGGATTTAATATGCAAACTTTACCTTTTCTTTGCAGCAGTTTCTAAAAATCAGAAGAATGTCCTTAAAAGATATCCAGGTAACAGGTAACAAAGACACAAGAAGTGGCTTCGGAGACGGCATTGTGGAAGCTGCCCGTGAAAACGATCAAATCGTTGCGCTGACAGCAGATCTGGCAGGCTCCCTTAAGCTGAATCAATTCATCAAGGAATTTCCGGATCGATTTATACAATGCGGAATCGCTGAGGCCAATATGATTGGTGTTGCAGCCGGATTAACCATCGGCGGAAAAATTCCGTTTACAACTACATTTGCGAATTTCAGCACCGGACGTGTGTATGATCAGATTCGTCAATCGGTAGCCTACAGTGAGAAAAATGTAAAAATCTGCGCCAGTCATGCCGGATTAACCCTTGGTGAAGATGGCGCCACCCATCAGATACTGGAAGATATTGGACTGATGAAAATGCTGCCGGGGATGACGGTGATTGTGCCGGCAGATTATAACCAGACCAAAGCGGCTACAAAAGCAATCGCAAAACATAAAGGTCCGGTATACTTACGTTTCGGGCGTCCGGTATGGCCCATTTTTACGAAGGAAGAAGATTTTGTTATTGGCAAAGCACAACTGTTGAATGAAGGTACCGACATAAGCATTTTTGCCTGTGGACATATGGTTTGGCAAGCAGTACAGGCCGGGATTATTTTGGAAGAAAAAGGAATCAAAGCCGAAATAATCAACATTCACACCATCAAACCACTAGATACAGAAGCAATTGTACGCTCGATTCAAAAAACAAGGGCTGCCGTAACATGTGAGGAACATAATATTTTAGGGGGCTTAGGTGACAGTATCGCACAAACTGCCGCAAAATTCTGTCCTGTGCCCATCGAATATGTGGGGGTAAACGACAGCTTCGGAGAAAGCGGAAAACCAACCGAGTTACTAAAAAAATACGGGCTTGAGCCGGTTGATATAGTAGCTGCTGCCGAAAAAGCCATCAGCAGAAAATAACAGAAGCTTTTAAACCTTTTTATATAAAACCTGTCTGACCGACAGGTTTTTTTAATTTTACTGCCCCCTGCCAAGTATGCTTCAACCCGAAGACCAGGAACTATTATCAAAATTCAGACAGCCCTCTACGAGGGAATCAGCCTTTACAGGTATCCTTAAAAAATACCAGGAAAAAATATACTGGCATATTCGAAGGATGGTAGTGGATCATGAAGATGCAAACGATCTTCTACAGAATGTTTTTATTAAAATATGGAAGGGGCTGGATAATTTCAGGGAGGACAGCCAGCTCTATACATGGATTTATCGAATAGCTACGAATGAGTGTCTCAGCTTTCTCGAACAAAAGAAAAAGCGATTCGCCGTTTCCCTTGACAGTGGAGAAGGTTCTCTTGCTGAGCAAATTAAGGCAGAAAGAAATTTCGACAGTGGTAAGCTTGAATGGAAACTGCAGCTGGCTATCCAGGAGTTACCAGAAAAGCAAAGAATTGTCTTTCATCTACGCTACTATGATGAAATGCCCTATCATAAAATGAGTAAAATTCTTGATACCAGTGAAGGGGCGCTGAAAGCTAGCTATCACCATGCAGTCAAAAAAATTGAAATTTTTATTTTGAATCATTAAACCGAAGGGAAGTTAAATAGTCAATTATTTATGTTTGAAAAGGACATCCTAGCAAAATCAGAAATCAAAGCCCTGAGCCCGCTTCTTGCAGAACACAAGAATACGCTTCCATATTTGATTCCTGATGAAAATTACTTGAATATTTTTTCTGAGCAGCTGACTGAAAAAATAACCATCAGCAGCCATTTAGATGAGACCAATACACCTTACAATATACCATCAGATTACTTTAATTTATTTTCTTCCCGAATGCTGAATCTGATTCGTTCAAATGATGTTGAGCAGGAATTAATTATTCTTTCACCTCTTCTTTCCCAAGTTTCCCGGAAACTACCTTATGAACCAATGCCAACAGATTTAGAAATATCAGAGGAAAAATTGGCAGGTATCGGTAGCAGGAAAAAACAGTCCAAAGTAATTTCACTCATCTCATCTAAAATAATAGGCTATGCCGTTGCTGCATCTGTTCTATTTGCTGTACTAACTTTTGTTATTGAAAATATTACGCCGAATAAAAATAAAAATATCGTAAGCATCCCCGCTACTATATCAGAGCAGCAGTTCAATCATTTGCTAGCTTCTGCAGACGAGCAGGAAATCATTGAATATTTAAAAGAAGAAGGCATACAACTAAATCAATCTGAAATTGAAACGATGGTAGATCCGGCTTCATTACCTGATGAAATTAATTATTTTGATCAGCAATTCTCAGATAAATTTTTTGAAGAAATTAAGACAGATATAAATCTTTAAACCTTTTAATTAAAATCAAAAACATGAAAAAAACACATTATTTAATCCCGATAATTGGACTTATTTTAATCACAAATTTTTCTTCCCTTCAGGCGCAGACAACACAACCGGACCCTATTAACAAAGAAGAAAAAATACGTGCCCTGGAAGTGGCTTTTATCAGCCGAAAACTCAACCTTACAACGGATGAAGCGCAGAAATTCTGGCCTGTTTACAACGAGTATAAAACGGATATGCGCAGTGTAGTGGGCCCGAAAGAAAAACGTAAAGAAATAGATGTGTTAGACAAAGAGGAGAAAGTACTGGAAGTAAGAAAAAAATACAAAGATCGTTTTACGCAGGCAGTAGGAGAAAAAAAGATGAACCAGTTTTTCCAGGCTGAGCATGAATTCAGGGGAGTTTTACTTAATCGTTTAAACAAAAACCCCGGAAACAGACCTGGCGTAAAACAGCGAATAAAAAAATAATTGTCTGTTTAAAATCATTTCTCCTAAATTTGTAATTAGGTGTTTTTCATAGGTTAGCAACGGCCGACTCTTTTCAGGGTTGGCCTATTTTTTGCCCCTTAGATGGAAATATCTTGATCAGAAAATCTTAAATTAAATGTGAATTTTAATACCTGGGAAAACTAAATAGTATCAGGTAAATTTTATAAATAAATCAAGCAATCATCAGCCCGCATCAATCTTATTTCACCAGTTGTTTTTAGTAATTAATAACACAACACCGGTTTTTAAAAACACTTAACTTTTAGCGAAATAGACTGAATGAAAGTTTAAGTGAACCGATAAACCGGAGTCTTGATATCATGATAAAATAAAAATGTCCAACCTTGTTCCTTCCCTTCATTCCACCACTTACTTCTAAAATCAGCAGCAAGCCTCCCGTCTGCATCATATTTGGTGATAAATCTATTTTTTAGTTGTATAAACTGCGGCGCAACATCTCCTCCAAAAAAAATAGTTTCATCGTTTTCACGAATCCAGAAAACCTGATGCCAGGGAGAGTGTGCACCTGTATGCTGAAAGGTAATACCTCCGTCAAGCTCACCATCTCCTTCAATTAGAATAAGTTTATCGCTGTTCGTAAGCGCTTGTACATCTTCCATTTTATAAGATCTCGACTGCATAGAAACTGCCTGTTCAAATTCATGACGATTGACTATATACTGTGCATTAGGGAAACTTAAAAAACGCTGATGCAGAATAGCGTCTTCTTTTGATACTCCACCTGAATGATCTTTGTGCAAATGGGTCAATAATACTTTCGTTACATCCATAGGGTTAATGCCCTGCTTCAAAAGATTGGCATGTAATTGTAGTGTCCCATCGGGCATTGAGAATCCCAATCCGGTATCCAGCACAAGTATATCCTGAGAGGTAATTACAGCGAAAGGTTGTACTTCTACTAATAAACTCCCCCTGGATCGATCGGTTAGGTGGTCTGTAGAAGGATCAAATGGGATAAACTGACGGGAGGCATCAACAGTAAAACTTCCTTCGGACAGAGGATAGATTTGCATAAATTTAGAATTGTCGCGAAGGTAAATCCTGAACGAGAATAATTACGGATTATCTAATGCACCCGAATGTTAAAAAAGACATTGTAGTTTCATTTATCTTAAAACCATTTGCCTGTCGGCATCAAGACGCAATAAAATAAAAACAAGCGCAGTGAAAGTAATGAGCGAAGATCCGCCATAGCTTAAAAAGGGCAGGGTAATTCCAATAACGGGCATAAGGCCGATGGTCATGCAGATATTAATAAATACGTGAAAAAATAAAATAGAAACAACGCTGTATGTGTATACGCGGGAAAAAGTACTTCGCTGCCGCTCTGCAATTCTGACCATGCGCATCAGCAACATAAAGTAAATGCCAAGCAATAATACACTACCCCAGAAACCGAAACTTTCTGCTACAGCTGTAAAAATAAAATCTGTATGTTGCTCCGGCACAAACTCACCCTGTGTGGTCACTCCTTTCAGAAATCCTTTTCCCAAAACTCCACCCGAGCCTATCGCTATTTTGGATTGCCTTACATTATAGCCATAATCTCTCTTCTTTCCCAGAGCCTTCTCCTTTTCAAACTGTGCAATACGTTTAGGGTCTTTAGGGATATAACTTTTCCCGAACATATTCAATACGCGCTCCGACTGGTAAGGTTTCAGAATTTTATCAAATACAATAAAGTCGACCGCATATTTAAACAGAACACAGATTCCTCCAAGCAAGAGAAGGAAAACAAACAGAGAAAACGTTTTTTTAATTTTTCGCCAAAGAATATAAACAGCAATGAACAGTAGCAAGGCAATCATCACAACGTAAGCTGTAAACGGCATAACAATAGCCGTTACAAATAGAATAACCAAAGAAAAACCTGCTACTAAATAAACGGAGGGCAATCCTTCTCTGTATAAAACCAGAAAGAAAGAAAAATAAACAAGGGCCAATCCTGTTTCCTTTTGCGCAATCGACAACAGTGCCGGACCAAGTGTGATGGCAAAAGCAATTAAATGCGAACGAAACAGTTTGAAATCAGTTTCCTGTCTGCTCATGTATTTGGCAATTGCGAGAGAAGTAAATACTTTACACAATTCTGCAGGTTGCAGATTAAATCCTCCACCAAGGGCAATCCATGATCTTGAACCACTGATATTTTTCCCAATAACGAAAGTGAGCAACATCAGAATAATACCACCCAGGTACATCAGATTGGCAGTTGCAGCGAAGAATTTACTGTCGATCAAAAGAATAAACAAAGCCAGCACAGAACTGACACCAATAAAAAGCAGCTGTTTTGAATAATTATTTTTAACCGCAATAACT
Source organism: Chitinophagaceae bacterium (assembly GCA_032110905.1). Lineage (GTDB taxonomy): Bacteria > Bacteroidota > Bacteroidia > Chitinophagales > Chitinophagaceae > Lacibacter. The sequence continues at coordinate 15,149 of JAULVS010000091.1, read as the reverse complement.
GATTTCCAGAAAGAATCCTCCATCCGGTATTCAACTGAAAAAATAGCTATGAAGCCGATTAGAAGCAAGAGGTAATACATCACCACAACGCCCGTGTCAACTCCTTTCCCAATACTTTCGTCTCTTGCACTCATGCCCTAATCTTATGAATGTTCTTTTTGAAAAACCTACCCGGTGCCGAATGTAAAAAAAAGGTGGAGAAAGCCGAAAAGTTTTCCTCCGGCACCTGAGGATAAGGTGTATGTGCAGTCTCTATGATTGTCTTCTTTTGATTTTGTACATCTGCTTTTACAGTCAGCCTCGCCTTTCGTGCAGCAACAGAATCTTTTATTCTTTTTAAGGAGTCTCTCACACGTATTTCTCTTTGTATACGCATCGGAATAAGTGACACATTACTAATTCGCTCAATTTCAGCTTTACGTTGTGGTCCCGCAATTGAATCAGTAAGGTATTTTTCCATCAATAGTGACGCGATTGGAGCAGCCCAGGTTGATCCAAATCCTGCATTTTCAACTACCACACAAACAGCAATTTTGGGATTATCTTTCGGTGCAAAAGCCACGAAGAAAGAATGGTTTTGCTGTTTCACCCCTCTGTAATAATTCTCAACAGTTCCGGTCTTGGCACATACTGCATAACCCGGTATTTTAGCATTGCGTGCTGTGCCATTCGTTACAACCATCTCCATACCATCTATCACTGCCTGGTATGCAGTATCGGGAATGTGCAAAGGTTTGATCTTATCTCTGAACGAATTAAGAATTGTATCTCTTTCGCTTTCATTTTCTATCGACTTAACAAAATGAGGAATATAATACCATCCACGATTGGCAATCAAACACATACTGTTGGCCATTTGAAGGGGTGTTACCTGCATCTCCCCCTGGCCAATACCAAGTGATACGATGGTGCAGGAATTCCAGCCTCCTTTACGGAATACTTTGTTGTATCGCGTTGTATCCGGAATATAACCAGCATATTCCCCGGCAAGATCTACGCCAAGGCGGTGTCCAAGTCCGAATGCATTGAGATAAGACTTCCACTGCATCAATCCCTTGTCGATTGATTTATATTTTGGATTGTCTATCGTTAAACGCAACAAATGGGCATAATATGAATTACAGGAATTGGCAATCGACAATTTAAGATCCCCTGCGTGACCGGCATTGGAGTGAGTACATGCAGGTTTCCCGCATGGTTGATAGCGCCCAAAACAAGGATAACCATAAGAGGGAGTGATCAATCCTTCGTTGAGTGCCACCAGTGCCCCAAGCGGTTTAAAAGTAGAACCAGGAGGATATACACCCTGCATTCCTCTGTTGAGCATAGGAGAAGAAGGGTTGGTAAACAGCCGATTAAAATTCTTTCTTGATTCCGGCCCGGTCAGTTCATTCGGATCATAACCTGGCGCGGAAGTCATTGCAATGATTCCCCCTGTTTTCGGTTCGATTGCCACGACACTGCCTACCTTGTTTTTCATTAATTTTTCAGCCATCTGCTGTACTTCAATATCAATGTAAGTGTTGAGATGTCTTCCGGCAACTGCTGCGGTATCAAAATCGCCATTCTCATAAGGACCAATCGGACGATTGAAGTTATCCCTTAGTATATATTGAATACCTCTTTGCCCCATGAGAATTCTCTCGTAATAACTTTCGAGTCCGCTTCGTCCTGCAAAGTCCCCCATTTGATAAAAGAAGTTAGATCTTTTCAGAATAGCAGAGTCTACCTCTCCTACATATCCAAGGATATGCGCAGCCGCTTTGAACGGATAGGTGCGAATAGGTCTTTCCTGAAGAAAAAAAGCTGGTTGAAAACGAAATAATTTCTCATTCACACGGGCATACTTTTCAGAGGACAACAATGGCTCAAACACTGAAGCCCTGTTTCTGGTATTTTTAATGATTGCATTCACCACACGTTTTCTAAACTCCGCAGTATCGATACTGAGAATATTACAAAGAGACATAGTATCAACACCCTTTAACTGAGATGGCGTAACCATCAGATCATACATTACGGTATTATCCAGAATCGCTTTGCCATTACGATCAAAAATGATCCCTCTGCTTGGATAAACAACCTTCCTGAGAATCGCCTGATCTGTAGCCAGTTTTTCATACTTGCCGGAAAAAATCTGCAGGGTCATCAACCTGATCACCATGATGATAAATATCACACCGATAATCATCTGGATGGTAAACTTTCTCGACTGATTAAAAACGGCCATTTATGATGTTACGGTTTAGAATATCAAGTATTGGTTAAAAATTTCTGCTTCCTGGTGAAAATGATTTCTATCAATGTAATCAACATAAGGCTTACCAATGATGAACCCAGTGTTTTTACAAAAAGATACCATCCGTTTCCATATTGAAAAGCCTGTATTGCAAAGAGAAAAAAATGATGAATGACTGTTAGCAAGGCAACATAAGTAATGTATGGCACCAAACCCAGACTTACAACTGAAGGCTCACGGTAATTGAAATCAATATCTTTATTAGGGATTAAAAATGTGATCAAAAAGGGTCTAATATAACCAATCATTACACAAGCTGCAGCATGCATACCCGGGGTACGGGTAAAACTATCGAGAAACAGCCCCGTTATAAAAGAAAGCAATAACAACCCCGCTCTCCCAATAGAAAAAGGGAGCCAGAGTATGAATAAATAATAGAAAACGACTGAAAAAGACTCATGTAAAGGAGGAATACGATAACCAATAAATTGCTGCGCAAGAATAAATATCAGCAGCCTGAAACCGTATCTAAAAAATTGATTCATCTTACTATTTTCGATCTTTTTTCCAGTTCAACCTGTTCGTCCCTTTGCAGGTTTTCTACTATGAATACATGACGTACTTTACTGAAATTAGTAAAAAGACGAACCTGAATAGAATAGAAGGCGTTGATTTTATCAGGAATAACTTTTTCAATTACCCCGAAAGGAATCCCGGGAGGAAAATCAGAGAAAACACTTGTTTCTACCGTATCTCCCTTTATCGGCTTACTACTTTTGGAAATATCTTTCAGCTGCACAAACCTTGGATCGGATCCATCCCATTCAATTCTCCCCGTTTCTCCGGTCTTGCGTAATCCGGCACTTACCCTGCTTTGCTTATGCAATAGACTCATCACGTAGGAAAAATTAGCACTCACATCAATTACCGTGCCCACAATTCCCTCAGGTCCAACCACCACCATTCCCGGCTTTACTCCCTGTTTACTTCCTCTGTGTAAAGTGAGATAGTTATTAGGTTGGGATATGCTATTATTGATCACCATTGCATCCATGTACAGATATTTTCTTTCATTCCATACACTGTCTTGCTTAAACTTCCCCTCTATGATTTCCTGAGTAGTATCCGCCGACTGGAAATTTTGTGACAATTGGTTTTGCAGTTCAATAATTTTTTTACGAAGACTAACATTTTCATCTTTTAAGTTGAAATACTGTTCTACGTTGCTGTACCGCTGCTGGAGACGACCGGTTAATTCTGAGGTCTTGTTCAAATAAACTGACTGTTGATACCGGTTGTATCGGAAGAGAAATGCAAAGCAGATTACCTCTGTTAAAACAAACAGAAGGAAAATTGAATTCCTTCGTAAAAAAGCAAAAAGATTGCGCACAGACGCACTGTTTTAAGTTCCTCGGACCAGGAATGATTAGTTGCGCATCACAAAAGGATAGCGGTTATAGTTTTTCAGTGCAATGCCGGTACCGCGCACCACACTTTTCAGCGGGTCATCTGCAATATGCACAGGAAGTTTGATTTTTTGCATCAGACGCTTGTCGAGCCCCCTAAGCAAAGCACCACCACCTGTAATGTAGATACCACGACGATAAATATCAGCAGCCAGTTCGGGCGGGGTCATTTCCAATGCCTGAAGAATAGCTTCTTCTATTTTAAAAATACTTTTGTCAAGCGCTTCCGCAATTTCCTGATAGCTCACCATTATCTGCTTGGGGATACCAGTTACCAGGTCACGCCCGTTAACGGGAATATCATCAGGTGGATTATCGAGTTCTTTCATCGCCGATCCTATCTGAATTTTTATTTGCTCGGCAGTACGCTCACCGATAAGAAGACTATGGTAACGACGAAGTGCTTCACGGATATCGCCCGTAAATTCGTCTCCGGCAATGCGAATACTCTGATCACAAACTATTCCGGCAAGGGCAATGACTGTAATCCCTGTGGTACCACCTCCGATGTCTACAATCATATTTCCGACAGGCTCTTCAACGTCGATCCCTATACCAAGCGCTGCAGCCATTGGCTCATGGATAAGGTAAACCTCCTGCGCTCCGGCCTGCTCTGCACTGTCACGAACGGCTCTTTTCTCTACTTCTGTGATGCTGCTGGGAATACAGATCATCATTCTCCATTTCGGTGGGAAAAGCGGCTTTTTGGTGTACACCAGCTTGATTAATTCACGGATCATCAATTCAGCCGCATTGAAATCTGCAATTACCCCATCTTTCAGTGGACGTACCGTGCGGATACTTTCATGGGTTTTTTCATGCATCATCAACGCTCTCTTACCAACGGCCAATACATGCTTTGGATTGTTGCGATCAAGGGCAACAATCGAAGGTTCATTGACTACTATTTCGTCGTTATGAATAATCAGCGTGTTGGCTGTGCCAAGATCTATGGCAATGTCTTGCGTAAAAAAGTTGAAAAGGCCCATTTTGTATCAGAGAAAGATTAATCGTAAAAGCTGACTGGCAAATTTGAGTGAAATTATTGGAAAAAACAAAGTATAGGACGGACAAAAAAACATTTTTACGGTCTGTTTTTCTCAAATGTTGAAAACTTTTAAAAAGCCGGAAAACCAATTGAACAAGATTACAAGGGCATTATTTCGTTTATTTATTACCGTTAGTCAATAGAATTCATACCCGATATCTGGGCGAAAATACATCCCCTCATAATGAATATTCTCCAATGAAATACCGGCTATTTTTACCGCTTCTGCAACAGAGTTGCCGTAAGCTGTAACTGCCAGTACCCGACCTCCCTGTGTTAATATTTTCCCGTTTTCCTCTTTAGTCCCGGCGTGAAACACGAGGGTTCCAGGGTCTGTTGTATCCAAACCTTCAATCACAAAGCCTTTTTGATATTCTCCGGGGTACCCGCCACTCACCGCTACACGAGTCACCGCAAAGCGCGGATCCGATTTCACCGCCTTGTCTGTAAGTTTCTGTTCAGCCGCTGCAATTAACAATTCAACCAGGTCCGACTGAAGTCGTGGCATCACCGCCTCCGTCTCCGGATCACCCATCCGGCAATTATATTCGATCACATAAGGATCTTCACCCACTTTAATTAAACCAAAGAAAACGAATCCGGTATAGTCCATTTTCTCTGCTGAAATACCATTGATGGTCGGTTGCACAATACGTTCCTCCACCTTTTTCATAAAGGCATCATCTGCAAAAGGAACCGGACTCACCGCACCCATTCCTCCGGTATTAAGTCCTGTATCTCCTGCACCAATCCGTTTATAATCTTTTGCGGAAGGCAGCAACACATAACCCTTCCCGTCCGTGAGTGCGAACACACTGAGCTCTATTCCAGTAAGAAATTGCTCAATAACGACTTTACTGCCTGCTGCGCCAAACTTCCCGTCCTGCAACATCTCTTTCAACTCCTGAATGGCCTCCTCGTGAGTCTGACAAATGACAACTCCTTTGCCGGCTGCAAGTCCATCAGCCTTTAATACAACCGGCAATGAATGTGATGTAACATAGGCAGCAGCATCTACATACTGATCAGATGTAAATTCTCTGTAAGCAGCCGTAGGAATACCATGGCGCTGCATAAACTGTTTGGCAAAAGCCTTGCTGCCTTCCAGTTGAGCAGCAAATGCAGACGGACCAATTACGCCAAGCCAGCCATGCTGAAAAGGGTTGTTCTGATGAGCCTTTCGAAAATAATCGGTACCCCCTTTGACCAGCGGTTCTTCCGGACCAACTACAATCAGATGTATGGAGTTTTCTCGACAAAAAGCTTCCATTTTTTCAAATTCGCCATTAATCGGGAGGTTCACATTGGTTCCACATTCAGCTGTACCCGGATTACCCGGAGCAATATATAGCTGATGACAGAGAGGGCTTTGTTTTATTTTCCAGGCAAGTGCGTGTTCACGTCCGCCTGATCCGAGTAATAATATATTCATTGGTCGCGATTGGATGATTAGGGGCCGAAATTAAAGTATGAATTCTTTATTTCAGAAAAAGCTTCATTTAAAGAGGAAATGAATTAATCCTTATTTTCGAATTTCTCCAATCACTCACACAAAATCAAAGTATGGAAAAAACGATTGCCGAAAAAGGTCACCCCAAAGGGTTATGGGTATTATTTGGAACTGAAATGTGGGAGCGCTTCAACTTCTATGGAATGAGAACGCTTCTGACGCTTTTCATTGTCAATTCATTAATGATGAGCAAGGAAGAATCCTCTTTGATATACGGAGGCTTTCTGGGACTTTGCTACTTAACACCAATGCTTGGTGGATTTGTTTCTGACAGATTTTTAGGAAACAGAACCTGTATTATGTTAGGCGGTCTGCTGATGGCGGCAGGGCAGCTGATTTTATTTTTTAGTGCTACTGTTTTTTCTTCCGGCCTAGACCTTGCAAAAGTACTTTTATATATTGCTCTTGGTTTGATCATTCTGGGAAATGGTTTCTTCAAACCAAATATTTCCAGTATGGTGAGTTCTCTCTATCCGAAAGAGGAGAAGAACAAACTCGATACAGCCTTCACTATTTTTTATATGGGCATCAATGTAGGTGCATTTTTAGGACAGTTCATATGTCCGTTTGTTGGCGATGTTGTAGACGCAACCGGCAATCGTGATATTTTTGCATTTAAATGGGGTTTTCTTAGTGCCGGCATTGCCATGATTCTTGGCACTGTTACTTTTTTCTTTTTGAAGGATAAGTACGTTGTTACCCCTGAAGGAAAAGCGATTGGTGGAAAGCCGGATAAAAACAACGCTTCTGATTACGAAGATGGAGAATCCCAAAAGCCTCAGTTTTCAAACACTTCGCTTGCAGTAAGCGTAATCGCCTTTGCAGGACTTGCTAGTTTATTCTATTTTGTTTTTGGACAAAATGTAATCTATTCCATCATTTATGGCAGTGGCATCACCCTTGCAGGGTTGATTCTTACCGACAAATCACTCACAAAGGTGGAAACCGAAAGAATACTTGTGATTTACATTGTTTCTTTTTTTGTCATCTTCTTCTGGGCTGCATTTGAACAAGCAGGATCCTCTCTGACATTCATTGCAGACAATCAAACAGATAGAAATTTCTTCGGTTGGGATATGCCGCCGTCAATGGTGCAGATTTTTAACGGAATATTTGTTGTGATGTTTGCTGTGCCTTTCAGCTTCTTGTGGGATAAGCTTAGAGCAAAAAACCTGGAGCCGATTTCCCCAATGAAACAGGCATTTGGACTTGCCCTGATCGCTTTAAGTTATTTTATAATTGCACACAATGTAAAAGACCTTGGCAACACTGGTTTGCTTGCCATTAAATGGCTGGTATTGCTGTATTTAATTCAGACTTTCGGAGAGCTATGCCTTTCTCCAATCGGATTGTCATTGGTAGGAAAGCTTGCACCAAAAAGATTTAGTTCATTGTTGTTTGGCGTATTCTTTTTATCAAATGCATCGGGTTATGCACTGGCAGGAACACTTGGTGCGATTCTGCCGGCCACCGGAGAACAATTTAAAAAAGCAGCTGAAAAAGGAATCGATCTTGGTGCAGTACTCGATCAAAAAGCAACGCTCACACCTGAACAAACACAGTTTCTGACAGAGAATAAAATCTCTGTACATTACCCTTCCTTTGCAGGCTTTACCATACATAATCTGTTTGAATTCTTTATGGTATTTGTCGTGCTGTGCGGTGTTGCAGCAGTTCTACTTTTTGCTCTGACACCTAAGTTGAAAAAGATGATGCACATGAATGCATAAACCTCAAGGTAAAAGATTACCCGGCTTTTAGCCGGGTTTTTTTATCTTTCCAAGCCAAAACTGATTGCCATATGTCACAACCTTCTTTCCGCCCTTTTGTGTCTGATGATTCCAAGATGCCCGAACTAACCCTTAAAAGTATATTGGTTGGTTCCGCCTTCGGCATCATCTTCGGCGCATCAACTGTTTACCTGGCATTAAAAGCCGGTTTAACTGTCAGCGCTTCCATTCCCATCGCCGTAATCACGATTGCACTCGGAAAATTTTTTCTGAAGACATCCATACTTGAAAACAACATTATTCAAACGACAGGCAGTGCCGGAGAAAGTATTGCAGCGGGTGTTGTTTTCACACTTCCCGGATTTTTATTTCTTTCTCTTCCCGAAAGCAGCAACTACTTTAACTATCTCACCATCATGACCTTGGCGATATTAGGCGGCATGCTAGGAACATTGATGATGATACCCTTAAGAAAATCTCTGATTGTAAAAGAACACGATACCCTTCCATACCCGGAAGGCACGGCCTGTGCGAGTGTGTTAAAAGCGGGTGAAAAAGGAGGCGATCTTGCAAAAATTGCATTCAAAGGAATGGGTGTGGCTGTTATTTATGCCATGCTTCAAAAAGTATTTCATGTTATTGCAGAAACACCGGTGTATGTCACCCAACTCAAAAACAAATACCTGCCATCTGCAAGGGTTGACGGAGAAATCACTCCAGAATATCTCGGTGTTGGATACATCATCGGACCAAAAATTGCGGGTATCCTGGTTGCAGGTGGCGTACTTAGTTCTTTTGTATTAACTCCCTTGATTGCTACCCTTGTACCGGGTGATGCCACTTTTAATCAACTGATGAAACTCGGACTCAACCCTGCCAAATACGGATGGGATCCTGCATCGCATACTTTCTCCAACAGCGCAGAAGCGATCTATCGTGCTTTCATTCGCCAGATCGGCGCCGGGGCTGTTGCTGCAGGCGGATTCATCACCCTGATCAAAACTATTCCAACCATCATCTCTTCATTTAAAGAAAGCATCGGTTCAGTGAAAAATGGCAGAAGTGAAGTTGCGGTTGCTCGTACAGAAAAAGACCTTAGCCTGAAAATAGTTGCATTTGGTAGTATTGCACTTGTATTGATCATGTCTTTATTCTCAATTATTCCGGGCGACAATATTGGCAGCCGATTACTTTTGGGGGTATTGATTATTATTTTCGGCGCGTTTTTTGTCACGGTATCATCACGTATTGTCGGTTTGATCGGCACTAGTAACAACCCTGTAAGTGGGATGACCATTGCCACCATTATGGCTACCTGTCTGGTTTTTTTAGCAGTAGGCTGGAGCGGGAAAGCATATGAAGCTATGGCCCTGGTAGTAGGCGGGATGATTTGTATTGCAGCAGCAAATGCCGGAGCTACTTCACAGGATTTAAAAACAGGATATATACTCGGTGCCACACCACGCAATCAGCAAATTGCATTGTTTATCGGCGCAATTGTGTCATCCATCGTCATTGGCTGGACTGTCAAAATTCTCGATACACCAACAGCAGAGCTTGCTGCAAAAGGCGTTCAGCATGCAATTGGTGAAGTGTATGCAGCACCGCAGGCAACACTGATGGCAACACTAATCAAAGGAATTCAATCGTACAATCTCGACTGGCAGTACGTATTGATTGGTGTATTTATTTCCATTGTACTGGAACTCTGCGGGATCAAAGCATTGAGTTTTGCAGTTGGCACCTATCTGCCACTTGCAACGACACTACCTATTTTTATTGGCGGCGTTATTCGTGGGTGGGTAGACAAAAAACACAGTACAGAAAAAAGTGAAGAAGAAGAAGATTTGAGAAAAGGGAATCTTTTTGCAACCGGGCTTGTAGCAGGAGGCGCATTGTTCGGCGTTGTAGCTGCAATACTCACGGTCTTCTTTGAATCAGGTATGCAAAAACTGAATCTGGAAGAAAATATTTCTCATCGGTTAGGTGAAAATGGATATATGCTGCTGGGGGTATTTGCCTTTTCTTTGATGGCATTCTTACTCTTTCAAACTGGAAGGAAGAAATAAGCAATTTGTTATTAAGAGACCGGCAACGCTTTGTAGATTTCTAGATAACGATCTAAAATTCGATCGATGGAATATTCTTCCCTGATTTGTTGTGCATTTAATACGAGGTGTTCGCGATAGGAGCCATCCTCGATCACCTTCAGAATACCTCGTCTGATATCTAAAATATTATAAGGATTCACTTTACAGGCTGCATCCCCTGCTATTTCATTCATTGGTGAAATGCAACTCGTTATTAGTGGTCGACCTACTGCTGAAGCTTCTAAAATAGGCAAGCCGAACCCTTCATAAGTAGAGGCGAAAACAACCATATCGCACAATTCATATTGCGTCTTGAGATCTTCAAACTTCAAGCCTGCGTGTACGATGTAGTTGATCTTATTTTTTTTGAGCAAGACTTCATCCTTCTTTTCCACTTCACCAATAATATGCAGTTCACAGGGTATACCTTTCAGCGCAGGAGCAAGTCGCGAAATATTCTTATTGCTCTTAGTTCCGATTTGCAGAATGCGGGGACATTTCGCATTAAATTCTTTCGGTATAAATTTAAACCGCGGGTCATAGAAGTTGGGGACGACCCTGATTTTTGAAGGATCTGCGTGAGTTAAACGAAGTACTTCCTTTCTGGTTTTTTCACTGATGACCGTTACCACAGCAGCACTCTGTATGGGCCATTTATACCATAGCCATTTAAATAACCAGTATTTAAAATTCCATTTACTGAATCGTGTCAGGAAAACACAATCATGAATCGTAAGAACCGTTGTTTTTCTGGGAAGTCCAAGTGCGACGTAATGAATATCTCCGGTAATATGATTGATTTGTGATTGATGATGCAATGCAAACAGACAATTTTTAAAAACAGATCGCATGGAAGGCACCTCCACTTTATGCGATATAAAATCACCTGACTTGTTTAGCGCATTAGAAAAATTATCAAAAAGTGACTCGATGCTGTAAGCGCCGGGCCTGTATTTTCGGTAAAAAAATGCAACCTTTTTAGACAAGGAGAGTATAATTGAATTAAATCAAAAATAGGAAATTGCTGACTAGCTTTCTAAATACTTAAGGAGACATATAAAACTGAACAAGCTTGAAATGTGTGATTCGTTTACTTTATATTTATACTATGATCAGACCACTTAAATACCTGACTCCTTTCACGATATTTGCCACGGTATGGATTTCGTTTAATAATACCGGCATCCTTACTTTTCTTCCGGTTTTTTATGGTTTTGTAGTGATACCGCTAATTGAATTATTTATAAAACCACGGACCGAAAACCTTAGCTCGGCCGAAGAGGAACTGGCAAAAGCTGATAAAACTTACGATCTTATTCTGTACATTTCGGTTCCACTGCAGTATTTCTTTCTTTTTACCTTTTTGCGCTCTTTCACACATCAACCAACTGATTTAACCGGGATGATCGGCAGAACAATAAGTATGGGTATGCTTTGCGGTGTGTTTGGTATCAATGTAGCACACGAGCTTGGCCATAGAGTAAACAAGGTGGAGCAAGCCTTGGCCAAATTGCTTTTGCTAACCTCTCAGTATATTCATTTCTTTATTGAACATAATAAAGGTCATCATAAAAACGTAGCTACTCAGGATGATCCTTCCAGCGCCCGTTACAACGAATCTGTTTTTGCCTTTTATCCCCGCACCATATTTAACGGATATTTGAGTGCTTGGAAAATTGCCAACACTGACCAGAAGAAAAAAGGCCGGGTGACTTTTAATTTCCGCAATGAAATGCTTCAGGCTCAAATCCTGCAACTACTACTTTTGTTGCTAATCTTCTTTGTTTTCGGGTGGAAAATCATGCTTTTTTATCTTGGAGCCGCTTTTATCGGCATTATGATGCTTGAAAACGTTAATTACATCGAGCATTATGGTTTGTCAAGGAATAAATCAGCATCCGGACAATACGAACGAGCTATGCCACATCACAGTTGGAACAGTAACCATATACTTGGAAGGCTCATGCTTTTTGAATTAAGCAGACATTCAGATCACCATTACCTGGCTAGCAGAAAATACCAGATTCTTCGCCACCACGATCATGCACCGCAAATGCCAACAGGTTACCCAGGAATGATGCTACTTGCGCATATCCCTCCTGTCTGGTTTAAAATTATGAATAGAAAAATAGCAGATTTACAGGCAGTTACTTATACAAAATAGATCTTTTTTAGCTAATCGCAACAGTGTTGCAATTAAAACAAGTCCGTATTTTTACTCATATTTAACTATTTTACTAATTTTATTCCTTAATCAAAAAACGTGTCATGAAAACAAAAATCTTTTGGTCTGTATGTATGGCTGTAGTTCTAGCTGCATGTATCAAAGACAACAAAACTCCTGAATTAATCGACGAATCGATAACTGCAGAGCCTGCAGAAAGACGTTGTGCATCTTATGAAGTATTGCAGATGCAGTTGCGCAATAACCCACGTTTACAACAGCGAATGGATGAAATTGAATCATTTGTTACGCGTTATACAAATTCACCTCAAGCGCGACTTGAGAGTGATGGTGTTACTATGACAATCCCCGTGTACGTGAATGTATTGTATAATACGGCACAGGAAAATATTGCACTTGCTCAAATTCAGTCACAAATTGATGTTCTGAATGAAGATTTCGGTGGTACCAACAGCGACCTGTATCGTACTGCTACCTATAACAATGTTAAGGCGATCGCAGGCGAGGCGAAAATACGTTTTGAACTTGCAGGTGTCGTTCGCAGACAAACAACAAGAACTTCATGGAGTACCAATGATGCAATGAAATCTACTGCACAAGGAGGAATTGACCCTACCAGTCCAACTACTTCTATGAACATGTGGTGCTGTGTTCTTGGGAATTCAATTCTTGGTTATGCGCAATTTCCGGGCGGTAGCGCCTCTACTGATGGGGTTGTGATTACTACTAAGGCATTTGGAAGCAGAGCAAAATATCCTTCGGGTTATTTTACGACTACGTACGATCTTGGACGTACTGCCACTCACGAAGTAGGGCACTATCTAAATCTTCGTCATATATGGGGTGATACACGCTGTGGAAATGATTTGGTAGGTGATACTCCAGCACACGACGCAGCAAATTATGGCTGTCCTGCAAATGGTCATGCCAGCAGATGTACCGGCAGACCGGTTGAAATGACAATGAACTATATGGACTATACCAATGATGCATGTATGTATATGTTCTCTGATGGACAGGTTACAAGAATGAGAGCAACCTTTGCAACTGGCGGCCCTCGTGCTGGTCTGAGATAATAAAAAAATTAAACTGTAAAAAAGGCGAAACTTCTGTTTCGCCTTTTTCTTTGCCATCAAATCAATTCCAAAAAAGATTAAATTTTAACGCAGCTATGGTTCGTGCCTTCTCGAACCATAAAATTTATTTATAAAACAGAAATCAATCAATATGAACTACTCCAAAATAAGGTCTCAATACTTCAGGTATTGTTATTCCCGATGCTGTTTGGTTGTTCTCCAGCAAAGCCGCCATAATCCTTGGCAAAGCAAGTGAACTTCCATTTAATGAATGTAACAATTGAGACTTTCCATTTTCATCTTTGTAACGAATCTTCATACGGTTGGTCTGGAAGCTTTCAAAATTGCTCACACTGCTACACTCCAGCCACTTTTTCTGTGCTGCACTCCAAACTTCAAAATCATAAGTGAGTGCTGAAGCAAAGCTCATATCGCCGCCGCATAACCGAAGAATACGGTATTTAAGTCCAAGCGACTGCACCAACTTCTCCACATGAGCCACCATTTCATCCAACACCTCATAACTTTTATCAGGATGTACAAGTTGTACGATTTCAATTTTATCAAACTGATGTACCCTATTCAATCCTCTTACATCTGCTCCAAAACTTCCTGCCTCTCTTCTGAAACAAGGTGTATAAGCAGTCATCTTAACAGGCAAATCAGTAGTTTTCAAAATATCATCTCTGTATAAATTCGTCACCGGCACTTCTGCTGTCGGAATCAAATAAAAATTATCTGCAGGCATGTAATACATCTGCCCTTCTTTATCAGGCAACTGACCTGTACCATATGCCGTTGCCTCATTCACCATATAAGGTGGAATGTATTCTGTATAACCCGCCGCGGTATTGTAGTCGAGAAAATAACTGATAAGCGCGCGTTGAAGTTTAGCTCCTTTGCCTTTATATACCGGAAAACCACTTCCCGTCACCTTTACCCCTAGTTCAAAATTAACGAGGTCGTATTGACGAATCAAGTCCCAGTGAGGTTTGGCATCTGCCGGTAATTGTGGTTCTTCTCCCCCTTCTCTTATATTTATATTCTCTTCCGGAGATTTCCCTACGGGCACAACCTCATTAGGAAGGTTCGGCAGCTGAACAAGCTTGTCCTGCAATTCCTTTTCAACCTCTGCCAACTCTGTATTAATGGGTTGCAATGAAGATTTCAGCGTACTCACTTCTGCCTTTTTTGCTTCTGCTGCATCTTTTTGTCCGCTAGCCATCAGCGCACCGATTTCTTTTGAGGCACGGTTCACTGCAGCTTGCGTTTCATCGTACTGAAATGTGAGTTGTTTTCTGCGATCGTCTAATACCAATACTTCATCTACAATAGACAAATCCTTAAAATGTTTGACTGCTAAGCGTTCTTTTACCCATTCTTTTTTCTCCCGTAAAACAGCTACCTGTATCATAAAATCGATTTGGGCAAAGATAATAAAGAGAAACTCCCCGACTGAGTCCACAGTGGGGAGTTTTATATCGGAAGAGTTAGCACATTAGTATTTCACGACTTTAATCACTTTGTTGATTGGCAATAATCGGAGAAGATATACACCAGGCGGTTTACCGGAAATATCAATTTGACCGGTCTGCATTAAATTTATTTGATCTACATACTGGCCATTTATACCAAGCACCTGGATTTGTAGCGGTTTCGCCGTATGAATCATCATCTTACCTTTAGTTACTGTTGGATAAACGAGTAAGTTTTCTTCCGGCAAGTCAACAACATTTGTCGGAACCTCAATACGTGTAACAGCATCCGGAATAGCTGTTGGATCCGGAGGTGCAGATTCGAAGTTC
>JAULVS010000090.1:0-22957 GCA_032110905.1 Chitinophagaceae bacterium | reverse complement strand
TTGGATTGGAGGAAAGACTGATGCAAGCTATTAACGAACTTGGTTTTACCCAACCTACACCTATACAAGAAAAAGCCATCCCTATCTTATTGAGCGGCACCAAAGACCTCATCGGTCTGGCACAAACCGGCACAGGTAAAACCGCAGCCTTTGGGCTTCCTCTTTTACAACTGTTAGATACGAATAAAAAGTTCCCGCAGGCATTGGTCGTTTGCCCTACCAGAGAGCTGTGTTTGCAGATTGTTACCGAACTGGATCGCTTTAAAAAACACTGCAAAGGGATGAATATAGTGGCAGTATATGGTGGCACCTCCATTGGTATGCAAATCAGAGATCTCAAAAGAGGTGTGCAGATTGTGGTGGCAACCCCCGGCCGTTTAATCGATCTGATCGAAAGAAAGGCCATCGACCTTGCGAATATTGAATATGTGGTGTTAGATGAAGCAGATGAAATGCTGAACATGGGTTTTCAGGATGATATTGAATTCATCCTTCAGAATACACCGAAGAAAGAAAGTACCTGGTTGTTCAGTGCCACCATGCCTCCGGAAATACGAAGAGTAAGCCGGAAATACATGAAGGACCCTGTGGAAGTCACAGTAGGGAAAGTCAATACCGCTAATAAGAACATCGATCATCAGTACTATGTTGTTTCATCTCAACATCGTTACGAAGCACTTAAAAGATTGATTGACTTTAATCCCGGTATCTATGGCATCATCTTTACCCGTACAAAAGTAGATGCGCAGCAAATCACAGAGAAATTAACGCGAGAAGGGTATGATATCGACACGTTACATGGCGATCTCACACAATCTCAAAGAGATGCAGTGATGGGGCAGTTTCGTGAGAAAACACTGCAGTTACTGATTGCTACAGATGTGGCAGCAAGAGGCATTGATGTAAAAGATATCACCCACGTGATTAACTACGAACTGCCGGATGATATTGAAGTATATACGCACCGTAGCGGAAGAACTGGTCGTGCCGGCAAAACCGGTATTTGCATGAGCATCGCGCACAGCAGAGAAATCGGAAAGATCAGAGCTATTGAAAGAATTGTGCAGGCCCCTTTTCACAAACTGGAAATCCCCAGCGGAAAAGATGTTTGCCGCAAACAATTTATGTCCTTCATGGATAAAATCATTCATACAGATGTGAGTGATGAAACCTATGAAACTTATGTGCCGCTATTGATGGAGAAGTTTGCTGAGATGAGCAAAGAAGAAATCTTAAAAAGAGTGGCTGCGTTGGAATTCGATCGCTTCCTGAAATATTACGAAAATGCCGAAGACCTCAATGTGCGTGAACGCTCCAGAGCCTTCGATTCATTTCAAAAAGACAGGGATCGCGGTTCACGTGCAGGCGGACGCGGCAGAGAACAGTTTCGGGATACACAAGGAAGAGAATTTCAGGGCGGAGGAAATTTCAAAAAACTCTTTGTCAACCTGGGCACAAAAGACGGATTCTACAAAGCAAGCTTTCTGCAATTCATACTCGATATGAGTGAATTGAGGAAAGATGTATTAGGCAGAATTGATATGCGGGAAATGAACAGCTGGGTGGAAGTGGATGCCAGGCAGGCGCCTCAAATGATTCGCGCCATCAACGGCAAAAAATTCAAAGGCAGAAGCATCCGGATGAATGAAGCCTAATTAAGGCTTGGATGGGACTTCACTTTTGCAAATTGACCGTCATCATTTACCTTCGCACGTACTTTTAAACTTCAACCTTTAACTCATATTTATGGCTTACGACTTAATCGTATTAGGAAGCGGACCCGGCGGATATCCTGCCGCTATTCGTGCCTCTCAGCTTGGACTCAAAGTGGCTATTGTGGAAAAAGAAAGTCTTGGCGGCGTTTGTCTCAACTGGGGATGTATTCCTACCAAAGCCCTGCTGAAAAGTGCACAGGTTTATGAATACATGAAACACAGTACCAGCTATGGCATCAATGCGTCAGGTGTTCAGCACGATTTCTCTGCGGTGGTAAATCGCAGTCGAGGTGTTGCCGATAAAATGAGTAAAGGTGTTCAATACCTCATGAAGAAGAATAAGATTGAGGTGATTATGGGTTACGGAAAGATTGCAGGAAAAGGAAAACTTGAAGTAACTGCAGCTGACGGCTCCAAAAAAATCGTAGAAGGAAAATACATTGTCATTGCCACAGGCGGACGCAGTCGCGTATTGCCTAGCATGCCACAGGATGGAAAGAAGATCATCGGATACCGTGAAGCGATGGTGATGCCCACTCAACCTAAATCTATGATCGTGGTAGGAAGCGGTGCGATAGGTGTTGAATTTGCTGATTTTTATAATACGATGGGCACGAAAGTGACTATTGTGGAATTCATGCCACGCGTAGTGCCTGTTGAAGATGAAGATATTTCCAAAGAACTGGAAAAGCAATTCAAAAAGAAAGGCATTGAAATACTGACGAATGCAGAAGTAACCGGAGTTGACACATCGGGAGCAGGCGTAAAAGCGAAAGTAAAAACGGCAACCGGTGAAGTCACACTGGAAGCTGATATTCTTTTGAGTGCTGCAGGTGTTGTGGCCAATATTGAAAACATTGGTCTTGAAGAGAATGGCATCAAAACAGAAAAAGGCAAGATCGTTGTTGACAAATACCAGCAAACTTCCGTTCCCGGCATTTATGCAATTGGGGATGTAGCTCCTGGTCAGGCCCTGGCACATGTTGCCGGTAAAGAAGGCATCAATGCAGCCGAACATATTGGATATTTAGAAAAGAAATACCATCACCAGCCTGAGGCGATGGATTACAATAATATACCAGGCTGTACTTATTGCACACCTGAGATTGCCAGTGTGGGTTATACGGAGAAAGCGGCGAAGGAAGCAGGTTATGAAGTGAAGGTGGGTAAATTCCCCTTTATGGCAAGTGGAAAAGCAAGTGCAGCAGGCGCAACGGATGGTTTTGTAAAAGTAATTTTTGATGCAAAATACGGTGAGTTCTTAGGCGCACACATGATTGGCATGGGCGTAACAGATATGATTGCGGAAGTAGTTGTTGCACGCAAGCTCGAAACAACCTATCATGAAATTCTCAACTCCGTTCACCCGCATCCTACGATGAGTGAAGCGGTGAAAGAAGCCACAGCTGCTGCATACGGAGAAGCGATTGATATTTAAAGGTTGGCGGTTAGTAGGTTGGGGGTTATCAGTTAGCCGTTGGCGGTTAAAATTATATTTTATCCGCAACTGAGATGATTAGTCTCCAGGCGAATCATATTTATAAAATAGTGAGAATAGCATTGCTTTTCACAAATTGATTCCCTTTATAACATCTTGCTCCTACGAAACAAAGAAAATTTAGCAACTTTAGTTTCTCATAAGTCAAGCCTAATTTGATGATTGATGTTTAATACGGATTGATTTTTGTATTAAATTTATCACTGCTAAAATTCACCTTTTTATTTACCTTCTTATTCAAAATTTAATTAAGTTTATTTCAACTAAGATGAATTACAGCAATTAAACTTTAAAAGACAAAAATGAAACTCCTGATTAGTATGCCCGGTGGCTGGGAATGGATCATCATAATTTTCACTTTAGGAATTCTACTGATCCCGGGAATTCTTTATTTAATTACATTACAAAATACATTAAAAGTAATATCTGCTGAAAACAGACAGATGCCACCTGAAAATGTATGGTTGATGTTAATTCCATTCTTCAATCTTATCTGGCATTTTATCATTGTGAATAAAATTGCTGACTCAATACGTGCTGAAGCAAACAAACAGAATCTTCAATTAGCTGAAGATCGGCCGGGATACAGTATAGGCATAGCAATGTGTATTTTGAGTTGCGTCAATTTAATACCGATTATTAATATGCTTTCAGGTATCGGTTCTCTAATCTGCTGGATTATTTATTGGTCTAAAATATCCTCATATAAAAATCAACTTAAATTACCATCTTATTACAACAATAGGTAAAGTTGATAAAAAATAATAAACGCCATGGTTCGTGTCCCACGAACCATTTTTATTTTACGTACCTACGGCACTTTATATTATCTAAAAAATCCTTTGCTACCATTATTCTGCCTCTACGGGGCTATATAATTGATGTGGGTTTATGAAGAAGGTAGAAAGTTTTTATATTTTGTTATGATAACTCTGTTTACCGATAACAGAATTCAGCGCTGAGAAAAAAGATCGCAATGATTTCGCAGTGAACAACTCTGCGATTACCTCCTTTTCTCCTTTCACTGCGCCAAAAAAACCACTAACAGAGAAACGACAAACGATTACTGCAATTTCAAAGTATGTGTACTCAGCACTTTCCCCTGAGTGATCATCACTTTATATAACCCTTGCGGAATGGATGATGGCAGCGACAATTGATAATTATCTGCGCCGCCCGTCCAGCTGTGACGAAACACCTCTCTACCTTGAAGATCTATTAAACCTACTGTGCATTTCTGTCCTTGGACATTCTTCATTGAAAGATGAAGAACACTTCCAATCGGCAATGGATTGGGATAGATGCGAATTTGATTGCTCGCGATGATGTCATTGACTGATGTAGTAGTTGACTCGTTGACTCCAATTGCAAAATCAGAAAAACCAATCATCCCTGTACGCAAAACAGTTGGCGATAAATTTGTTCCAGTATTCACACCTGCAACTCCATCCAGCTGCCAGTCTGCACCATCCCTCACTCGTTTCAATATGCGAAGAGAAAGATAATCCTGGATGCCTGTGATATTCTGTGCAGTGAGTTGCAATGAATAAGTTCCTCCTGTTAAGCCTCCAACAGCATTTGCTCTCCAGTAGAAAGGTGTTGTACTGATTAATTTTACCGCGCCTTCCGTTATTGGTAATCCCAACTGCTGATCGGCTGCAGTGTTTATATATCTTACCTGTAAAGAACCGGCAGTTGATGGAGCTGTGGTATAATTCAATTCAAAACTTCGTCTGGCCGGCACCGTTCCCGTTCCGAAAGGAAATAATCGAATACCAGTTGTTGTCCCTATGCTTCTTTCAATCAATCCACTTACATAACCTGCAGTTTGTTCCACCGCAGGATCATCTGTTAATCCTCCTTGAATACTTCTGATAAACAAAGTATTGTTGCGTGTATCTAGTTCTCCCGCAGTCAATAATAGTTTCTGGTTGATGTGTGCATTTGCATTTAAGGCAATTCCTCCGGCATTGGCAATCGTCAGATTTCTTAGTACCTGCACATTCACCGGCAACTCGGGACCAGTTGTATCTCTCTGAATATTGTTATAGATCAGATCTACCTGACCCGCAAAATTTGGTACGGAAAGAATTTTTCCGGCTGTGCGAATGATACAGGAATTATTCGCCATCGTCAATGATCCGGAATTGACCTGCAAAGTATCGGTGAGCAGAGTAAGGGTATCGCTTACATTGACTGTGCCACTAATCACTTTTCTACCGGCACCTATACCGGTAATGACCAGTCGATTATAATTCAGCGAAGCAACATTTTGATTTGCTCCGGGTATACCTACATATACGACCCTTCCATTGCCTGCTACAAAATTTGTATTTGTCATCGTTACCAATCCTGCCAGCACCAATGAACCCTCTCCTGTAAAACGCACTTTGGCCGCTCCGCCAAATGTAATCAATGCCCCTACCACATTTGCAAGACCCGTTCCAATGCGCAACTCTGCCGGTCGTGCAAGTGCAGAAAGTGTGAGCCCGCCAATTGTATTGAAAATCCCTGACTGAATGTCGATGATTGTACTTCCTGTAGTAAAACTTGTATTTGACGCATTCACAAGTCCGACAATTGAAACGATTCCTCCTGTTTGTGTTAGTGTAGCCAGACTAATGGTACTGTTACCGCTGACTGTCAGATTGCCACTCGAAACAGAAATATTTGCGCCATCGGTGAGAGAAAGATTATTAATGACAGTAAGAAAAGATGTGATGCTGTCTAATGTTAACCCTGCCGATTGCCTCACCGATAAACTCAGGCATTGATGCAGTGAATCAACAACTACCTGATGATTGTTTAAAATCACTACTGAGTCGGTAGCTCCCGGAATACTGGTTGCACTCATACCCGATTCCAGTTTCCAGGTAGAGGCACTGTTCCAACGTCCACTGGCTTTACTTGTAAAATAAGCCTGAGAAAAAAGAGAATGATGCAAAAAAAATCCCACGATAAAAATGACAATAAAACGGCAGAGCATAAGAAATGATTAAGCTTTAGAGCATTAACAAACGTAAGCATTTTCATCAAACCATAAATTCATCCCGTACCTTTATTTCTTATTAATTTATTCACATGGCAGAAGACCTGATTATAGAAATAGGAAGCAAGGAGGAACAATATCAATCACTATTACCACAGATCGAAGCGGTTATAACCGGCGAACCCGATTTATATGCAAACCTGGGGAATATCTGCGCTGCTTTAAAAGAGCAGTTTGGCTGGTTATGGATAGGATTTTATCTGGTTAAACCAACGCTGTCAGGAGACGGTAAAGAGTTGGTACTCGGACCGTTTCAGGGACCACTTGCCTGCACACGCATTCGAAAAGGGAAAGGAGTTTGCGGAACATCATGGGCAGAAGAAAAAACGATCATTGTTCCGGATGTGGAACAATTTCCCGGTCATATTGCCTGCAGCAGCAAAAGCAAATCTGAAATAGTATTGCCCGTGATTAGAAATAATAATGTAGTTGCAGTACTCGACATCGACAGTGAATCACTCAACACTTATGATGATACAGACAGGATTTTTTTAGAGGATTTACTAAAAAAAATTAACTGGCCTGCAGAATGAAACAAAAAAAACACATCCTGTTATACGGTGCGAACGGATATACCGGCGAACTCATCATACGTTATGCGAAAGATAAGAATGTTCCGTTAACCATCAGCGGAAGGACAAATCAATCAATTCAACCACTTGCAGAAAAATACAATTTAGAATACAGAATATTTTCACTTGATGATGTGCATGTGATTGCAGAAAACTTATCTGATATCCTGGTTGTGATTCACGCTGCAGGACCTTTTTCAAGAACAGCGGCACCGATGGTGGAAGCCTGTATAAAAACAAATACCCATTACCTGGATATCAACGGAGATCTCTCAGTTTTTGAAATGATCAGAAGATATGATGAACAGGCACAGCAAGCCGATGTCATGCTTTTACCGGGTGCAGGATTTGATGTTGTTCCGACCGATTGCATTGCCATGCAATTAAAAAAACAAATGCCTGATGCGACAAGTTTAAAACTGGGTTTTATCACGAAGGGTTCAGGCGGATTGAGTCATGGTACAGCTACTACGATGATAGAGAAACTGGGTGAAGGCGGGGCGGCAAGAAAAAATGGAAAGATTGTGCGGGTACCACTGGGGCATGCTTCAAAAAATATAAATATTCAGGGAAGGGATTATTTCTGTATGACGATTCCCTGGGGAGATGTGGCAACGGCATTGTATTCAACAGGCATCCCAGATATTGAGACTTATATCCGCATATCGAAATGGACATACCTGGTTCTTCGAATGCAAGGACTCTTTAACTGGATCTTACGGAGGAAGGTGACAAAGAAATTCATTCAGAATAAAATCGATGCCCGTCCTCCCGGCCCCACTGATGAGCAAAGGGAAAATTCATTCATTTTTGTATGGGGCGAAGCTTATAATGAAAAAGGCGAAACATCCTCTGCACAATTAACCTGCAAGGAAGGATATACTTTTACCGCCTTGTCTTGCCTTTGGATAGCAGAACAAGTTACTGAAGAAAATTATAAGCCCGGATTCCAAACACCATCGATGGCTTATGGTGAAAAAATGGTTTATAACATTGAAGGAAGTACCCCTCTTTAAGTATTACATTTTTGCATTATTACCTTTGCATTCTTGAAAGACTATTTCGCCATACTGGGAATCAAACCTTCTGCAGATATTTCAGAAATAAAACAGGCATACAGGAAACTGGCAATGAGTTATCATCCTGACAAACATAGGTATGATCCTGAAAAAACCATTCTTTATGACCAGATAAGAGAAGCATATGAAACACTCACCGAACCCGTAAAAAGAAATGAATACCTGCAGGACCGATGGAGATTAAAAGCACAGGGAGTAAGATTTAAAGAAAATTTCATTAGTGGCGATATTATTCTCAAAAGAGCCATCGAACTGAACCAGGATTTAAGATTTGCAGATCCCGGTCGCTTGAATGAAAGCCGGATAATGTATCAATTCAATCAGGTGATTTCTGATGAAATGATTGCAATCCTAGTCAAACAAAACGATCATAAACTAAATAGCACTATTGTTTCAATTCTCATTGACACCCTGAAACCTCTTTCTCTTACCTTGTGTTTGGAACTGATCCCTCAAATCAGAAAAATCCCGGCAGATGATGACACTTTTAAAAGATGTACAGAGATTTTAAAACAAAAAAGACAGTCTCTATTCTGGGAGAAAAGAAAAATATGGATTGTCTTTATTATAGCAATTTTAATCTGTCTGTTCATCGCATATATCTCTTAATCGTTTCAAACACCTCCTATCTTTGCAAACATGCATTACCTCTCCGCTGAAAATATTTCTAAAAGCTATGGCATTCAACCCTTGTTCAGTGGATTATCCTTTCATGTTGAAGAAGGAGACAAAATCGCGCTTATTGCACGTAACGGTTCCGGTAAATCTACACTGCTGAAGATTCTCGCAGGTAAAGAAACCCCCGATGATGGTAAGGTCTGGATTCATAAAGATGTAACGGTTGTATTGTTTGAACAGGAACCGGCACTGAATCTATCGGCAAGTGTGATTGAAAATATTTTTCAGCACGATCACCCTATTCTTAATGCAATCAAACAATACGAATCAGCTGTTGAGCAGGAAAACCAACTAGAGCTAAGTGAAGCAATCATTAGAATGGATGAACTCGGCGCCTGGGATTTCGAATCGAAAGTGAAGCAAATTCTGGGGCGGCTGCAAATCCATAACTTAAACCAAATCACATCCACATTATCGGGTGGTCAAAAAAAACGAATTGCATTAGCCAGAACTTTGATTGATGCCGGCTTTGAACATAAACATGTGCTGCTGATTATGGATGAACCTACCAACCACCTTGATGTGGAAATGGTGGAATGGCTTGAACATTTTTTAAACAAGGAATCATTAACGCTTTTACTTGTTACCCACGACCGCTATTTTCTCGAAGATGTTTGTGATGAGATATGGGAGCTGGATGGATCGGAATTGTTTACATACAAAGGAGATTATCAAAACTATTTGGAGAAAAAAACAGCAAGACTTGAAAGCGAAAAAGCAACACTGACCAAAGTAAAAAATACTTATAGAAAAGAGCTGGAATGGATGCGAAAACAGCCGAGAGCACGTACGGTGAAGAGCAAAGCAAGACAAGACCGGTTTTATGAAATAGAAAAGGGTGCGAAAAAGAAAACAGAGGACTTACAACTTGAGCTTCAGTTAAAAATGAATCGCCTTGGCGGGAAAGTTGCTGAATTGAAAAAACTGAATAAACAATTTGACGATAAAATCATTCTGAAAGGATTCGACTATACTTTCAAACGCGGAGAACGCGTTGGGATTGTGGGCAAGAACGGATGCGGCAAATCCACATTTTTGGATATTCTCCAGGGGATTGCACTTCCCGACAGTGGAAAAATTAATATTGGCGACACCATTGTTTTCGGATATTACTCACAACAGGGTTTGCAGTTAAAGCAAGACATGCGCGTAATTGAATATGTTAAATCCATTGCTGAAAATTTCCCCTTGGAAAAAGGAGGATCTTTAAGCGCCGCTCAATTTTTGGAACTGTTTCTCTTTGAACCCGATAAACAATACACGTATATCTCGAAACTGAGTGGAGGTGAAAAGAGAAGACTGCATCTGCTGACCGTACTCTTTCGCAATCCAAATTTTCTGATTCTTGATGAACCAACAAATGATCTCGATCTCCCTACCCTCTCAGTATTAGAACAATTTCTCGCCGACTATCCCGGATGCTTGCTGATTGTGAGTCACGATCGCTATTTTATGGATCGTTTGGTGGATCATTTGCTGGTTTTTGAAGGAGATGGCGTAATCACCGATTTCCCCGGCAATTTTACGCAATACCGATTGGAGAAAAAAGAAAATTCATCGAACGAAAAAACATCCGACTCACAATCAAAAGAAACACTCATTCACGAAAAAAAACAGGAAGAGAAAAAAAGATTGAGTTATAAAGAAAAGCGAGAATTTGAAACACTACAAAAAGAGATTGAAATGCTAAGTGCCGAAAAAGAAAAAATAACTCTTCGGCTACAGGAAACGTCTCTCCAGTATGAAGAAATACAAACGCTTAGCAATCGCTTTTCAGAAATCACTTCACAACTTGATGAAAAAGAAATGCGTTGGCTTGAGCTGAGCGAGTATGGTGAGGGTTGATTCGTTGTTCGTGAAAACTCTGCGAAACCCTCTTTTTCTCATTTCTATGCGCCAAAACTCTCGAAAATCGATAAACGATCATCGAAAAACGAATATGAGTAAATTTGCTTCATGAATAATTTCCTCCAATCCCTTTTTTCCGATACGAACTACGACCCAAAATCTTTTTTTCTGATTGCAGGTCCCTGTGTAGTAGAAAGTGCAGAAAATATACAAGAAGTCGCTTCAACAGTGAAAGAGATCTGTTCCCGCCTCGGCATCCCCTATATCTTTAAAGCCTCTTACAGAAAAGCCAACCGAACCAGCAGCAACTCTTTTACCGGCCTTGGAGATGAAGAAGCAATGACATTAATTCGCCAGATAAAATCAACATATCATTTACCAGTTACAACCGACATACATACTGCACCCGAAGCAGTATGGGCTGCTGAAACGGTTGATATTCTCCAGATACCAGCTTTTCTCTGCCGTCAAACAGATTTACTGGAAGCTGCTGCTGCAACCGGCAAAATTGTCAACATCAAAAAGGGACAATTCCTGAATGGCCCGTCGATGAAATTCGCTGCAGAAAAAGTGAAGCATGCGGGCAATGATCAAGTGATACTCACTGAACGTGGCAATACATTCGGCTATCAGGACCTGGTAGTTGATTATCGCAATATCGCCTGGATGAAAGAAATTGGTGTGCCTGTGGTTATGGACTGCACACATTCTCTTCAGCAACCCAATCAGACTGGGGGCGTAACGGGTGGCAATCCCGCCTTGATCAGTACCATCGCATCAGCAGCCATTGCGACCGGCGCAGATGGATTATTTATTGAAACCCATCCCAATCCTGCAACTGCGAAAAGCGATGGTGCGAATATGCTTCAATTGGATCTGTTAGAAGATTTACTGAAAAAGTTATTACGAATTAGAAAAGCAGTTACAGGTTAAAAAGTTTCTCTTTTATAACCAACGAAGAGGATTGCGTTTGCTGTACCAGATATAGTTACGGATATTCATCCAAAATGCCAGAATAAAATAAAGAATCACCGGTGACCCCATTGTCAGAAATGATATATAAATGAAATATTTTCTGATCGTGGAAGTAGATATTTCAAACCTTTCCCCAAGATAGGTACACACTCCAAAAACATTTGATTCAATAGTATATCTCAATCGATTCATCATTCAAATTTAACGTATTTCTTTAATTATTCAATTGCTGGATTCGAACGGGAATGGATATTTCGGTAACTTCGCAGCGCGAAAAAATTCACTTTAAACTCTCTTTGCTATGGTATTTGATCTTGATCTCATCCGGAAGCGCTACGCTGAAATGCCCCGAAAAGTTGAAGCAGCACGTAAAACTTTAGGTCGCCCTTTGACCCTCGCTGAAAAAATCCTTTACAGCCATCTTTGGGAAGGCGTAAATATTGAAGATTTTGCCCGAGGTAAGGCTTATGTAGATTTTGCACCCGACCGCGTAGCGATGCAGGATGCCACAGCCCAAATGGCATTGCTTCAGTTCGATACAACCGGACGTAAACGTGTAGCTGTACCAAGTACTGTTCACTGCGACCATCTTATTGTAGCAAAAACAGGAAGTAAAGAAGATTTAAATAAAGCATTAACCGAAAACGAAGAAGTTTTCAATTTCCTCTCATCAATCTCCAATAAATACGGGATCGGATTCTGGAAACCCGGAGCCGGTATCATTCACCAGGTTGTACTGGAAAACTATGCATTCCCAGGCGGGATGATGATTGGAACTGATTCTCATACCGTAAACGCAGGTGGTTTAGGAATGATTGCCATTGGTGTTGGTGGTGCCGATGCATGTGATGTAATGGCCGGTCTCAGCTGGGAACTGCTGATGCCTAAACTTATTGGTGTAAAACTAACAGGCAAGCTGAATGGCTGGACTTCAGCGAAAGATGTAATTCTGAAAGTGGCAGGCATTCTCACAGTAAAAGGAGGAACAAATGCCATAGTAGAATATTTTGGAGAAGGAGCAACAAGTATGTCTTGCACCGGCAAAGGAACCATCTGTAATATGGGGGCAGAAATAGGAGCAACTACTTCTACTTTTGGATACGATGATAGCATGGGTCGTTATCTGCGTGCAACTGGTCGCGCTGAAATTGCAGATGCGGCAGATCAGATTCGCGAACACCTCACAGGTGATACGGAAGTATACGCCAACCCTGAAAAATATTTCGATCAGGTGATTGAAATCAACCTGAGCGAACTGGAACCACATTTGAACGGACCTTTCACTCCGGATCTTGCCACTCCTATTTCTAAAATGAAAGAGGAAGCTGCAAAGAACGGATGGCCTACAAAAATTGAAGTTGGCCTTATCGGAAGCTGTACCAACTCCTCATATGAAGATATCAGTCGTTCTGTAAGTCTTGCTCGTCAGGTGAAAGAAAAAGGATTGAAGCTAAATTCAGAATTCACGATTACACCCGGAAGTGAGCAGGTACGTTATACCATTGAGCGCGACGGCTTCTTGCAGTTGTTCGGAGAAATAGGCGCAAAGGTATTTGCCAATGCCTGTGGACCCTGTATTGGTATGTGGGACAGGATGGGTGCTGAGAAGCAAGAACGCAATACCATCGTGCATTCATTCAACAGAAACTTTGCTAAACGTGCAGATGGCAACCCCAACACTTTGGCTTTCGTGGCAAGTCCGGAACTGGTAACAGCACTGGCCATTGCAGGAGATCTGAACTTCAACCCTATAACAGATACACTCACAAATGATAAAGGAGAGCAAGTAAAACTGGATCCTCCTTCCGGAGATGAATTGCCTCAAAAAGGTTTTGCGGTAGAAGATGCCGGCTACCAGGCTCCTGCTGCTGATGGAAGCGGTGTGGTGATTGATGTAAAAGCAGATAGCAAACGCTTGCAGCTGTTGTATCCATTCTCAGCATGGGAAGGGACTGACATCAAGGGATTAAAACTCCTAATCAAGGCAAAAGGGAAATGTACAACAGATCATATCTCTATGGCTGGTCCCTGGCTGAAATTCCGCGGTCACCTCGACAATATTAGCAACAACCTGTTGATCGGTGCTACCAACTTTTACAATGAAAAAACGGATCTGGTAAAAAATCAACTGACAGGAGAATATGGTGCCGTGCCAGCAACACAGCGTACTTATAAGGCAGCAGGCATTGGGTCTATTGTTGTGGGAGACGAGAATTACGGAGAAGGAAGCAGCCGCGAACATGCAGCCATGCAACCTCGCCATTTGGGTGTACGTGTAGTATTGGTGAAATCATTTGCCCGCATTCACGAAACGAATCTGAAGAAGCAGGGAATGCTCGCACTTACATTTGCAGACAAAGCTGATTACGATAAAATTCAGGAAGACGATATTATCGACATTGAAGGAATGTTAGCCTTCCTACCCGGCAAACCACTTCAGGTAGTACTGAATCACAAAGACGGCAGCAACGAAACCATTCAGGCAAATCACTCTTACAATGCACAGCAGATCCACTGGTTCAAAGAAGGTGGAGCACTGAACGTGATCAGAAAAGAGTTCGCCGGAAATTAATAATTCAAATATTTGATTTAAATAAAAAACCCGCTATAAGCGGGTTCTTTATTTAAATCAAATCAAAGTTTATTTGTTGTATAACAACTTGTAATATTCATCAGCCATTCTGTTGCTGTCGAACTGATAGCGCACATCCTTCATACCATTCTTCACTACCTGACGCCATGTTTCATAGTTATCGTAGTACAGAGGTAATATTTGTTTTTCAAGTATTTCATATAACTGATCCAAATCGTACTGATCCTGTTCATGCACATGCATCGCAGAATAATCAACCGGAGGAACAATGAAACTATTGTTACCATGATTGGCAAATTCACAAATCCAACCGTCGAACGTACTACAGTTCACAGCTCCGTTCATAGCAGCTGTCATTCCGCTGGTACCACTCGCTTCACGAGGCACACGCGGATTGTTGAGCCAGATATCGGCTGCTTGCTTCAAACGACGACTGACAGCAAGTTCGTAACCAACACATACCGCAACGTTATCGTAATTCTTACTCAAATTCACCAGGTTATTAAAATCACCTATGGATGGATAATCAAGAGGATAAGGTTTACCTGCCCAGATGATCTGAACCGGATATTTTTTATTCGATAACAAAGCGTTGAAACGATCCATATCTCTTGTGAGAAGGTCAGCACGCTTATAGCCGGCAAAACGACGAGCCCAAACTATGGTGAGTACTTCCGGATCGAACAACTTTCCCGTTTGATCCGCTACCAGATCAAAAGATCTTCTTTTTAAATATTGCTTACGGTCATCAAACTTCTTATCATCACCGTCCTCCATTGAACTGTATAATTCCTTATCAGCCCAATACAACCAGTTTTGTGCATTGGTAATATGAGTGATAGGTGCAATACCTTCATAATGTCCCCACATCTTTCGGCTTACTTCTCCATGTAAAGCACTAACGCCATTGGATATACGCGAAAAACGAAGTGCAGCAAGAGAATGATTGAACAGATCATCTTGCATACCAGTAAGTTCACGCACCTGATCAAGCGGCATGCCACAGAAATAACTCATTTTTTCACAGAGATAGATATCATGCTTTTCATTCCCGGCTTCTTCAGGAGTATGTGTAGTAAACACCATTCTTTTCTTCACCTCATCTACACTGCCGAATTTATTATGTAAATAGAAAGCAGCTGAAATCGCATGCGCTTCATTTAAATGATATACATCAGGATGATATCCAAGTTCATCCATCAGTTTCGCGCCTCCAACTCCTAACAATATAAATTGCGCCACTTTAGTAGCCACATTGGCATCATACAAACGATGAGAAATGGTTTGGGAGATATAATCGTTCTCAGGAAGATCGGTGGTCAGGAAGAAAAGAGGAGCTGTATTAAAAGTTTCAGGATTTAAATACAAAGCTTTTACCCAAACCGGATGGTCGTGAATGCTGATTTGAAATTTAATACCTGTATCCTCTAAAAAATTATAAATTTTTTCATTCCATTGAACCTGTAAAGTCTGATCCTGGTTACGTGCCTGATCATAATAACCGTACTTCCACAGAATACCAACACCAACAAGGTTCTGCTTCAACTCATAAGCACTACGCATATGTGAGCCGGAAAGAAAGCCCAACCCACCACTGTAAATTTTAAGAGGCTGATGGATGGCGAACTCCATCGAAAAATATACCACTTTTTTGCTATACCGGCTGTCTGCCTGGTATGGAACTTTGTAATTGCTGAAACTCATAATCAGTTTTGTTTGCTAAAGGGGCTGCAATATAAATCTTTAATTGCAAACAGCCACAGCCTCAGACTTTTTCATCATCCGACACTTCTCAGATGTTGCAGTTGCTATTTTTTTTAGATTTGTCTAAATTTTAAACCCTTGCCTTATACCACAGCAGAAGAAAATTATTTGAAAGCCATCTGGAAGCTCGAATCCGAAGGATTACATGCCAGTACCAATGCTATTTCTGAGAGATTAAAAACGAGGCCGGCATCGGTGACAGATATGCTGAAAAAGCTTACAGAAAAAAAGCTGCTTCATTATCAATCACACAGAGGTGTTCAACTTACTTCAGAAGGGAAAAAAATATCACTTGCCATTGTACGCCGCCATCGGCTTTGGGAGTCTTTTCTTGTTGAGAAACTTCAGTTTCCCTGGCACGAAGTACATGATATAGCGGAGGAGCTGGAACACATCAGTAATCCATCATTGATTGAACGACTCGACCGCTATCTGGGACAACCAAAAACGGATCCTCACGGAGATCCAATTCCGGACAAAGAAGGAATCATAAAAGAACAAAGACAAATTCCACTTAGTACTTTACCAGCAAACCAACCTGCCCGTATTGCTGCAGTGAGCGACCGAAATAGCGACCTCCTCGAACTCCTCACGCACAAAAAAATCCAAATCGGAACCGAGTTAAAAGTTTTAAAACGTTTCTCCTTCGACGGCTCGGCAGAAATACAACTAAAAGGGCGCACTCAAAAAATTACTGTGAGTGCTCAGCTATCAGATTCCATTTTTGTAAAAACAGAGAACCATGCAGACAATTGAAACCTTTTTTAGCAATATAGACCCGGTTTGGGCAGCATTTATTGCAACAGTTTTTACCTGGCTGGTGACTGCCGCAGGCGCCAGTCTTGTGTTCTTTTTCAAAACGATGAGCCGAGGTGTCCTAGATCCTATGCTCGGTTTTACAGGTGGCGTAATGGTAGCGGCTTCATTCTGGAGTTTGCTGAACCCTGCTATAGAAATTTCAGAAAGGATGTACCCTGGTTTAAGTTGGATGCCGGCTGCGGTCGGATTTTTAGCAGGAGCTTTGTTCATTTTTTCTCTTGATAAATTGATGCCTCATCTTCATCTAAACTTCGGCCTGGAAGAAACAGAAGGGATCAAATCAAAACTTCATAAAACAACTTTACTGATCCTGGCAATCACCCTTCACAATATTCCGGAAGGTCTTGCCGTGGGAGTATTATTTGGCGCTGCTTCTATGGGCATTCAAGATACTTCCATTGCTGGAGCTATTGCCTTAGCTATTGGAATTGGCATTCAAAATTTCCCGGAAGGCATTGCGGTGGCAATGCCGTTGAGAAGACAAGGTGTCACTCGCTTTAAAAGTTTTTGGTATGGACAACTCTCTGCTATTGTTGAGCCTGTTGCCGGTGTAATCGGCGCATTGGCGGTAATGTATATTCAACCTGTTCTCCCCTTTGCACTTGCTTTTGCAGCAGGTGCTATGATTTTTGTGGTGGTGGAAGAAGTGATCCCCGAAACACAACGCGATCAATATACCGACCGATCAGTATTGGCATTCATTGCAGGATTTTTGGTGATGATGGTATTGGATGTGGCGTTGGGGTGAGTGGGTTATCTGTTATCGGTTGGCTGTTATCGGTTAAGTGTGAACTGCTAACCGAGAACCGCTAAACTGCTAACTGAGAACCGCAAACTGCTAACTGAGAACCGACAAACGCATTGTGTAAAATCAATTGAATATTTGCTTCTAAACTTTCTCCCTTTGATCGATCGGCAATCCATTTCAATAAGAATGGGGTTACTTCTTTTCCCCTAATATTTTTCTTTTCTGCTTCCGATATTGCTTCTCTGATCAATCCTTCCATTGTATCGGCAGGTATCTCCATCTCAGAAGGAATTGGATTCGCTATTAAAACACCTGTATTCATTCCAAGCGACCAATGTGTATGCAAAAATGAAGCAACCTCTTCTATAAAATTTATTTGTAGCGGCGAAGTATAACCGCTTTCTCTGGAATAAAAACTTGGGAATGCTGATTGCCCCAGCGTTACCACCGGTACTCCCAGCGTTTCCATGTATTCAAGAGTAAGTCCGATATCCAGAATCGATTTCACCCCAGAAGATACAACTGCAACAGGCGTCTTTCCAAGTTCAGTGAGATCAGCCGATATGTCCATAGTTGTTTCAGCACCTCTGTGCACACCGCCAATTCCTCCTGTTACAAAGACGGAGATTCCGGCCATATTTGCAATCCGCATTGTGGCCGCGACTGTCGTAGCTCCATTTATCTTTCGACTCAGCACATAAGCCATGTCACGAATACTCACTTTCCATACATCTTTTGCCTTACCGAATGATTTGATCTCCTCTTTCGTCAGCCCAACTTTACAAACCCCATCTACCAATGCAATGGTTGCAGGTATAGCACCAGCCTTTCTGACTACCTCTTCTACCGCCAAAGCAGTCTCTACATTCTTCGGGTATGGCATACCGTGAGAAATGATAGTTGACTCAAGTGCTACCACAGGTTTTTTTTCCTGCAAAGCCTTACTTATTTCAGGGGCTATCTGTAGTAAAGAAGATGGAATCATATTATGCTTCTAAAACAGTTTGAAAATCCGGATAATAATGAGGGACCCGTTTGAGCAGTTCCTCTCTTGAAAGGTGATCAGCAATCGCACCATTCACTCGCAATATTTCAGCCGACAAAGTATGAGCAAGACGCAGGCAAGCAGCATCTGAAAATTGCAAATACTGCCCCAGCAAATAACCGGTAAGCGACCCGTCGCCTGCGCCTGTACAATCTACCACCTCCACATCCGGAGCATGCAGGGTAACCGAATGGTTCTTCGTATATAAAGCAGATCCGTTCTTCCCATTGTGCAGCCAGATTTTTTCGGCTCCCCTGTTTAAAAGGTCTTCTATGTGATGCTGCGTTAATCCCGACTCTGTTGTACACATTACAGGCAACTCGTCTTCATTGGGGGTAACAAGTGCAAGTCCATGCAAACTCAGCGTATTGAATTTTCTTGCAGGGGGCACAGACACTGGCTCAAGAATAAACGGAGTTTGATGTGCTTCCGAAAAAGCCAGCAGCCAGGCCACCGTTTCCACATTCAGATTTGCATCAGCCAAAATGAAAGCCGCAGATTTCAGCAAATCAGATTGACCATTTAAATAGTCTGGAGTGATCAGTTCCAAGGCACTATTGGTGAGAAAAGCGGTGTATAATGAACCATCCTTATCCAGAATGCCTGTGTATTTTCCGGTAAGCCCTTTACGAGTGATGGAAGCATCCACCCCTACTCTTTCCTTTCTGCAAACATCTTTCAGCCAGTTACCGTCACTGTCATCACCAAATACACTGATTAATTCCACAGGCACTTCCAGCAAAGCCAGTTGATGTGCGATGTTGCGACTCACACCGCCTGCGGTTTTCGTTACGTGGGCATTATTTGTGGTAGCGGGGAGTACAGGCTCTGTGGCATGAAACAACTCATCGATGAAAGAAGCACCGATACAGATAACAGGTTTTGACATGCTACAAATGTAGTCAGTAGAAATCGACAGAAAAAACACCTGCGAAAGATGTTGAGAAAATTTTGAAAGCTCACCCTTACTAATAACTGATTTATTTGAACTTGCAGGTAGTATCCGATTCTATAACTGATAACTGATAATATGTCAAAAACCATTCTTATCACAGGCGCAAGTTCAGGCTTCGGGAAAGCTCTTGCATATCGCTTTGCAGAAAACGGCAATCGATTGATTCTTACCGGAAGAAGAAGTGAAAATCTTGAGTCATTACAAAAAGAACTTCAAACTTTATATAAAATTGAAATACATATTTGTGTATTCGATGTAAGAGTAAAACAAGAAGTATTTAATGCCGTTGATTCCCTTCCTGTGCATTTTAGAAAGATTGACATACTGATAAATAACGCAGGACTTGCTCTTGGAAGAGATCTTTTTCAGGATGCAGAGCTAGATGATTGGGAAACGATGATGCAGACGAATGTGATGGGACTTATTTACGTAACAAAAGCGATACTTCCTCTCTTGAAAACAGCAAAGCAAGGTCATATCATCAACATAGGTTCGATTGCCGGGAAGGAAGTATATGAACGGGGAAATGGGTACTGTGCCAGCAAGGCTGCAGTTGACAGTTTATCAAAAGCCATGCGTATAGATTTGTTATCCGAAGGGATTAAAGTCACCGCCATTCATCCCGGAGCAGCGGAAACTGAATTTTCAAAGGTGCGGTTTAAGGGAGACCAACAAAAGGCATCAGCAATTTACCAGGGATACAAGCCTTTATCGGCCGAAGATGTAGCGGAAGTCGTTTATTATACCACTACCCTGCCCGACCATGTGTGCATCAACGATCTTGAAATCACGTGTATTGCACAGGCAAATTCCTTCTATACCCATAAAAAAAACTGAGAAAAGATTAATTTTTTGGGAAAAAAGCGCAGGCTCTCTATCTTTGCACTCCCAAAAAGGACGCCGCGTTGGTCAAGGGGTTAAGACGTCTCCCTTTCACGGAGAAATCACGGGTTCGAATCCCGTACGTGGTACAAAAAAGACTCATCACACTGATGGGTCTTTTTTTATCCGGTTCATCGTATATTTCCCTTACAATTTTCATTTATGCTAAGACTTCTCCGGATAGCTTCTATGCTCACTTTCATCTCATTGACAAACAAAGCTTCAACACAGACAATAAAAATTCTAAACCATTTATCAAACGCTTCGCTACGAGGATTGTCAGTTGTATCGAATAAAGTCATCTGGGCAAGTGGAAGTTTAGGTACGATTTTAAAAAGCACAAACGGAGGTGAAACCTTTGAAAAGATGTTGGTTGAAGGCTATGAACAACGAGATTTTCGGGATATTGAAGGCTTTGATGAAAAAACCGCCATTGTTATGGCAATTGATACACCAGCAATCATTTTCAAAACTACAGATGGAGGAAAAACTTGGAAGAAAGTTTTTGAAGACAAGACACCTGGAATGTTTTTGGATGCGATGGAGTTTTGGAATGAATTAAGTGGAATTGTGATAGGCGATCCGATAGACGGGAAGATATTCATTGCGCGAACGTTTGACGGAGGAAATAGTTGGCGTGGTTTACCGGAGGAGAATTACCCGATTGTGAAAGACGGAGAAAGTTTTTTTGCTGCAAGCGGCACAAATGTTAACAAAAGAAATAAACAGGAGGCAGTTTTTGTAACGGGCGGACTGTTTTCCCGTTTGTTTATTCGTGATCAATCAATTGAACTCCCTTTTACAAAAGGCAGTAATACTGTTGGCGCAAATTCAGTTGCAGTCAATAAAAGAGGAAATATGATCATTGTTGGGGGAGATTATAAAGATGCTTCTAACCGAAATAATTTATGCTTCATCTATAACAAAAAAGAAAACAAAATCAGTACTCCCATGATTACTCCCTTCGGCTATAGAAGTTGCGTCATCTACCTCACGGAGTCAAAAGCAATCACCTGTGGCTTATCTGGTGTAGATGTAAGTGAAGATGGTGGCATTACCTGGAAGAACATCTCTTCTACAGGGTATCATGTGGTAAAAAAAGCAAAAAAAGGAAAGACGGTTTTTCTTGCAGGATCAGGAGGAAGAATTGATCGATTGATTTGGTAGATGCTGCTTTTAATTCTCTGTTCTCTTGCCTGCAAGTAAATAGAGAACCGCCATACGAACAGCCACTCCGTTCTCGACTTGTTGCAAAATGATCGACTGACTACTATCAGCCACATCACTGTCAATTTCAACTCCACGGTTGATCGGACCGGGATGCATGATGACAATTTCTTTTTTCAAACTGTCGAGTAATTTTTTATTGACACCAAAACTCAGACTATACTCTCTCAATGATGAAAACAAAGGCTGATTTTGTCTTTCAAGTTGAATGCGTAACACATTTGCAACATCACACCAGTTGAGCGTCTCCTGTAAATTGTAAGAAACATTAACACCGAAAGTTTGCTGTAAATATTTAGGTATTAAAGTAGGCGGACCGGCCACTGTAACCTCCGCTCCCATTTTCTTAAGCAAATAGATATTACTTAAAGCAACACGGCTATGCATGATATCACCAATAATGGCCACTTTCTTTCCATTAAGATCTCCTAATTTTTCACGAATGGAAAATGCATCCAATAAAGCTTGTGTTGGATGTTCATTGATCCCGTCTCCGGCATTCACAATCGCCGCCGGGATGTGTTTTGCAAGAAAATGCGGGGCTCCGCTTGCACTATGCCGCATCACCACCATATCCACTTTCATACTCAGGATATTGTTAACTGTATCAAGCAACGTCTCTCCTTTAGCGGCAGAGGAACCGGAAGCGGCGAAATTGATCGTATCGGCGCTTAATCTTTTTTCTGCGAGTTCAAAAGAAATGCGCGTGCGGGTAGAGTTTTCGTAGAAAAGATTGACAATGGTAACATCCCGCAAAGAAGGAACTTTTTTTATCGGGCGTTGTAAAACTTCTTTAAACTGAGTTGCTGTGTCTAAAATAAGTTGAATGTCCTGAGGAGTGAGATCTTTAATGCCGAGCAGATGTGGAGTGGAAAGTCGCATTAAAAAGCAAAGCTATGGAAAAAGATGCTTGCGTCCAAGGTTATCCTCCGTTGCCTGCGATACGCTTCAGAAAATCCTTTACCACCTGCCAGCTCCATTTATCAAACCGACCCCTTTGAACAATCAGTTCATTGTTTTCGGGATGACTTAAAAAATAATGAAAAACAAATTTTCCCCGTGGTTCCCGCCACCCGATGATTTGTCCAAAACGAAGATCATTCAGCACGAGCGTATCCCCCCATTTCTCAACAGTATAGTATTGCTGAGAGAAACGAATGAGTTTTTGAAGATTCTCATGATCTCTTACCGTATCCAGTAAATGTTTGTTACGAGGGAAATAGGAAAACGATATGGTGTCTGTCTTATCAAACAATGAGCGAAACCCAGTATAATATCCGTCTTCATTGCCGGCCACCACAAACCAAAGCCAGTTTTGCAAAGGTGCCGGCGTGATGAAATAGCGCTCGTGCGGAATATTTTGTTTCTGAAAAGCATTTTTTACCTGACGGTCAATTTCCATTTTATTAATACTGCAATAACCAAGATAAAGCGCACTCATCGTCAGACCTGCTTTCCACCAGAAAGCTCTGTGTTTGTGTTTTCTTTTTAAAATGATCAGCATCACCAA
>JAULVS010000089.1:0-4069 GCA_032110905.1 Chitinophagaceae bacterium | reverse complement strand
TCCATTTTCTTTTTTACCTGTGCAATTGCCTTTTCAAGCTGAGGAATTGTCTGGTAGTTTTCCTGTTCTTCGGCAGCTAGGTGAACCAGTTCGCCGTCGGGAGCAACCGCATTTGGTCGTGTTGGGTCATACCCTTTGATGTCAAGCACCGCTGTTTGCTTCATCACCTGATCGATGCTTTTCTTCACGGTTGTTGGCACAATGCCGTGTTCTATGTTATAAGCGACTTGTTTTTCTCTTCGTCTGCCTGTCTCTTCAATGGTTCTGCGCATACTCTCGGTAATTCTGTCTGCGTAAAAAATGACAAGCCCTTCAACATTCCTTGCTGCGCGTCCTGCAGTTTGAGTCAGACTCTTTTCATTTCTTAAAAATCCTTCTTTGTCTGCATCCAGAATGGCAACCAATGAAACTTCCGGAAGATCCAATCCCTCTCTCAATAAATTCACCCCCACAAGTACATCAATTTCTCCAAGTCTTAACTGACGAAGAATTTCCACGCGTTCGAGTGTATCGATATCACTATGGATGTATTTCGACTTGATATCTATTTGTTGCAAATACTTATCCATCTCCTCCGCCATTCGTTTCGTAAGTGTTGTTACTAGAACACGCTCTCCCTTCTTAGCACGAAGATCTATTTCATGAAGAAGATCATTGATCTGGTTCACACTGGGTCTAACTTCTATAGGTGGATCAAGTAATCCTGTTGGTCGAACTACTTGTTCCACCACTACACCACCTGTTTTTTCTAATTCATAATCATCAGGAGTGGCGCTTACAAAAACAACCTGGTTCATCATCTGCTCAAACTCGTGAAAGTTCAAAGGCCTATTGTCAAGTGCACTTGGTAAACGAAATCCAAAATCAACCAGCACCATTTTTCTGCTGCGATCACCACCATACATCCCACTCACCTGCGGGATGGTTTGATGACTTTCATCGATGATCATCAGATAATCTTTCGGAAAATAATCAAGCAGGCAGAAGGGTCTTGTGCCTGGATTTCTGCGATCGAAGAAACGCGAATAGTTTTCGATGCCGTTGCAATATCCGAGTTCGCGGATCATTTCAAGGTCGTAGTTCACCCGTTCAGTGATGCGTTGCGCTTCAATGTATTTTTTTTCGCGTTTGAAATATTCAGCCTGTGCCGCAGATTCATCCTGTATTTCATAGATGACTTGTTGCATTATGTCCTTAGGGGCTAGATATAGATTTGCAGGAAAAATTGCTGCATGATCCACTTTCGCGATGCGTTTGCCTGTTTTTATTTCAAGTGTTTCAATTTCTTCAATCTCATCACCGAAAAAAGTAATGCGATAGCCGAAGTCAACATAAGGAAGATGAATATCTACCGTATCGCCTTTCACTCTGAAACTTCCTCTTGCAAATTCACCTTGACTACGCACATATAAACTGTTTACCAGCGAATGAAGAAAACCCTGACGAGAAATGGTTTGTCCCTGTTGAATGCGAACGATACCGTTTTCAAATTCAGTCGGATTGCCCATGCCATAGATACAACTTACACTGGCAACAACGATGATGTCTCTTCTGCCACTCAGTAATTCAGATGTTGCCTGTAAGCGAAGTTTGTCGAGTTCTTCATTGATGTTTAAGTCTTTTTCAATGTATGTATCAGAAACAGGCAGGTAGGCTTCGGGCTGATAGTAATCGTAATAGCTAACGAAATAGCCAACTGCATTTTCGGGAAAAAACTGTTTGAATTCGCCGTATAGTTGTGCAACCAGTGTTTTGTTATGTGTCAATACAAGTGTTGGCCGTTGTACCTGTTGTATTACATTCGCCATTGTGAATGTTTTTCCGCTCCCGGTGACACCCAGCAGGGTCTGATATTTTTCACCGGAGAGTATGCCTTCCGTTAATTCCCGGATAGCTTTTGGCTGGTCGCCGGCAGGAGAATAAGGAGCTTGTAAACGAAATGGCATACTGCAAATGTAGGATGAAGCAGTTGCCGTTTTGAAAGGAAGTTTCCCTGATTAAATCCGGCTAAGCACAAAAAGGGCGAAGCCGCTGAATCCTGTTGCGAAGCTGATCCATTCTACTTTTGTAAGTCGCTCTTTAAAAATACGCAGGCTTAGTATAAAAGTGATTGGTACAAGCGATAGCTGAAGGATGCTGATAACGGAGACGGGAATGTCACGAAATGACATATTGTTGAAGTATGAGCCAAGGCTTACGAGCAGGCCGATAAATGCAAATCTCAAAGGATGAATTTCTTTATTGATAAGTTTAATATCATTTGCATGGTTTTTTCGTGAAAGAAATGTGACAGCAATGCATACAGCAAGGATAGTTGCTTCCATTAAAGGCACGCTCCAGTAAACGCTTGTTTTTTTGAGCGGGAAAGAGAGTAGGATATAGCCAATGGTCCAAAAAAGACTGCTTAATAAAACAGCACCTGCTCCTTTGAAAGAAGGCGTGCGGATGATCTGGTAAATACAACCGAAGCTCATCAGGATAAAGGCAGGGATGTCGGAAAGAAGATAGGATTCATTGAGAAAAAGAATTCCGATCAGATGTTGTAGTACATTACCTATCAGATACAACGAGCCTACATTTGAGAATTTCAGCTGGTTAACGGCTCGGATATAGAAAAAAAGACCACCACCACATACAACGGAGCAGCCAACAATTTGAAGAGTGGTTGTTAAATCCGGAAACTCTTTAAATCCGAACAAAAAGATTGTCAGTAAAATTGCAATGACGAATGTATAGGCAGTTCGGATTGTCAGATAAGCCCATGTCCATCTTTTTTCTGAAGTAGTTTTTTGAAGGATGTCGGCTACATAGAAAAAACCTGCGTTTAAATAGAAAAACAATAGCTCCTGTGTAAATAGAAATTGCATTAGTCGATTGTTTTCTGTTGTCTCTTGATCTGTTTAATCTTAAATATTTAGCGGATCGTTTTGAAACAGAGTTGATGATTGGTATTAATTAGATGTTCTTTAGGGTTAGTTGAATACCTTCTCTGCTTTTTTTGCAATGGTTTCTTTACACATAGGAAACTGATAGGGATATTGAATTAGATATCGATTCAGTTCTTGCCTGCTGATTAGATTTTTGTTGCCGTCTATCATCATCAGGTTTAAGCCTGTATTGGCAAGGCTGTCAAATTCAAGAAGTATTTTTGATTTGTGGGAGCAGTAAATTTTTTCCAGTTCCTCTCTTAATGATTTTTTGATGTATCCTGCTGATTCGGAGCATTCGCTAAGCATAATCATTTGTTCATCTGGGGTAAGCGATTCACAGTATTCAAGCATTTTCTCGATAAGTTGATCCCCTTTTTTTGCTTCAGCATTTTCATAGAGATAATCAGCTGTTGCTCCGATCCATCTGGCAACAGGGTAAACAATTTTTTTATTGAGACGCTCTCGTAAAAAGACGTCATCAATTTCTATCATTTTTTTTCCTCTTAATTGGTAGCTTCTTTTGTTGTTGTTGGCTTTTTCATAAATCAGTGCGATTGCATTGCTGAACAGAAAATGGCGATCGTTTTCTTTCTGTTTTTTCGACATTTCAACCATTGCTGCCCCGTAATAGCCTTTAAAAAAATCACGGTCTACATAGTTTTCAAGAAACAGTTCGAAAGCGATAGATGAGCCTGATAAAAGATTAATAACTTGTCGCGGCTGTGGATTTTCTCTCAGTCCTACAGTAAAAGATGCGGATAGATGATACAAAGTTTGAAAATTCACTCCATGATTTTCAATATGACTGATCAGTTCTTTTAGAAATTTAGTGTCGTTGCTTGCCGCAGCTTTTCCAGTATAATCTACAAGAAAGGGGGATAGGAGTTCTGTTTTGTTATGTAATTGTAGTCTCGATTTTTGTGTAATAAAAGTATGATACTGTTCGAAACTGCTATAATGCGCAGCTCTTGCGAGAAAGTCGAGTGTGTGTTTGTA
This sequence comes from Chitinophagaceae bacterium, assembly GCA_032110905.1. Classification (GTDB taxonomy): domain Bacteria; phylum Bacteroidota; class Bacteroidia; order Chitinophagales; family Chitinophagaceae; genus Lacibacter. The sequence continues at coordinate 143 of JAULVS010000089.1, read as the reverse complement.
GGGTTTTCTATGATCAGATCTTAGCCCTGCAATTCTTGCAAGTGTGTTAATGGAAACGATTCCCGACTGGCTGCTGTTGATGATGTTGGCCAGTTTTTGCATGCCGGAATAATCATAGCTTGGAATGTTATGCCTTCTTAATA
>JAULVS010000088.1:0-7248 GCA_032110905.1 Chitinophagaceae bacterium | reverse complement strand
TTTCTGGAAGTAATACCCTCAATTAATCAACTTAACGACTCTTCCATTATTGTAAAAATCTCTGTTAAAGAGCGGTGGTATATTTTTCCAATTCCCTATTTCAAACCGATCGACCGCAATGCCAACCAATGGGTTGTGGAACAACGAGCAAGCCTTGAGCGCGTTAATTACGGGCTGAAGTTTAATTGGGAAAATGTATCCGGGCGAAGAGATAAACTGCGCTTTAACTATGTAAACGGATACACCCGGCAGTTTCTTTTATCTTATGAACAGCCCTATGCCGATGAAAAACTTCAACATGGTTTCTTAGCCGGTATTTCCTATACCCGTAATAGACAACTTGCTTTTGCAACTGACAATAACAAACAGGTTTTTTTTCCGCAAGGGAATAATAATATAACATCGCTGATCACTACTTCGTTTCGGGCTGAAGCAGGTTACTCCTACCGGCCAGGTGTAAAAGAAAGACATACAGTCCGGATTAGTTATGGTGTAGAAAAAATCCCCGACACAATTTCCATTCTGATCAGAGACAATTATAACAAAGGGTTTCTGCCTTTTTTCTCAAACGATGTTTCCCGGCAGGCATTTGGTGAACTCAGTTATTTGTATCAGTACTTTGATGTAAACAATATCGCATACCCCTGGAAAGGATTCGCTTTCAGTACTCAGTTTATTCAGCGCGGACTGGGAGTAAAGGGGATGAATCTCTGGCAGCTCAAGGCGAAAGGCGGGCGATATATAGCAATAAACAATAAAACATCTTTTTCTGTCATTGGAATGGGATTGCTGAAGCTGCCTTTTAAACAACCAATGTTTAACCTGCAGGCACACGGCTACGGAGATCTTTATCTGCGGGGTTTGGAATATTACGTCATCGATGGTGTTATGGCAGGCATCATCAAAACAACCGTCCGCAGAGAAATCATGGAAATCAAAGTACCAACTCTTATTATCCAAAATGAGAAATACAGGAAGCTCCCTTTTAAAATAGTTGGTAAAGCATATGCTGATGCAGGCGGTGTTCACTTGCCTTTCTTCACAAACAGCGTTCTTAACAACCGACTTCTTTATACCTGGGGCTTCGGACTGGATATTTTAAGCTACTATGATTTTGCCGCCTGCTTCGAATATTCATTCAATCAGTTGGGGGAAAAGGGGTTATTTTTACACTTACGAAGAGATTTTTAGTGAGCGTCTTTGTTTTAATCTATAGTTATAAAACAGAGATATGAATACTTAAATGGAAAAAACCGATAATCATCAACATTACACAGATGCAAGTCGCAATATATAGCAGGGTGCTGGAAGAAGACCAGGCAGAAGATGTGATACGTCTGCTTGATCGTCTGAAAGACAACCATATTACTCCGGTTTTAGCCAATAATTTTTACCAACAACTGAAAAAGCATGTGGATTTTGAAGAAGAACCACAGCTTTTCTCTTCCCCCGATGAACTTAACGAGCAATTTGAATGTATGATCAGCCTGGGTGGCGATGGTACCCTGCTCGACACCATCACTCTTATCAGAGACAAAAATATCCCGTTGCTGGGCATCAACTTCGGCAGACTCGGTTTTCTGGCAAGTATCGGCAGAGAAGAGCTCGAACTGGCGGTGGCATCTCTGGTGAATCATACTTATGTGAAGGATGAGAGAACTTTGCTTCACCTCGACAGCAACCTGCCCTTGTTCGGAAATACCCCCTATGCCCTCAACGAATTCGCCATTCAGAAACAGGATACTTCCTCGATGATTAAAATTCACACCTATCTCAACGGCGCATTTCTGAACACATACTGGGCCGATGGTCTGATTGTGGCAACCCCAACCGGCTCCACGGGTTACTCCCTGAGTTGTAATGGTCCTATCGTTTTCCCCGATTCGGGCAGTTTTGTTATCACTCCGGTTGCCCCTCACAACCTGAATGTAAGACCCATCGTTGTTCCCGACAATAATGTGATCTCTTTCGAAATTGAAGGAAGAACAGATTCTTTTCTTTGTACACTGGATTCAAGAAAAGAAATCGTACAAAAAAACGTTCAACTTGCCGTAAAAAAAGAAGATTTCAAGATCAACCTCATCCGTTTAAACGAAAATAACTTCCTGCAAACACTTAGAAACAAACTTTCCTGGGGACTCGACCGCAGAAACTAAGCTCGTTTTTTTCTGTTCGTTTTTACTTGAGTTAAAAACCAAGCGCACAAACTTTCAAGTCAAAAGGCCTCTTAATCACAGGCTATTAGTTTCGAACAAAAAATTAAAAATTCACATATAAAAACAGCCATAACGAAAATTTGATACCAACTGGAATGATCATTAAGGCTATTCTATATGACAAATAAAAAAAATTAAAAATTCACATATAAAATTCCCTTCTTTTGCGTTTTATTTCTTCCGATCATCATATGAAGCAGGTTACATCTTATATTTTCAGGCTACTTGTTGTATTGTTTTTGTTGTTCGCCAGAGGCGGATCGGCTTCTGCGCAATACGGAACCAGCCTCGAAGGAGAATTCGGGTTTCAAGCTGGAACCGCACATTATTTCGGCGACCTTAATACCCGTTCGCGCTTAAAAAGGCCACAACCGGCAGTTGGTGTTTTCTTCCGTAAACAGCTGAATGGTTATGCCGCATTTCGTACTTCCCTCAATTTTATGCGACTGGGTTATAGCGACGAGCTGGAAAGCGACAACGAATTTCAGCGACGAAGAAACCTCAACTTTGAAACCAATGTTTGGGAGTTTTTGTTTCAGGGAGATTTCAATTTTTTCCGTTTCAACCCATCAGACCCTTCTGCACGGTTTACCCCTTATTTGAATTTTGGTCTGGGTCTTTTCTTTTATGATCCGTATACCTTCCTTGATGGAGAAAAATATTTTTTACGCCCTCTGGGAACCGAAGGACAAACATCCTCGCTTTATCCGGAGAAGAAAGAATACGGACAAACAGGCCTTGCTATACCAATTGGACTTGGAGTGAAATGGGCGCTGGGTAACAATGTAAACTTCCATTTTGAAGTTACACACCGTTTTACAGGAACCGATTACCTCGATGATGTTTCCGGAACCTATGCAGGAATGAATGCTTTCTCACCCGGTTCTCCGGCTGCATTATTACAGGACAGAAGTTATCTCAATGGTGCACCCATTGGGGTTGCAGGTGCGCAAAGAGGATTCAGCGGAAACAAAGACCAATATGTTTCAGCCGTGATGGGAATTACATTCAACATCACTTCGTACCGATGTCCATCCGGCAATTAAATCATCATTCATCGTTACGCTCCGGTGCGAGATTATAATTCTCCGGACTTCTCCATAAAGCAGAAAGAAGCAACTCTCTCATAAAAAAGAATTCTTTCGGCAAACGATCATATGCTTTTTCGAAGAGTTCTTCATGTCCTAACAACTCCTGCTTCCATAGCTCTCTTTCTACATTCATAATGGGATTAAACTGATCTCTTGTGAAATCTTCAAGACCATCCCAACATAAATCGCGATAGCGGGGTCGCCAGCCTATCGGGCATTCAACCGCATTTGCCTTTCCTTTGGTTCTTTGGATGATCCACTTTAAAACCCGCATATTTTGTCCGAAACCCGGCCAGGCAAATTCGCCTTTTTCATTTTTCCTGAACCAGTTTACACCAAAGATGCGTGGCGCATTAGGCAAATCCCGACCAAATTGCAGCCAGTGATTGAAATAATCACCCATATGATAGCCAAGAAACGGAAGCATCGCAAACGGATCGCGGCGCACTTTTCCAAGTTCACCAAAGGCGGCAGCTGTCATTTCACTGCCCATTGTAGCAGCCAGATATACCCCAAAGCTCCAGTTAAACGATTGGTAAACAAGGGGAATAGCCGACCCTCTTCTTCCTCCGAAAATAAATGCTGATATTGGAACACCGGTGGGTTTGTCCCAATCAGAATCAATCACCGGATTCTGATGAGCCGGCGCAGTGAAGCGGGCATTGGGATGAGCGGCAGGCTTACCGGAAGAAAGATCATATGGTTGTCCGTGCCAGTCGGTTAACCCCTCTGGAATTTCTTTTGTCATCCCCTCCCACCATACATCACCATCTTTTGTTACAGCAACATTGGTGAAAATCGTGTCACTGGCAATCGAACGCATGGCATTCGGATTGGTTTTTTCATTTGTACCGGGAGCTACACCAAAATAGCCGGCTTCAGGGTTAATTGCATACACTTTCCCGTCCTCTCCTTTGTGCAGCCATGCAATATCGTCACCTACTGTGGTAATTTTCCAACCCTCCATGCCGGCAGGGGGTATCATCATAGCAAAATTGGTTTTACCGCAGGCACTTGGAAAGGCAGCGGCAACATAACTTTTTTCTTTTTCAGGTGACTCAACACCGAGAATGAGCATATGCTCTGCCAACCAGTTTTCTTCTCTGCCCATTACACTCGCAATACGAAGTGCAAAACATTTTTTCCCAAGCAAGGCATTCCCTCCATAGCCGCTTCCGTATGAAATGATCAGCCTGTCTTCAGGAAAATGACTGATGTATTTTACTGTTGGATTACAAGGCCACTTTACATCTTGTTGTCCCGACTCAAGAGGCGCACCAAGCGTATGAAGACATTTTACAAAATCTGCATTGATGTTTTGTAGCGCCTCGTTACCCATCCTTGTCATAATGCGCATATTAATCACAACGTATTCACTGTCAGTAAGCTGCACACCATAGCGGGAATAAGGTGAACCAACCGGACCCATACAAAAAGGAATTACATATAGTGTACGCCCCTTCATACTTCCGTCAGTAAGCTGTTCAAGTTTCTCTTTCATCTGCTGAGGATCCATCCAATTGTTGGTCGGTCCGGCATCCTCTTTTCTTCTGCTGCAAATAAAAGTGCGGTCCTCCACACGTGCTACATCACTTGGGTCGCTGAAACAGGCAAAACTATTCGGGCGCTTCTCCTGGTTAAGACGAATAAATGTTCCTTTGTCAACCAACAGTTGACACATACGGTCGTATTCCTCTTTTGACCCATCACACCAGTACACTTTTTCAGGTTTGAAATGGGCGGCCATACGGTCTACCCAAACCTTCAACTCAATTTTAGACGAAGCAATCATGTTTTAAGAATTGGTTTGAAATTCAAACTTAAGATAACACTCGTTAGCACACAAATATAATTAGATACAAATGTGGCGAATGGATCTGTTTCAGGATATGATGGTCGTCAGGCGATGTTCGTTATTCGATGTTCGAAAGACGAGCAACGATAAACGATTAATTATCGCATTATCCTATTAACTTTCCGGAAAATAGTTATGCTGAGCCGTCTTTTTGTTTTTTGGTTTAAGGTATCGGGATGGAAAATTGTTGGTCAATTTCCTTTCGATATCCCCAAAATGGTACTAGCCGTTGGTCCGCACACCAGTGCCTGGGATTTTGTAGTTGGAGTTGCGACAAAAACACTGATCCCTGTTCAAAACGCACATTTTCTTGGCAAAAAAGAATTATTTGACGGTCCGTTTGGGTGGTTTTTCCGGTCGATGGGCGGAATTCCGGTCGACAGGACTTCTTCCAAAGGGCTGGTACAGCAGGTGGTGGAAAAGATTCAGGAGACCGATCGGTTTCGGCTTGGCATGAGTCCGGAAGGAACCAGAAAAAAAGTGGATAAGCTCAAAACCGGATTTTATCATATTGCAAAAGAGGCTGTTATTCCCATTTTGCTAATCGGGCTGGATTTCTCAAAAAAGGAAGTCATCATTGGAGACTTGTTATACCCTTCTGAAAACAAAGAAGATGATTTTAAAAAAATTCATGACTTTTTTAAAAACATCCGGGGCAAAAAAGCAGAGCTGGGAATAGGAGAATATGTATAGATTATTTTATACTATTCGATTATTGTAATAGACCATTTATGTTTGATTACAGATCAACACTAAGTTTCAGGTGACCGCCAAAGCCTTCATCATATTCGTAAGAAAATATTTACTTGGCGTGGTGCTGCTTCTGATTTTGAATGTATTTAAACACCCTGTCAACTACAGATTCTGAAACAGAGTAAGCAGCATATCCGACTTGCCAGGAAAAATTATCAGTAATTAAGCTGTTTTGATTTATATAACGCGCGCTGCTGCCTTTTATCTGTTTAATTACTTCGGCGATTGATTTTTTTGGATTCAACATAAACAAACAATGAATGTGATCGGGCATGCCATTGATGATTTTTATGTAACAGCCCTGATCACGTAATTGATCAGAAATAAATTGATAGATTTTCTTCTCTATATTATAATGAATAAAAGGCGTTCGGTATTTGGTTGACCAGATGGCATGTACCCATATTTTATTCAATGAATGTGGCATGATGGGATATTTATTTTCCCTTGCCCACGAATTAATTCGTGGGCAAGGGAATTAATTCGTGGGCAAGGTGGGCACAACAAATTAATTTAATCACATAACCACCAACAAATTATTCTACCGGTATTTTAGGGTGATTTTCTTTCGTCTCCAAAGTCCCTTCTAATTATGCCAAATACCCAAACGCGCCGGCATGATAATCCGAAATAGCCGCTCTGATTTCCTCCTGTGTATTCATCACAAAAGGCCCGTAGGCTGCAATGGGTTCGCGAATGGGTTCGCCGCTTAATATCAAAAGATGCGCGTCATTATTTGATTCAATAGAAATCTCTGTTCCGCTTTCCCGGAATAAAATCATTTCCCCGGCTCTGGCTACCCGTTCTCCGTTTGCTTCAATCGTTCCCGATAATACCAGCACCGCTGCCGTATCACCCTCCGAAAATGAAAACATTGACCTGCAACCCGTCTCCATATTCACATCCCACACGTTGATTCTTGTGAATGTTCGTGCAGGACCTTTTTCACCCATGCACTCTCCGGCAATCACTCGAACGCTGCCTTTTCCTTCATCAAAAGAAACAACAGGAATAGACTTCGCAGAAAGATCCTGATAAGAAGGCGGCGTATTTTTAAATTGTGCGGGAAGATTCACCCATAACTGAGCGCCATGTAATACACCCCCCTTGCGACTAAACTCCTCTTCATGAAACTCCTTGTGGAGAATGCCCGATCCGGCAGTCATCCATTGCACATCACCAGCTTTGATGACTCCTTTTGCACCGGTACTGTCTTCATGCGCCAAAGCACCTTCCCACAATATACTCACTGTTTCAAAGCCTTTGTGCGGATGTACATCCACACCGCGAGGATGAACTGTTGGCGAAAACTCACGGCGGGTAATATAATCAA
>JAULVS010000087.1:0-2793 GCA_032110905.1 Chitinophagaceae bacterium | reverse complement strand
TCCTGAAAATCAATTTTATTGTCAGCGTGCGCACCGCCGTTCATGATGTTCATCAAAGGGATTGGCAGAACGGTTGCATTCACACCGCCCAGGTAGCGGAAAAGAGGAAGACCACTTTCTTCTGCTGCAGCTTTGGCAATAGCCATACTCACGGCAAGTGTTGCGTTCGCTCCAAGTTTCGCTTTGTTTTCTGTTCCGTCGATTTCTATCAGGAGATGGTCGATGTATGTCTGGCGACTCACTTCAATGCCGATAAGCTGTTTTGCAATAATGTCGTTTACATTCTGCACAGCCTGTAAAACACCTTTCCCCATGTAACGCGATTTATCGCCGTCGCGTAATTCAACTGCTTCATGTTTTCCGGTAGAAGCACCACTTGGAACGGCTGCTCTTCCTAAAATGCCTGCTTCTGTAATTACGTCAACTTCTACTGTGGGGTTGCCGCGGCTGTCGAGGATCTGCCTGGCATGAATGTCTGCAATAAAGCTCATGCTGTATTTGTTTTTGGTTTTGAAGAATGAATTGTTTGCTTATTCCAACTTATCAGATCCACGTTGCCGTTGTTCTGACTATTTGAAAATTGCTGCAAAGAAAAGACATTCAAAGGGAGTGGCAAAGGCAAAACTGTATGTGTTAGCCTATTGAACGATCGTAAGTAAAATATTATCCGGAGATTAATTCCTGATGCGAGTTGGTGAGTTCTCTGAATAAGGATTCCAGGTCCTTGCCTTTGCTTTTTAATTCAGCCATTGAACTGTCTGCCACCAAGTTTCCTTTGGTGATGATGATCACCCGGTCGCAGATGGCTTCCACTTCCTGCATGATGTGGGAGGAGAAAAGCACTGTTTTGTTTTTCCCTTCCTGTTTAATCACTTCTCTGATTTCCAGTATCTGGTTTGGGTCGAGCCCTGAAGTCGGCTCATCTAATATCAGGACGTTCGGATGATGAATCAAAGCCGCAGCTAAACCTACGCGTTGTTTATATCCTTTAGAGAGTTGAGAAATTTTTTTATTTGCTTCCGGTGTGAGCACAACTTTTTCTATCACTTGTTCCACTGCTTCTTTTTTATTTTTTAGCTGATGAAGTTCTGCGATAAAACCAAGGTATTCGCGAACATACAAGTCAGAATAAAGCGGATTGTTTTCAGGAAGATACCCAATCTGCTTTTTTACAGCCACTGGGTTTTCATTTACATCTGTATCGCAGATGCGTGCATATCCATTATCCGGACGAAGAAAGCCGGTAATCATTTTCATTGTGGTACTTTTCCCGGCACCGTTTGGCCCAAGGAAACCAACAATTTCACCGGGAGCAATCTTAAAGCTGAGATTGTTCACTGCAACCTGTTGTCCGTATTTTTTGGTAAGCTGACTGACTTCTATTGACATGCGAATGATTTCCTGTCAAAAGTAGAATAAAAAGAAGGATCTCTGCGGGATAACCTTTTTCACTGATTAGAGTTCTTCTGATTTTTCGGGTAAATGACTGTATTCTCCTTTCGATGCATACCAACCAAAGATGACCAGTCCAACCCCGATAGGAATGCTGATAAAAACAAAAACAGACCATTGAATGATGGTGTCTGCCGTTGGTTTGTTGTTTATTTCACGAAAGGCGGTTGTACAGAGATAAAAGATAATTGCAGGACCAAGTGCAATCCATATAAAGCCAAAGAAGCGTTTTAATGTGTTCATAAATTATAATTAATCCTGAATATTCTGATCAATTTTATTATTGACATAAATAGTGCCGATCAGCAAACAAATACTTCCAACAAGTATCGGATACCACAAACCCGACAGCACATCGTTTTGGTATGTTGTTGTAAGTAATGTGGCAATGAAAGGAGTTAGTCCACCGAAGATTCCATTTCCGATATGATAGGGTAGCGACATAGATGTGTATCTGATTTTTGTTGGAAATAATTCAACCAGAAAAGCGGCAATCGGGCCATATACCATTGTTACGTAAAAGATCAGTATCGTAACGATCAACACAATCTGCCAGTATTTTTCCAAAGAGAGTTCCTTGCTGGTTATAGTCGGTCCTTCTTTCAGCTCCTGTGTTGAAGATTTCAATGTGTCTTTAATGGTTTTAGTGACAGTGATGCCGGCATCATCTTTAAAAACCTGAGTGGTGATCAGCAAAGTGTCTTTGTTATTTAGCACCATGCCGGGTTTAATGTCTTCTTTTATTAATTGAGGATTTGCGGCACGAGTAATGCTTTCCATTTTACTGAACAAAGGACGATAGGTAAATACAGCCAGTGCCATGCCTGCCATCATGATCCATTTACGTCCAACCCGATCACTCCATTTTCCAAATACCACAAAGAAAGGTGTCGCAAACACAATCGCCCATATGAGGATGGTGCGCGACTGATCGAAGTTTACTTTGCAAATATTTTCAAGATAAGATTGTGCATAAAACTGCCCTGTATACCAAACAACCCCTTGCCCCATTGCCACACCGAACAAAGCCAGCAAAACCATTTTCAGGTTTGTTTTACGAGTAAAGCTCTCCTTAAGCGGGTTTACAGAAACACCGCCCTCTTTTTTTAATTGTGCGAACAAGGGAGATTCGTTCATGCGTAACCGTATGTAAACAGACACGCCAACCAGCAGAATGGATAATAAGAACGGGATACGCCAGCCCCATTCATTGAATAATGCAACTGAACGCGTGACATCTGTATCTAGCGAATAGCGCGTAAGTAAAATAATACCTAGTGAAAATAAAAGACCGAGTGTAGCTGTTGTTTGAATCCAGGAAGTATAATAGCCACGCTGATT
>JAULVS010000086.1:0-63581 GCA_032110905.1 Chitinophagaceae bacterium | reverse complement strand
CCGGTTAGATCATCTTTCACCAGATAAATATAATCATAGAAGCCTTGTTTGAATAGCTGTGTCGTTTCAAAGTAACCGGTTGAGTCATTGAAAAAAAGCTGGTATTTAGGCGTAAGCTCATAACCGGACAGTTCTCCGAATAGATAGATTTTTTTTTGCTTGTAAGCGCTTAACTGAGAGGGTTTGTATCGAAATGTAACTTTTGCATAATCGGCCTGCCAGTAGGGGTTATTGCGTTCAATGTTAGAAAGCTGGTACATGCCATTAAAATCTCTGTAATAGGTATATTGTAAGGATTTTCTTTCTCCTTCAGGTTTTACGTAAAGATGCTGTCCGTTTGAAAGGAAATCAGCTTTTTCAATCCGGTCTGTAAGCATACGCATACTTGTAAGGTTTACCCACCGCCATTCTTTCTGTGCAGGGAAAAGGCCTTCGTTTTCTGTATTGTATTCAAGGATATTTTGCCGATTAAAAGTTGGTTGTATATTGGTAATCGTATTGTCCCATCGGTTGTTTTGAAGAATAACAACTTTAATCTGTTGAAATATATTTGTTGGACGTAATGCTTGTACATTGACGTTAAACTGCAGTTTCTGATGTGATTTGAAAAAGTTTGCATTGAAGGGTTGCACAACGGAAGCTGATGCATTCGCTTTTGGGTCCACAACCAGAAATCTTCTTTTAAATGCAAGCTTACTTGTATCTCCATTCAGAAAAACTTTCAAAAGATAATTACCACTGCGCGTGGGAGCTGTGTTTCGATCCGGAATTTCTGCCGAATAATGCGTGTATCGTGTAAGAACAACCGATGAATTCCGATAGGTGCCAATACGGACATTGGTAAAACCTTTCATATAGTCGAACTGGCTTAATGGTGCTGTCGTCCAGTCGGCATTACAAAGTATATAGGTATATGAATAATACTTTACATCAGCATCCAGATCATCAAAATGAAGCTCAAGTCGGTCGCTGCTGTTTAATTTGATAATTGGATAGGCTAACTGGTCTCCGTACACGTGGAATTTGACTGAATGAATGGATGACATCCTGACTTGTTCGGTATTCTGCGCATAGGCGCTGGCTACAAAAGCGAGAGCCATGATCTGAATTATAAGAAACCTATTCAAAGCCTGGTTCATATGAATTAATAATCCTTTAGTTTTACAATTTACCAAAGTTAACGGGTTTGAATATCGCATCCTTCATAGCCAGGCGACTGGTATTTAGAAAAAATACCTCCTTTTCGGGATTCATCGTACGCCTTTCTGTTGCAGCCACTGCAATCAGTGTGGCTGTTATGGTGATAACGCTCGGTTTTGTTGCCGGGTTTCAGGATGCCGTTTCTAAAAAAGTATTTAGTTTCTGGGGACATATACGCGTTCATTCGCAGGTAGGGGGTGAGGCGTTAAGTGGCGAAGAAATGCCTTTGGATTACAATGATTCGATAACCAATCGTTTAAAATTAAATGACCAAGTGTTGTATGTCGATCCCTATATCACCAAGTCAGCTATGTTGAAAAGTACGGAGTCGATTGAAGGTGTTTTATTAAAAGGAGTTTCATCAGACTTTTCGAAGCAAAGAATGATGCCTTTTATTAAAAAAGGAAGTTTTTTACATTTTGATACTGTTTCACCATCAATACTTATATCACAGTATACTGCCAGACAACTTCAGGTAGACACAGGTAGCAAGGTCTTTCTTTATTTTGTAAGCGAGCAAAGTGAAACACCACGTATACGTCCCGTTAGGGTAGCAGGCATTTATGCTACAGGTGTCGAAGAGTATGATAAATCATTTGTTTTAACTGAAATGTCACTTATCGGGGCAATCAATAAATGGAATAATAACCAGGCAGGCGGATATGAAATTACTTTAAAAAATCAGGAAAGTGATAAGGAGGTTGCAAGCGCCATTCTAGACCAAATACCCGTTTCGTGGTATGCTTCTCCTGTACGTGAAATGCTGCCAAATATTTTCGACTGGTTACAACTGCAAAATACAAATCGTCGATTAATTATTATTGTGATGTGTATTGTAGCGATGGTTAATCTGATCTCCTGCTTACTGATTATGGTTCTTGAAAGAACAAAGATGATCGGTTTGCTGAAAGCATTAGGTGCGACTAACGGCCAGGTACAAAAGATATTCTGGAGAAAGGGTTTGATTATTACAATCTCGGGAGTTTTACTGGGAACTGTAGCGGGACTGGGCTTTAGTTTCTTACAGCAATATTTCGGATTTATTCGTCTTGATGAATCTGCTTATTACATTGCAGTTGCTCCTGTTAAAATAATCTGGTGGCAGGTATTGGTTGTACAGGCCGGTACATTTCTAGTAGCCTTTCTTATTTTGTTTATACCATCTTTTCTTGTGAGAACGATCAGGCCTGTTACAGCACTTCGTTTTGATTGATCTTTGCTCTTATGCCGGATTGATAATCAGAATTGGTATGCGGATGTGTATAGCAAGCTGCTTTACGTGATCCTTGCGAAAAAGTTTTTGCAACCAGTTGTATTCTCCTTTAATGGCGATTAATAGTTCAATGCTGTTTTTTTCAGCATATTCAGATAAACCCTCAGCAAGGTCGGGATGGTTTATAAAATGGTATTCAGGATGGAATTCCTGAAACATTGATTCAATAAGCCCGCTTTGGAGGGGAGTTTCTTCATTCCAGTTTTTGTTGTTATAATCAATATGCATAATATGAAGCTTTGCACCAAAGAGCCCAATAATTTCCTCAATCTTTTTCTCTGGAATTCTTTTGTCTACATTTTTGAAATCAGTAGTAAGACCAATGTTGGAAATCGAATTAAACTTAGCTCCGGGTGGAACGATTAAAACGGGAATATTACTTTGTTCGGCAACTCTCAATGTATTACTACCAAAGAGTGCAATTTCTCCTTTCCCTGCACCGCTGATACCCATTACAACCATTTGTGATACAAGTGAATCGGAGAGCTGACTGACAGATTCCGTTACTGTGCCTCTGATTTGGATCTGCTCAATTTTTACGAAGGGTTCTTCTTTCTCTAAGCTTTCAACCAGTTGCTTTAGCTCATCACTGTAAAAATCCCACAAGCCTTCTTCCGTCAGTTCAACATCACCCATCACTGGCATAGCAGAAGGGGAAAGAAAAGCATGAAGTAGTAGAATTTTACCTCCGGTCTGGCGTGCTATTTTTAGCGCAAACTTTGCAGCATTGAGAGATACAGGAGAGAAATCTACAGGAACAATAATGGCTTGCATAAATAGTGTTTTTTGTTTGTGTGAGTTGCTTGATTTTCGGGCGAAAGTTATAGAAGCATGATAGAAGGACGACTGATTTTTGTCATAGGGACAAATGTCAGCAATCATGTATAAACAAGTCAGGAATTGACCCGATTAACAAATCGAAATAAGCTATTTTAATTAACTTAAAAACACAGAAGTTAGTCTCTATTAAAGTACCCCTTTTGTAGAGGGTAAATAATTTGAAAAAGGATCTTTTTTCACTGCCATTCTGATGGCTTTCGCAAAAGCTTTAAAAATGGCTTCTATTTTGTGGTGTTCATTTTCGCCGACACATTCAATTTGTAAATTACATTTTGCGCCATCGCTGAATGATTTAAAAAAGTGGAAAAACATTTCAGTAGGCATTTCTCCGATTTTTTCTCTCCTGAAATGTGCATTCCAAACGATCCAGTTTCTGCCGCCAAAATCAATAAGCACTTTTGCTGAAGCTTCGTCCATTGGTAAGGCAAAGCCATATCGTTCAATTCCTCTCTTGTCGGCTAGTGCTTTCGCAATAGCCTCACCCAATGCGATGCCGGTATCTTCAATGGTGTGATGTTCATCTACTTCTAGATCTCCCTGAACTAGTATACTCAGATCCATTTTTCCATGACGGGCAATCTGATCCAACATGTGGTCAAAAAAGCTGATGCCTGTTTTTATATCAGAGATGCCGGTTCCGTCGAGGTTTAAATCGATGTGTATTTTTGTTTCATTTGTATTGCGAATATGCTGCACTTTTCTTAATCCGTTTTTTAAGAAAGTGTAAATGTCTTTCCAGTTGGGAGATTCAAGTGCAACTACATCTTGTAATTCCTTTAGTTTATCAGGGACTTCACTTGCACCCAATGCTTCATCCTGTTTCATCCAGATAGCTTTCGCTCCCATATTTTTTGCAAGTTGTACATCTGTGATACGGTCTCCGATCACGAAAGAGTTGGCAAGATCATACTCTGTGTTGTTCATATAATTTGTTACCATTCCTGTTCCGGGCTTTCGGGTAGGAGCATTTTCATGAGGGAAAGTCCGGTCGATGAGAACTGCAGTGAATTGAATGCCTTCATTCTCGAGCGAACGAATGATATGTTGCTGAATGGGCCAGAAATTTTCTTCGGGATATGATTCTGTTCCCAATCCATCCTGGTTGGTAATCATCACCAGCTCATAATCCAGTTCTGCTGCAATTCTTCCGAGATACTGAAATACGCCGGGATAAAATTCAAGTTTATCCCAACTGTCGATCTGGTAAGTAGGTGGTGCTTCATTGTTGATGGTGCCATCCCGGTCGATGAAAAGAACACGTTTCATTGGTGATGATTTATTACAATAATTTTTTTTAAATGGATGTTTATGTATTAGTAAAGCTTTTTAATGCATCCATTAATTCTTTGTTTTCTTTATCTGTTCCTACCGTTATCCTCAAACAACCTTCACAACCCGGCACTTTGCTTCTATCTCTTACAACAATTTGTTTTTCTACCAGGTAATCATACACTTTTTTTGCTTCATCTATTTTGATAAGCAGAAAGTTGGCATCGGAAGGATAAATATGTTTTACAATTTGCAATGACGATAATTCATTCCTGAGCCATTCCCTTTGCTGAACGATTTCTTTAATCATCACATTCACTTCTTCCACGTTGTCCAGTGCTTTAATAACAAGTTCCTGTACTGCTTCACTGATATTATAAGGAGGTTTTATTTTGTTATAGATGTTTATGATTTCTTCAGAAGCAAAAGCCATACCTAAACGCAATCCGGCCAACCCCCAAGCTTTGCTTAATGTTTGAAGGATGATGAGGTTGGGATATTCGGGAAGTAATTGGGCAAATGATTTTTGACGTGCGAAATTGATATAGGCTTCATCCACTACTACCAGTCCGTCGAAATTATTCAGAATCGTTTCTATGCTTTCAAAATGAATGCTGTTGCCGGTGGGGTTGTTGGGAGAACATATCCAGATGATCTTGGTATGAACATCAATCAATCCGGCAATTGATTCCAGGTCAAGCTGGAAATCGGGGAGAAGAGAGGCGCGGCGTATTTCAATGTTGTTGATGTTGGCGCTTACTTCATACATGCCATAGGTGGGCGGACAAATTATGACATTGTCTTTACCCGGTTCACAGAATCCCCGGTATAATAGATCAATACATTCGTCGCTGCCATTACCTATAAACTGATTCGCAGCTGGGATGCCTTTGATAGCTGCAATTTTTTCTTTTATTTTTTGCTGATATGGATCCGGGTATCGGTTATACCATTTTAATAATGGCGAACCGATGCTATTTTCATTGGCATCCAACCAAATACTTGCTTGTCCGTGAAATTCATCTCTCGCGGAGGAGTAGGGGACTAATTTCCGAATATTATCTCTTAAAAGTTGGTCAATTCGAAAGCTCATACTTCTTGTCTTATTTATTTCTGCGAATACGTACGGCATTTGCATGTGCAGTTAATCCTTCAGCTTCTGCCATTGTTTCTACTGCAGATGCAATATTATTTAATCCCTCACGGCTTAATTGCTGGAAGGTTATTTTTTTGACAAAACTATCAACACTAACGCCACTGTAAGCACGTGCAAATCCGTTCGTTGGTAATGTGTGATTGGTTCCGCTTGCATAATCACCTACGCTTTCAGGTGAGAAATTTCCGATGAAAACTGAACCAGCATTTATGATTTTTTCTGCAGCAAGTTCTGCATTGTTTGTGGCGATGATCAGATGCTCCGCAGCATATTCATTCACCAGTTCTATTGCTTCCTCCAAATCTCCGAATATGATTGCTTTGCTGTTTGCGAGCGCCTTCTCCGCAAGTTCCTTTCTTGGTAATATTTCTAGTTGAACCTCTACTTCTTTAATTGTTTGCTCCGCAATTTCCTGCGACGTTGTTACCAGCAAAACCTGACTGTCGGCACCATGCTCCGCCTGTGAAAGTAAGTCGGCAGCAACGAATGACGGATTTGCTGTTTCATCTGTAAGAATACAAACTTCACTGGGGCCGGCAGGCATATCAATGGCAATGCCTTCCTTCTGAATGAGTTGTTTCGCACAGGTCACATACTGATTACCGGGACCAAATATTTTATACACCTGAGGAACCGTCTGAGTGCCATAAGCCATCGCACCAATTGCCTGTGCACCTCCAACTTTGATGATCGTATCAATGCCAAGTAATTGTGCAGTATACAAAATCGCAGGGTGTATTTTTCCTGATTTGCCAGGTGGCGTACAAAGAACAATTTGTCTGCATCCTGCAATTTTCGCTGGAATACCCAGCATAAGCAGTGTTGAAAACAATGGTGCTGTTCCTCCTGGTATATACAGCCCCACTTTATCAATAGCAACAGATTTTCTCCAGCATCGTACGCCAGGCATTGTTTCAACTGACTCTTCTTTTAAAACCTGCTTACTGTGAAATAATTCAATATTTTTTTTTGCAATCTGAATGGCTGCTTTCAAGGCTTCGTCGATTTCTTTTTCAGCTTCATCCATTTCTGAATTCGACACTTTCAACTCTTCAACAATGCTTTTGTCGAATATCAGCGAAAATCGTTTCAGTGCTTCATCTCCTCCTTCCTTTACTTCTTTCAGAATATTAGATACAGTCGCCTCCAACGAAGCAGAATCTATTGAAGGCCTTTCAAGCAGGTCTTCCCATTCTTTCTTTGAAGGCTGTAAGATCATTTGCATACGATCAGGATTTTCTTTTACTTTTTTTTAGAGAATCATTTTTTCTATCGGAATAACGAGTATGCCTTCTGCACCTGCATTTTTTAGGATTTCAATTTTTTCCCAGAACTCCTCTTCTTTCAAGACAGTATGAACACTGCTCCATCCGCTCTCTGCAAGCGGAAGTACGGTCGGACTCTTCATACCGGGTAACAAGGCGATGATTTCATCAAGGCGATCATTCGGTGCATTCAGCAGCACATATTTATTTCTCTTTGATTTTTTAACCGCGCTGATACGAAACAGGAGTTTGTTCAACAGCGTTTCTTTTTCAGCACTAAGTACGGTGTTTCTGATTAGTACCGACTGCGACTGAAGAATCACTTCTGCTTCTTTAAGTCCATTCATAAATAACGTAGAGCCACTGCTCACCAGATCAGCCACAACATCAGCAAGGCCGATGCCCGGTGCAATTTCAACGGATCCGCTGATTTCATGGATCTCGGCATTTACGTTATTTTTTTTCAGATATTCACTAACGAGAAAAGGATAGGAGGTGGCAATGCGTTTTCCTTCAAGGGAAGACGGACCGGCGTATGTTTCATTGCGCGGGATGGCAATCGAGAGGCGGCATTTGCCAAAGCCGAGCATCTCAACGACGTCTGTTTTCTTGTTTTTTTCTAATAAAACATTTTGTCCCACAATACCAATATCGGCTACGCCGTCTTCGACATACTGAGGGATATCGTCATCACGCAGGAAAAATATTTCCATCGGAAATGTGTCCGATTCAGTCCTGAGTCTGTCTTTCACATTTCTTAGCTCTATGCCACATTCCTGCAGCAGTTTAACCGAATCTTCGTACAGACGACCCGATTTCTGAATCGCGATTTTTAGTTTTTCGTTGCTCATATCAAATGATTAAATAAAAAAAGCTCACCATCTGGTAAGCCTTTAATGAGTATGCTTTATGGACACAACTACACCGGCTTACCCTGGCAGGGTAAAGAAATGGTGATGTTGATGTGTTTTGAGTTGCATGAGTGCAAAAATAGGAAACCAGCCTGAATTCGCAAATTCAACCTGATTTTTTCCGGGATTAATAGTCTCTGTTCGGGTTGAAATTCTCGAGTTCATTGGCAACTGCTGTAAGGAAGGTGGCTCCCAGACTTCCATCCACAATGCGATGATCGTAACTCATACTGAGGTACATCATATGGCGAATTGCAATACTGTCGCCGTGAGGTGTTTCTACCACAACCGGACGTTTTTTGATGGCGCCTACTGCAAGGATGGCCACCTGCGGCTGGTTGATGATGGGAGTGCCCATCAGACTTCCGAAAGTTCCCACATTGGTAAAGGTGAATGTTCCGCCCTGCGTATCATCTGCTTTCAGTTTGCTGTTGCGGGCACTTTCTGCCATTTGGTTTACCTGCTTCGACAAGCCCACCAGGTTAAGCTGGTCTGCATTTTTAATAACAGGAACAATCAGGTTGCCACTGGGAAGGGCTGCTGCCATTCCTATATTAATGTCTTTCTTTACAATGATCTTATCTCCGTCAATACTGCTGTTGATGAGCGGATATTTTTTAATGCACTTTACAATTGCTTCGATGAAAAGGGGAGTAAATGTGATTTTACTGTTCTCTCTTTTTTCGAACTCTTTTTTCACTTTGTCTCTCCACAATACAAGGTTGGTAACATCTGCTTCAGTGAAGCTGGTCACGTGCGGACTGGTATGTTTGCTTTTCACCATATGATCGGCGATTAGCTTACGCATTCTGTCCATCTCAATGACTTCTACATTGCCGCTATAAGTAACAGGAGCGGACGTTTCTACTTTGGCTGCAGGAATCACCATTACTTCCTCTCTTTTTACCGCCGGAGGTGCAGCGCCTTTTCTGCCTGAAGAAACATACTGGATGATGTCTTTTTTTGTAACTCTTCCTTCATTGCCTGTGCCGGGAATAGATTCTAGCTCAGACATACTGATACCTTCCTGAGCAGCAATATTCAAAACGAGGGGTGAATAAAAACGCATTCCGGAAGAAGGAGCATTTATTTTGGCGCCTGCAGGCTGATAGGGGATGTCAATAGTTTCTTCTTTGGGGGAAGGGCCAGGTGCAGAAACTGATGGTTGCGTATAAACGGGTTGAGGGGTAGCGGCTGCGCCGGCGGCAGTTTGGATGCGTGCAATCACGGCTCCGACAGCCACCACATCATTTTCGTTACATAATATTTCGGAGAGGGTTCCTTCTGCAGTACTGGGGACTTCACTATCAACTTTGTCGGTTGCAATATCCAGTAAAGTTTCATCCATTTTCACAGTGTCTCCGGGTTTTTTATGCCAGCGAAGAACTGTTGCTTCCATAATACTTTCTCCCATCTTGGGCATGACAATATCAACCAGTGCCATAAGAATAAAATTATTTTGAATACAAGCGAAAGCAATAAAGTAGAAAATGAACAGGGTAGATGTTCATACATCCTGTTTTACCGGCAAGTCGCTAACGCGGCAAATATAGAAGATTTGACAGATATTATGCTTCTTCCTGTTCTAAAAAACGAAGCAGAAATAATAAAGCATGTGCAGCAGTTAACTGAATGTTTCTTTGTCTGTCGAACCGGAAATGAAAACACTTTGAAATGATGTTGTCTTTTTTGCCGACAGCGACCCATACAGTGCCTACAGGTTTATCTGCAGTGCCGCCATCAGGACCCATGATACCCGAAGTGGCAATGCCATAGTCTGCACCCGTACGGCTCAGCAAACCTGTAAGCATTTCATTCACTGTTTCACTGCTCACAGCTCCATGTGTAAGAAGGGTATTGTTTTTTACGCCAAGCAGGTTTTCTTTTGCATCGTATGAGTAGGCAACAACAGAGCCTTTGTAATAAGCTGAAGAGCCGGCTATGGATGTAAGCAGATGTGCAATGTAACCGCCGCTACAGCTTTCCGCACTTGCAACAGTTTTTTCTTTTTGCTTTAGTAGTTGGCCAACCCTTTCTTCGATTTTAATGTCTTCTTCGAGTACCAGGATGTCTTTTACTTTTTCTTTTAATTGAGAAAACAGCAGATCAATGGTATTGGTTTCATGCTCATTCGTAACGATGCCGGTTAAACGAAGTCGCACCATTCCGAAAGAGGGCAGATAGGCAAGCTTATATGGGTGCGGTAATTGCTCTTCCCATTCCTGCAATCGCTCTGCAATAAAGGATTCTCCGGCACCGGCAGTTAGCAATGTGCGGTGAAGAATCCGTGGCATCTCAAATGAAAGATGCAAACGCGGCAGTACTTCATCCGTCATCAGTCCTTTCATTTCATGAGGCACTCCAGGAAGAGAAACAATGATTTTCTTTTTTTCGTTATTTGTAGCCGACTTTTCAAACCACATACCTGGTGCAGTGCCTCTTTTATTTAGCAAAACGGTACAGTTATCAGGTACTTCAGCCTGTTTTAGGTTTCTTTCGAGTAAAGGCCGTTTCAAAATTTCTTCGAAAACATATTTGACATGATCTAGGGCGGATGGGTCTACGATTAATTTCCCGCCAAAATAGTCGCATAAAAGAGGTTTGGTGATATCATCTGCAGTTGGTCCCAAGCCTCCGGTGATCAGTATAATGTCTGATTGATTCATCTCTTCGTCCAGTGCCTGCCAGATAGATTCTCGGTTATCGCCTACTGCGACTCTTCTCTTCACCCATACACCTATTTGATTTAGTTGCTGCGCCATCCAGGCACTGTTGGTATCAATGGTCTGACCAATGAGCAATTCATCTCCGATGGTGAGAATAGAAGCAAAAACAGATGGAGGATTCATGAAATTATTTTATCCTTTGTTAATAAGGAGCTATTTCGTTTTTTGTTCATCAGTATCAAAAAAAGAGGAGAGACTATCCTTTAATCCCTCTTGAATATTAACCCGTTTTCTTGTGGCGGCATCTATGAAATAAAGTAAGACCGATCCGCTTGTCAGCAGTTTTCCTTCTTCATTAAACACTTCCTGGTGAAAGGTGATTTTATGGTCTACGGGCAATTCTCTGATTTCAGATCGGATGGTGAGTAAGTCGTCGTAATGGGCTGATCGAAGGTAGCGGATATTGAGTTCAACAACAGGTAGCAATACCCCTGTTTCTTCTAGGCTTTTGTATGACATTCCCAGGCTTCGAATGGCTTCTACGCGACCAACTTCAAAATACTGGGCATAATTTCCGTAGTATACGATGTTCATCTGGTCGGTTTCTGCATAGCGTACCCTGATTGTTGTTTCGTGTCTAAACATGAATAGGAATGTTAAATTGATTATATGCAGAATTTATTTGGCAATCATACCGTCGATGCTGTATTTGCCCGGCCCGCAAAGAAGGAGGAGAAAGAAAACAGATAGAAATTGAAGTGATGATTCACTGTCTCCAAAAATATCTCCGTGATGAGTAATAAAACAGGCATATCCCATTGCAATACATAGTGGTATTGCAGCAAATCGGGTGAAGAGTCCAAGTATAATAAATGCGGCACAAAAGAATTCCGCAAAAACAACAAGAGACAAAGTCGCGGTTGAGCCAAGCCCAAGAAAATCTACAAAGTTGTTTTTTCTTTCAGCAAAATGGATCAGCTTCTGATATCCGTGTACGACCATCATAGTAGAGCCAAAAACAAGACGGATTAATAAAAAAGTAATGTTAAAAGAGTTGGCAGCGTATTTGACTGAAAGCAATTTTTTCATAAATCTGTAAAATAAAATGAATCAATTTATAGTTTTATAGTTGTTTGGACATTTGTAAAGGTAAAGCAGTTTATATTAATCATTCTCAGTTACCTTTACTTTGTCAACTGTAATGATCTCACTATGGTTAATTTTAATTTTCGGTTGAAACATGTTTTTTCATTCAACTTGCGTGTAGTTGGCTTAGTTGTTATGAGTGCGTTGATGATTTCATCAAGTATATTTTCTCAGACCAGTGCTTCCAGGGGGGCATCATTGAAAGATTTAGAGAAAGCCCGTGCTCGTTTTACCGACGGAAGAATGAACGCCGCAAGGCCATTACTACAGACTCTTTATTCAAGTTATCTGACTTATCCGGATGATAATGTGTCCGAAATAGAAGAAGTTCTTTATATGCTCTCTGTGGTTCAGTTATTACAAGACGATTCTGAAGGGGTAGGGAATACACAGTTGTATTTAAAAAAATATCCACTCAGTATTAATTCTTTAAGGCTGGCCTAT
Source organism: Chitinophagaceae bacterium (assembly GCA_032110905.1). Classification (GTDB taxonomy): domain Bacteria; phylum Bacteroidota; class Bacteroidia; order Chitinophagales; family Chitinophagaceae; genus Lacibacter. Next base: position 51,411 of record JAULVS010000086.1, on the reverse strand, counting down.
GAAGCAGGTAACTATTTCTTCCGTCAGAATGACTACAGCACCGCACTTGATTATTATACAATAACGGATGTGTCTCAGTTGACCAATTCAGAGGTTGCATTGATGAAATTCCGTCAGGCGTACAGTTATTTCCAGCAACGAATGTATCCTTCTGCAAAACCTCTTTTTAATACAATTCGTCAGCTATCTTCTGATCCTTATTATGCCGATGCAAATTATTATTACGGATTCATCTGCTATTCAGAAAAGTTATATAAAGAAGCACTAGAGTCTTTTGAAAAAATCAAGGATCATACTTCCTATGCAAAGGTTGTACCGTATTATCTAGCGTCTATAAATTACATCATCGGACAGAAAGAAAAATCACTTAAAATAGCAGAAGCTTCTCTTAAAAAAAATGATTTATTATTCAGGCCGGAAATCAATCAGTTGTTAGGGCATGCTTATTTTCAACAAAAAGATTTTAAGAAAGCAGAACCATTGCTTGAGTCTTACTATAAACAATCCTCTAAGGTAACCAGAGAGCAGTTGTATGAGTTAAGTTACTGTTATTATAGTAATGAGAAGCTTACGTTGGCGGCTGAGGGCCTTAAGCAATTGTCAGAAGGTGCTGATTCGCTAAGTCAGGATGCGATGTTTTTGCTTGGAGATGTGTATTTGCGAACCGGCAATAAAGCTTCTGCAAGAAATGCATTTGCTTTTTGTTCAGGAAACAGCAGCAACACCCGGCAGCGGGAAATAGCAAAGTATTTTTACGCAAAGTTGTCCGCTGATCTCGGGTATCAGGGTGTTGCAATTAGTGAGCTGAGTAAATTTATTGCAGATTATTCTCAAAGTATTTATAACAAGGAAGCCAAAGAGTTGCTTGCTTCTCTTTTGGGTAATACCAGCAACTACAAAGATGCGATTGATTTACTTGAATCCCTGGATGAATTATCAGAATCAACAAAGAAATTATATCCTCGTTTGTTATATGGCAGATCAGTTGAGTTATTGAATGATCAGCAATTTCAGAAAGCGGAAATACTTCTTGATCAGGTGCTGGGTGATGCGAATGGCATAGAAGTACATCCTTTTGCGCATTTCTGGAAAGGGGAAATTCAATACAAATCAGGGAACCTTACGACAGCTCTTGATCATTTTCAGAAATTCATAGCTTCCGGAGCAACTATTCAAGGCCAGCCTGGTATAATGGAAGGGCATTACCAGGCAGGGTATTGTTATTACCGTCTTCAGAAGTTTGAGCTTGCTTTGAGTAGTTTTCAAAAGCTGGTTGATAAGCCTGTTTCAGGTGCAACGATACTGCAGCAGGATGCTTATCTGCGACAGGCCGACTGCCAATATATGCTTCGTAAATTTTCACTTGCACAGGAGATGTATCAGCAGGTGATCGACCGATCTTGGGTAAGACCGGATTACGCAATTTTTCAAAAGGCCCGCATTGTAGGAATTACCAAGCCGGATCAAAAAATTAATTTACTTCTGCAATTACAAAGACAGCATCCTTCAAGCGGTTTAGTAACTGAAGCTGATATGGAAATTGCAGATACATATCTTTCTGATGAGAAATTTAAGGAAGCAATACCTTTTTTACAGAAGGTGGCTGATCTGAAAGCCTCTTCACAAAGAGCTTCTGCATTGTTTCGCTTAGGTACTTCCAATTATAATTTAGACAAAGATGATGATGCATTGAGTAGCCTGCAACTTTTACTTAAAGATTATCCATCATCTCCTGAGTCTGCAGATGCGCTGGGTCTAATTAAGACCATCTATATTGAAAAAGGAGCGCCTCTTGAATATGAAACCTTTTTGAAAAAAAGTGGCCGCTCTATTACAGAACTGGAAGCAGATTCACTTTCCTATCAAGCACTTCAAATAAAAATTGACAACAAGGATTGCGCCGGTGTGCTTGAGCAGTCTGCAAACTATATTAAACGATTTCCTCAGGGTATCCATTCTCAGGACGTAAAATATCAGAGAAGTTTGTGTTTTCAGCAGGCGAAAGAATGGGTAAATGCCTTGAATGGATTTGAATCAGTTGCGACAGGCAATGCCTCTCAGCTAACTGAGTATGCGGCACTATACGGAGCAAGGATTGCTTATTTTGAATTACAGGAAATAAAAAGAGCGGCTGTTTTATATGAGAAGCTCTATCAAAGCGCGGGGATTGCTGATAATAAAACTGAAGCCCTGCGAGGTATGTTAAGGTGTTATTACAAGTTGAAAGAATACGAATCGGGGCAAATGGCAGCAGAGCAGTTGCTTAATATAAAGACTTCCGGTAATGATGATAAAGCTTTATCATATCTTATCAATGGGTATGTATATGACAGTAAGGGGATGGTAGATCAGGCATTGCAATCGTTTCGTCAAACTGTATTGATTAACAAAGGAGAATGGTCGGCTGAGGCGAGGTATCAGATAGCAAGAATACTCTTTGATAAAAAAGATTATACCCAGTCGGAAAAAGCTGCATTTGAAGTAATCAATAAAAATGGTTCGTATGAAGTTTGGGTTGCCAGGTCTTATCTGTTGATTGGCAATATTTATTTTCAGCAAAAGGACTATTTTAATGCAAAAGCAACTTTCCAGAGTGTGGCCGACAATGTTTCAATAGAAGAGCTGCGCAATGAAGCATTGGAGAAATTAAAATTAGTCGTAGAGGCAGAGAAAAATAATTCCAAAGTGAAATAACTAAGTTTCAAAGAATCTTGTATGAGAGTTAAGGTTTTAAAATATAATTTACTCCGGCTTACTGTAATGATTTTTTTGTTCAGCGGTATTCATTTGAATATCGTTGCGCAAGACACTTCTGCAAAACAAACAGTGGAAATTATTTCAGCTTATAAGCCGGTTTTCCGGGATGCTGTCAAGATGAATTTCAGCCCCCAGCCATTACCTCCTTTTGTTGATCAGGTTAAGTATAATTACAAGTTGCCTGTGCAGCCATTGGTTCTGCAGCTGGTGCCTGCATCGCTGAAAGCTATTTCGTTGCAGCAAGACAGTTCCTCAAAACTCTTAAATCAGGATTATGTGAAAATAGGTTACGGCAATTTGCGTTCTCCATTTGCCGATGCAGGTATTCATTTTGGTCAAGGAAAGTTATTTTCAGGTTTGATTACCGCTTCACATTTTTCTCAGGAAGGAAAGAGGCGGGTTCAGCGTTTTCGTTTTACAGATTTAAAAGCCGCTTACACTGCGCAAGGAGATAAGCATGTACTTGATGGTTCAATCGGGTATCGAAGACAGGTAAACTGGCTTTATGCGAATGATTCTAGTTTGCTTCTAACTAAAGACGATTCATTAAGGAAGCCCTATCAGACTGCAGAATTTATAGTTAACTGGAGAAATAAGAATGCAAAAGAAACCGGATTGAGTTATCAGCCCGGGCTGAAAGCGTCTTTTTTTAATGACGGAAGGAACACGGAAAAAAATATTCTTGTACAGATACCCGCTTCTTTCTTTTTTGGCAGCGATTATGTCGTGTCTTTAAACGGTACAATGGACTTCACATTCTTCGACCCGGAAAATAAAAGTGCCTACACGAATCATCTTTATACACTGAAAGGAGCACTTGAAGTTTTTAAAAATAACTGGCAAATCAAAGCAGGAGTAATGCCGTTAAATACCGGTAATAAGTTTTATTTACTTCCCGATTTTTATGGTGAATACAGAATAAGTCAGGAGCAGCTTTTAGTGATGGCGGGCTGGGAAGGTTCTGTAAGAAAAAACAATTATGAACACCTTGTCAATATCAATCCATGGATCAATCAACCCGACTCACAATTTAACACTAGGGTGACTGATCTTTATGTTGGTTTAAAGGGAAGAATTCTAAATAATTCTTTATCTTTTAAATTCCAGTTTGGCCTGCAACAGTTAAGAGACCAGCCTTTGTTTGAGAATAGTAAGATGCCTTCTGTTTTTGCTATCAGAAAGGAAACGCAAATTAATTCTCTGCAGACTAAGGCAGAATTACAATACCAGATTGATGATCGATTACAGTTCCACGGTTCAGCTCAGGTAAATAATTTTTTTGGACAACAAACTGAATCTGCAGCATGGCATCTGATACCTGTTCAGTTAAAAGCCGGAATAACATGGAAGCCGGTTAGCAGATTGGTATTAAATGCCGATTGTATTGGCTGGAGGGGAGGTGTGTATAAAAGAAATATGGATGGTGATAAAGGTCGTCTTCCCTCTGTACTTGATCTAAATACTGGAGCAGAATTCAGGGTGAATAAAAGAATTTTTACATGGATTCAATTCTCAAATCTCCTGAATGCAGACTATCAAAGATGGTACCAGTATCCTGTTTTTGGCTTTCAGGTACATGGAGGAATTAAGCTTACCTTTGACGCAAAGCTGTAGCAAATGCAAATCGACTATGCGCTAACTCAATATTTACATCGTTATGGCAGTCTCCCTTTGCCGGGGATGGGTCATTTTTTACTGAGTGCTGAATCTGCACGACTATCTTTTCCTGATCGTAAAATATTTGAGCCTCAAAAAAAGATCTCATTTTTATCTACTCCTGTTGCTGACAGGCATTTAATCGAATGGCTTTCTGCTGAGTTTGAAATTGATGATGAAAAAGCTTCAACGCTTCTAAAAGAATGGGCGACTGATTTTTATCAACGTATGAAAAACGGATCTACCCTTATTTGGCACGGCGTTGGGCGCATAACTTCTGCCACAAAAGAAGGAGGGCTTTTTTTTGAAATGATTGATTGGGGTTCAAATTTACAGTATGGCATTGTTGCTGAAAAAGTGATACGGAATGGCAATACCCATACCGTGCTGGTTGGTGAAACGGAGAAGAGTAGCACTGAAATGGAGGAAGCCCTTCAACCTAAAAAACAGAAAATCAAAAAATACTGGCCTATTGTTGTACTAACGCTTTTAATTTTCGGAGTTGCCTCTCTATGGTTTATTGGGGTTAAATATCCTAAAGCCTGGGGTCGAAAAGGTAACCAAAGTCAAATTTCAGTAAAGGAATCTCCTACCCGTAATAAATGGATTCCTTAGTACATTTGTCAATATCTGAAATCTTTTATTTTGAGTGAAAATATGATTTGCCCGGTCTGCTGCTCTGAACAGACAAAAAAATGTTTTACAGTAAAAGATCATTCTGTAAGCGGAAAAGATTTCTTACTCTATGAATGTTCATCCTGCACTTTGCGTTTTACTTTTCCGGCACCTCCGGAAGAAGAAATCGGCGTTTTTTATAAATCGCCTGATTACATCTCGCATACGGATCAGCAAAAGGGGATTACAGGTTCTTTATACAGAATTGTCAGAAAATGGACATTGCTCCAAAAAGTGAACCTGGTTATGCATTTTGTCCAAAAGAAAGTTGGTATGCACATCGATCTTGGCGCTGGTACAGGCGCTTTTGTGAATGCGATGGAAAAAGCAGGCTGGAATACGATCGGTTTTGAGCCGGATGAACAAGCACGCAAAAGAGCCAATAAATTGTATAAAGTTTCTGTCTATCCTGCACAGGATTTTTACCAGATTCCTGATGGAGGGTATGATGCAATCACACTTTGGCATGTACTTGAGCATGTTCATAAGCTACATGATACTGTTCAAAAAATGAGCAAGCTGCTTTCTCCGAAAGGAAGAGTTTTTATTGCTGTGCCCAATTATACCAGTTATGATGCAAAACATTACCGTTCTCACTGGGCGGCTTATGATGTTCCCAGGCATCTCTATCATTTTACTCCACAGTCAATGAGTATATTGCTCGAAAAACACGGGTTAAAAATAACTTCCGTGCGTCCTATGTGGTTCGATAGTTTTTATGTCAGCCTTCTAAGTGAGAAATACAAAAGAGGAAATCTATTGAGCGGATTTATTTTTGGATTTATCTCAAATTTAGTTGCATTGCTAAACCGAAAAAAATGCAGCTCACTTATTTATATCGCGGAAAGAATTCAGGAAGAAGAGGAATGATTTTCTTTTGGCCTCACCAAAATTTTATCTATCCGGTGTCCGTCCATATCCATTATTTCAAATTCGAAGCCCTTCCAGATCAATTTATCAGTTACTTGAGGAATTCTTTCCAGGCTATGTAGAATCAGTCCTCCCAGTGTATCAAATTCCTGTTCACCTTCATGCATCCATTCGGTTTTTTCGAAATAATCGAGAAAATCATAAAAAGGAATTTGTGCATCAATTAGATAGCTGCCATCTTCTCTGCTGTGGATGTTGTACTCGTCAGCTCCTAACTCGTTTACATCACCAACTATTGCATCGAGTATATCATTGAGTGTGATCATTCCCTGTACGCTGCCATATTCATCTACAATAAAACAGCAGTGTTTTTTTTGCTCTTTGAATTTTTCAAGTACCTGATAAGCGGTGTTGTTTTCCGGAACAAATAAGGCCGGTTTCATAAGGTCCCGGAATAACGTAAAGTCATTGCCCACGTAAAGGTCTTTTATAGAAACAACTCCTTTCAGTTCGTCAAGGTTGCCATCGCAGATAGGATAGAAGGAGTGGGGGTTCTCCACAATTTTGCTTTTAATCATTGTTTCGTTGTCGTCCAGGTTAAACCAAACGATATCGTTGCGATGCGTCATCAATGATGTAATGTTTCTGTCTCCCAGGTGAAAAACCCTTTCAATGATCTCCTGCTCTGCTTCATCGATGGTTCCCTGTTCTGTTCCTTCACTGATGATGGCCTTAATTTCCTCTTCTGTAACCTGGTTGTCGGGAACATTTTTTAGTGAGAATACACGAAAAAAAAGATTGGTGCTGCTGTTGAGTATCCATACGAGGGGATGTACCAGTTTAGAAAAATATAGCATTGGCACAGCCACAGCAACTGCAATTTTCTCCGGGTTCATCAGACCAAGTCTTTTTGGAATCAGCTCTCCCAGTATGATTGATACAATGGTTACGATAAATACGATAATTGTAGTAGAAAGCGGCTGTGCATATTCCTGAACTGCCGGAATTTTTTCAAGTATGGGTGCAAGGTCTTTGCTGAATTTTTCACCTGAATACACCCCGGTAAAAATTGAAATCAGCGTGATACCGATTTGTACTGCAGAAAGAAATATTTCAGGGTTTTCAGAAAGGTGAAGGGCTGCTTTCGCTTTTTTACTTCCTTTTTTACTGAGTAATTCAAGTCGCGATTTCCTCGCAGACACGAGGGTCATTTCCGAGAGTGCAAAGAGACCATTCAGAAGAATAAGTAACGATAAAATGATTATTTCAGTCATGGTGTAAACTCAAAGAGTTTGTTTTTTTGATTATCATGATTTTAATTTATAATATTTTAAATCATAACAATTTCGATCATAAAGATATTCAAATATCATTACTGATTGGGGCAGCTTCTCGTTTAGGATTAAACAGCTTCATCGTGAGAAATCCGCTCAAGGTTCCCAACAAAGCGCCCCCCAGTACATCTGTAGGGTAATGTGCGCCGACATAAATCTGGGCATAACAAACTAAGAAAGCCCATAAAAAGAGCAGCTTATAACTTCTCCCGGTTATCTTTCTGAAAGCAAGAAATAAAAAAGTTGAAATTCCGAAGTGATTAGCGGCATGAGAAGATACGAAACTGAAACTTGTTGAACAGGGAATCAGCAGCCTGGCGTTGGTAGGCGCACTCCAATCCCAGCAGGGGCGGGGTCTTTCTATATAAGCTTTGAATAACTGGGTGCTCACCAGGTCGGTTATTATGAAGGTGAATAGTGTCAGCCCGATAATTTTTAATGCATTCTTTCGGTGGTGAAGAATAATGTATGAGACCAAAAAAAGGTAGAGAGGGCTCCAGAAATATTGATTTCTCAATAAAACCATCAGCGTGTCTGCATAGGGGTGATTCCACTGCTGGTTGATCAGTTGAAAAAGATAGTAGTCGATTTTAAATACGGATTGAAGCATGATGCATTTCAAAAATAAGTAATCTTTATCATCTTATTCGTATGCTGCTTTTATATCTGATGATGTCGGTTTGTTTTTATTTTTTCCTGGCAAAAATGATCAATCTGGGAGATGTATGTAAGTCATATGGCTGAAAATCATAGGATCCGTAAACTTCTTGTATTTGCAGACCGTGGTAAGACAGCATTTCTGTGAAATCGCCAATCTTAAATTTGGCCACTTTTTCGGTAAATGAAAGAGCTTTTGAAGGGCTTTGCGGGTCGGTTACAACAATATTTTTATAAAAATGATGATCATCAGACCATCTCTTGATCAGAAAGGAAACATCATTTTTTGTAATTTCCGACTCCTTAACAAGATGGCTATCGGTATAATATACATTTAGGTAATCAATTACGAGCGTACCATCTTTTTTTAATGCTTGCGCGAATGTTTTTATTGCATTATTATGTTCGCGTTCGGAATTAAAATAACCGAAACTTGTAAAGAAGTTGAATGCATAATCGTAATAATTGATCCTGAAAGGGAGACGCATATCGTGGACAAAGAATTCCAGACGGTCATTTTCGGAGCGGCGGGCCTCACGAATACTTTCCTCACTGATATCAAGACCGGTTACAAAAAAACCTTTGGCTGCAAGCATTTTGCTGTGTCTTCCTTTTCCGCAACCGATATCAAGCATAGAGGCATCAGGAGCAGGGTTCAGTTTCTCAATCAGTTTTTCTATAAAAGAAGCAGCTTCCTGCTCATCTCTTTTTTCATATAACAGATGGTAATAAGGGGAGTTGAACCATCCTCGGTACCATGACTTCACTGATTGATCGCTAAGCATAGGCAAAGTTAAGTAACGAAAAGTGGATATCAAGACCGTAATCAATAATGAACGAAACCTGATTTATTTATCTCAAAAATTCACCGATTATCTGAGAAAAATACATTGATTAACTTCGCAGCAATGTTAGGGAGATTCATTTTGTTTATACATGGGGTGATAGATTGGTTTTATACGCCATTCCGAAAGATTATGCCTGTTCAGACCTTTCGTTATGCTGCCTGTGGCGGGGGGAATACATTGCTCGATATTAGTTTGTTTATGTTTGCGCATGATTTCTTGCTAAAAGGAGAAATATTTCGTACTCCATATATTACCTTAACTGCTCATATTGCTGCTTTTCTCTTTTCATTCATATTTACTTTTCCCATCGGATTTTTTTTAAGCAGGTATGTCGTTTTTGAGGAGTCTTCTGTTAGAAAAAGAGAACAACTTCCTAAATATCTTGCTGTGGTTATGGGAGCTATTCTGATGAATTATTTCTGCCTAAAAGTTTTTATAGAAACAATGAAAATTCAGCCGCTGGCTTCAAAAATCCTTACAACCGTTTTCGTAGTGGCATTCAGTTATTATTCACAGAAGTATTTTACATTCAAATCGAAGCCTGACGACACGGATGAATTCTGATAAGATGTCTTATTCGGGTTTTACTGCCTTTTCTCCCTTAATTTTGTTGAATACGATTGCAAATTTTGCTTTATGAACATTAACAGAAAAGTGCTCACACTCGATGAGTTTACAATTCAGCAGCTGCGAAATTTTCCAAATGCTACCGGCGAATTGAGTAGTTTATTGAGGGATCTGGGGCTTGCTGCGAAGCGGGTGAATGTAGAGGTAAACAAAGCCGGACTTGTAGATATTCTGGGGGATGCAGGTAGCATAAATGTACAAGGTGAAGATGTAAAGAAGCTGGATATATTTGCCAATAATCAGTTTGTAAAGGTGCTGCGCCATGGTGTTAGTTGTGCAGGCATTGCCAGTGAGGAACTGGATGAGGTTGTGATTTTTGATGATGAAATCAGCAGGCAGTCAAAATATGTCGTCATGTTTGATCCGCTTGATGGAAGCGGCAATATTGATGTGAATATTTCCATTGGAACAATATTCGGTGTATACAGAAGAGTAAGCGAACGAGGTTCCCTTTGTACAGAGGAGGATTTTTTACAAAAAGGCCTTCAGCAGGTAGCTGCCGGATATATTGTTTATGGAAGCAGTACCATGCTTGTATACGCCACTCGCCGAGGAGTAAACGGGTTTACGCTGGATCCGTCTATTGGTGAATTTTGTCTAAGTCACCCAGATATCCTTTATCCCGAAAACGGAAATATTTATTCTGTGAATCATGGTAATTTTTTCCGCTATGAAAAAGGCGTACAGGAATACATCACTCTTTGTCAGAAAAAAGATGCAACCAATGGCGGGCCTTATACCCAACGATATATCGGCAGTATGGTTGCTGATGTACACAGAGGTTTGATTAAAGGAGGAATTTTTATGTATCCTGGTACTACGGATAAACCAAACGGGAAACTTAGGCTGGCTTATGAATGCAATCCTTTCGCATTTATTGTAGAAGTTGCAGGTGGTAGAGCAACTGACGGGAAACGAAGAATCCTTGAAATCGAGCCTACTTCCCTCCATCAGCGTGTGCCTATGTTTATTGGCAGTAAAAAAATGATGGATGAACTAGATCTTTGCCTTGCATCGGAGTAAATTGCAGTGCAAATTAATTTTAAATGAATCGGTCAGCAGCACCTGTTATAGAAGTCATTGATCTTTGCAAGTCGTATGGAACTTTTGAAGCAGTAAGCAATTTGTCTTTTTCTGTTTTAAAAGGTGAAATATTTGGTCTCCTTGGGCCGAATGGAGCAGGAAAATCATCAACACTTGAAATGCTTGAAACCCTGAGGAAAAAAACTTCAGGTTCGGTGAAGATTGCCGGATTTGATTTAGACAAGGATCCTGGCTCAATAAAAAGTGTAATCGGTGTTCAGCTTCAAACTTCAGGTTATTATCCTTCTTTAAAACTAACAGAACTTATCGAGCTGTTTGCAGGTTTATATAACAGGCAAGTGGATCCTCTTACATTATTAAGGATGGTGAACCTTGAAGACAAAGCAAAGGCGAAGTACAAAGAGCTTAGTGGAGGACAAAAACAAAGATTTTCAATTGCAACTACGCTTATTCATCATCCTCAGATTATATTTTTAGATGAGCCAACTACCGGCTTGGATCCACAGGCAAGACGAAATCTGTGGGATTTAATTAAAAAAATCAGGGAGCAGGGAACCACGATTATTCTGACTACACATTATATGGATGAAGCGGAATATCTTTGCGACCGGGTGGCAATTATGGAGAGGGGGAAAATGGTAGCTATGGACACACCTGAAGTTCTGATTGAAAAATTATTGCTGTCAGGTTTTGAACCTAGAAAAGAAGTGCGTCAGGCCAACCTGGAAGATGTCTTTATTTCTTTAACCGGTCATGCATTGCGTGACGAATAAACTCTAATTATGCGTAAAAGTATTTTATTGTTGAGTCTCATTTGGGTATTCCCTTCAATGGTTTCTGCACAGGCTAAAACCCAGTCAAAAGGAAAAACTGAAACTTCTGTCAAGAAGACGCCGGAGAAACCACTTATGGCAAATGCAGTTGACAGCTTAAGTTATGCGATGGGTGTAAATGTGGGTCTTTTTTTAAAAATGCAGGGTGTGGAAAAGATGAATGGACAAGTGCTTACAAAGGCTTTGAATGATGCATTGGAAGGCAAACCACTTTTATTAGATGAAAATTCAGCATATATGACCATACAGGAAAAATTAGAAGCATATAAGAGCAAGAAGGTGAATGCGGAGAAGGAGAGAGGACGTGCTTTTCTCGCAGGCAATAAAAAACTACCGGGTGTAACAGAGCTGCCCAATGGGATACAATATACGATTATTAAACAGGGAGAAGGTATAAAACCAAAGGTTCAGGATACCATCAAAGTGCACTATAGAGGCACTACAATTGACGGAGAAGTGTTTGATGAGTCGTATAAACGCGGTGAGCCCATTGAGTTCCCGCTCGAAAATTTAATTGAAGGATGGAAACAGGCTTTGGTGTTGATGCCGGTAGGTAGCAAATGGAAAATATTCCTTCCCAGTGATTATGGTTATGGCGATAATGGTCAGGGTCCTAAAATACCCGGTGGTGCAACGTTGGTGTTCGAGCTTGAATTATTAGATGTAAAACCAACTAAGGCAAACTGATTTTAAAGCAAATGCTCAAATAATAAGGATCAATGCCATCTCTTTTGTAGGGGTGGCATTTTTTTATTTGATGATTAATAAAATATCAGGAGCGAGGTAGTATTCCCCTTTTTTATCTCTTACATAGAGATCGGTAATGAGAAGTTCATCACCTTTCTTCAGGCTCTCATAGATAGATTTCCGCCATTTTTCGGTGAGTTTATTATCGTTTCTGACATAAACTCCGTTTGTGTTGTGTCGTTGTTTTACAATACCTGTCTTTTCATCCTCAAACTGGTCGAGGCTTTTGTAAAGAATAAAAAAACGTGAGATAGTCATTCTTTCTTTCTTGTCGCTGATTACCCACACGGCAGAGTCAACAAGCTGAAGTGCCATATCCAGAGAAATATTTCCCCCCTTGGTATTTCCCCAGAAACTTTGCAAGACGGGTGGTTTGAGTACCGGTTTTGGTTTTTGCTGTGAAAAAGCACTGACGGCAATTGCTGTCAGAATAAAAAAGCAAAGTGTATATTTAGCGAAAGAAATACTCATACTTTAGTTTTAAGCTTGTTACACTAAATTATCCTTTAATCTGCTTATTTGATAATTGCATACCCTGCAATCTTGTTAAAGTGCGTTTAAAGTTTCTCTTAGTGAATTTAATTTTGCTTCAGCATCAGATTTTTTCTTCTTTTCGAGGTCTATGACTTCCGGCTTAGCATTCTGAATAAATCTTTCATTACTAAGTTTCTTTTCTACAGAAAGCAGAAAGCCTTCATAGTAGGCAATATCTTTTAGCAAGGTGTCTTTCTGGATGTTTATGTCGGCATTAATATTTCCTTGTAGGTAGAATTTATCTGTGCCTACTACGACCGTGATGCTTCCTTTTGCTTCAGGAGCACCATAGTGAATGTCTGATGAGTTGATTTGTTTTTTAAGTATGCTTTCAAAAGGTTGGTAAAGTGAATGATCACTACTTTCAATCAATAATACGATCGCATCTTTTGGCTTAAGCTGGTTTTGGGTACGTGCATCTCGAATAGCTGTGATCACTTCTTTCAAAAGATTACCTCTTTGCAGAATGAGATTATCAGGGTTCTCTGTTTTTTTGCTTTGTCTGATGATGAGGTCGTCACCTTCTTTTCTTTGTCTTAGATGATGGTATACTTCTTCCGTTATGAAAGGCATAAAAGGATGAAGTAGGTGCATTAATTCTTCTGCAAATGCAACTGCTTTCTCATAGCGTTCAGATTTTATTTTTTCTCCAAAAGGCGGCTTTATCCATTCGAGATACCAGCTGCAGTAATCATCCCATATCAAAGAGTAAATTGTTTTCAAGGCTTCACTTAATCTGTATTCTTTAAATAGCTGATCAATTTGTGTCCTCGCTTCAGAAAGGCGATTTTGAAACCAAAGAGAAGCAAAATCATCATTTTCTGATTCATTTTCTTCACTTAAACCATTCGACTCCCACATGCGCAGTAGTTTCAGCGCATTCCAGATTTTATTTGAGAAATTTCTACCCTGCTCATTGCTGCTTTCATCCCATAGCAAATCGTTTCCTGCAGGGGAGGAGATCATAATTCCAAATCGACAGGAATCTGCACCATATTTGTCTATCAGCTCAAGTAAATCCGGAGAGTTGCCGAGACTCTTACTCATTTTTCTTCCTTGTTTATCTCTCACAATTCCGGTAAAATAAACCTCACGGAAGGGGATCTCTTTTTTGTACTCCATTCCTGCCATTACCATACGAGCAACCCAGAAGAAAATAATTTCAGGGGCTGTTACAAGCGTATTGGTAGGGTAGTAATAAACTATTTCCTGATTGCCGGGTTGGCTATAGCCTTTGAACACTTCGAAAGGCCACAACCAGCTAGAGAACCAGGTATCCAGGCAATCCTCATCTTGTTTTAGTTGCAGGTTTACTGTTTCGGGATATTGCTGATGTAAATCTTCCAGTGTAGGAGCTACGTATATATTTCCCTTTTCGTCATACCAGGCAGGAATGCGCTGACCCCACCAAAGTTGCCTGCTGATACACCAGTCTTTGATGTTCTCCATCCAGTGTCGGTATAGGTTTTTGAATTTGCCGGGGTAGAAACGGATATCTTCTTTTAGAACAACTTCCAGTGCAGGATTGACCAGTTTTTTCATATCCACCCACCATTGCAAACTAAGTCTGGGTTCTACAACAGTATCTGTTCTTTCACTGTAGCCAACTTCACTCGTATATTCCTCTGTTTTAAGTAGCAAGCCTTTTTCCTGTAGTTCCTGGATGATTTTTTTTCTTGCTTTAAATCTTTCTTCTCCTATATAAATCTGAGCGAGTTCATTTAAAGTGCCATCTTCATTTAGCACATCAATCACCTCCAAATTGTGCTTTAGGCCTAGCTGATAGTCGTTTGTATCATGTGCCGGTGTTACTTTCAATGCGCCTGTACCAAAATCCATTAAAACGTATTCATCTGTAATAATCGGTACTACACGGTTAATAAGGGGTACGATTACGTTTTTACCATGAAGATGCAGGTATCTTTCATCCTTGGGATGAACACAAACTGCCGTGTCTCCCATAATTGTTTCAGGACGAACTGTTGCTACCTGTATGTATTCTTCGGAACCTTCTATCTGATAACGAAGAAAGCAGAGTTGCTGTTTTGTTTCTTTCCTGATTACCTCCTCATCACTAAGCGCTGTTTTGGCATTTACATCCCAGTTTATCATTCTTTTTCCACGATAGATATAGCCCTTTTGGTAAAGATCTGTAAATACCCCTGTAACAGACCTGTAGTAATCAGGATCCATCGTAAAGGTGGTTCGATCCCAATCAAGACTGCACCCCAGTTTTTTTAATTGTTGCAGGATGATGCCGCCATATTTTTCTTTCCACTCCCAGGCATATTTCAGAAATTCTTCTCTGCTTAAGGAACCTTTTTGAATTCCTTTTTCCCGTAACATTTGTACAACTTTTGCTTCCGTAGCAATGGAAGCGTGGTCTGTGCCCGGAACCCAGCATGCGTTTTTGCCATTTATTCTTGCACGTCGAATAAGAATATCCTGAATAGTATTGTTAAGACAATGCCCCATATGCAAAACTCCAGTTACATTCGGGGGGGGCATCACAATCGTATAAGGGTCTCTTTGGTCTGGTTTACTTGAAAAATAGCTATGCTGCATCCAGTGTGCATACCAGTTTTCTTCTGCTTCTTTGTGCTGAAAAGTCTTATTCAGTTCCATAAAGGGATATTACATTAAAAGCGGCAAAGGTAAGGATTAAAAAAAGCTCCCTCATCCGAGGGAGCTGGACATAATACTTCAACAACCCTTTGTGACAAGGGTCGGCATAGTTTGACTGCCAATAAATTTTACAGCGTGTAAAATTTATTCCATAGGCAGAAACAATGAAGTGATCAAAGCAATGGCCGCAAAAAACAGAATAACAAGAAGTACCTGCTTTGCGGTTTCTCCGATCTGATAGTGATTATTCGTTGACATAAGACACCTTTTTACAAAATTTGAGTGGCATCAAAAGGTATCGGATTTTATAAATCAGGCTTTTTTGTAGATGAATGTCATTAATTTGACTCTTCACTCTTTACAAGTTAAGACAAATTTCCCTCTATTCCAAGAGTTTTATTCCTTTTTTTCGAGAAAAGTTAATTGAATGGGCTTAAAAAGGAGCTGAGAAGCTAAATTTGAACCCAAATAAATGAGCTTTATGTTGATACAAAAAATAATGGCAATCGCATTGTTGGTTCCAATCTTTGTTAATGCGCAGGATATTCCAACAGAAACAGATGATTTTAGTGATTATAGCAATTACGGCGATGCTTCAGGTGTAAAGCGTTTCACAACACAAAAAGTATTGAATCAGACACCCACAAGAATTGTAAGTGTAGGATACGAATGGCAAACTGCTTTTGAAATGCCGGATGTTCCTTTGGGAGGAATGTTGCCTGCATTTACTGATGAGTCTGTTAAGAATGTGCGCGGAGTCAGACTTCAGGTGAATTTGCCTGTTATCTCAAATGATCGCATTATCTGGCAAATGGGAGCGCAATACTGGGGAAGCCGTTTTTTATTTACAGACCAGGTATCTAACAACCAGGTAAAATCTTTGTCTTCTCCCGGCATCAGTACTGCAGGTATAAATACAACTATTTTCAAGCCGTTGAATGAGAAAAATTTTCTCATTTTTCAGGGTAGTGTCGACTTAAACGGAGCGTACCAAAGATTTAATGAAATTTCGGCTAAAGGGGTTACCTACAGCGCTACAGCCATCTATGGTTGGAAAACCTCTGAGAAGAACCTGATAGGTACAGGCGTTGCCCGTACTTATCGCGCAGGTAGACAAATGTATGTGCCTGTATTATTGTGGAATCGCACTTTCTCCGATAAATGGGGAATGGAGTTGTTATTACCGGCACGTGGTCACGTAAGAAGAAATTTTTCCACCAGTAGTATGCTCCAGCTAGGCTATGAGCTGGAAGGAAACCAATATCATATTCCCTCCGGCACTGCTTACCTTCAGCGTGGCGAATTAAAACCACGTATTCTTTGGGATCAGAAAATTGCAGGGTTTATCTGGCTTCAGTTACAAGCCGGTATGCGGCTCAACTGGCGTTTTGATATGATGCAAGAGTATGACGGTAAAAAAGATACTGAAAGAATTTTCACTTCAGCTATAAAAAATCCTTTTTACTTCGGAATCAGCCTCAATTTTGTAAGTCCGTAAGTTGTTGATTTATTTGGCTACCTGGCGCGTCCAGGTATCTGTCCTCCCGATTAAAGAAATGCCTATATAACCTCTTACTTCAAGGGTATTGTTGTCCTTCATACGAATTGTGCAGTCATATGTACTTCCATTCTTGGGGTCGTAAATGTTACCCTCATCCCATGTTTTATCTCCTTTGTAAACAAAACCCCAGGTATTGGTTAAGCCAAGTACCGGACGGCTTCGAACTTTCTCATCGGGGTGATTCTTATCGAGCTTAGGTTTTCCTGTTTCAGGATCATTTGGCTCTTTTAGCCAGACAATTTTACCCTGGTATTTCTCTCCGTTTTTGGAAATTTTGACCATCCCAGTGCCTTCCCCATTTTTCCAAACGCCGATGATGGCATCTCCCTCATTGTTGAAAGGTAAAAAAGACATAAACAATACTGTAAGACTCGCCAGAAAAAAGGTTTTTAAACGTAACATAATAATAGATTTTTAGTGTGAATGATTTTTATATCTTAATAAATTCATTTACTGGAAAAAGGTATTCAAAAGTACAAATCATTGTTCTTCAATTCGAGGAAGTTTTAAAGCTTAAGGAAAAATTTGTTTTCAATTGCTTGTTCAATAACTGAAAAACAATCGTTTGTATAATTAAACAATTTCAAAATAAATTTTGTTTTAATTTTCAGAAGAAACATCTTTGTGAAATGGCAATGACAGTTAACACATATTTTCAGTGGTGGCATATACAACCTCAGGGTCTGTAATGTACAGAGAAGATATTTGTTCTCAATAATACAAGGCCCCGGATATACCGGGGTTTTTTATTTTTATTTATAGAAAAGATATGACAGATAAAATAAAATTCAGAACAGGATTTAAAAGGATGCTCGCAGATGTGCATACCCCCGTTGGGATATATCTGCGTTTAAGAGATCGTTTCAGAGATACGATTTTACTGGAAAGTTCGGATCACCATTCTTCTCAGGACAGCTGGAGTTTTATTTGTATACAGGCTATTGCAGGAATAGAATTAATTGATCTTGAAAACATCGAGTACAAATTGCCGGGTGAAAAGTCGGTGAGGGTACAATTAACCGGTAATAAACAAGAGCTCACAGATCAGATTCATACTTTTATGCAGCGGTTTGATCCGGCAAATCCTGAAATACCTGAACTGGCATACGCTCAGGGATTATATGGTTATACTTCATACGATGCGGTTTCTTTTTTTGAATCTGTTTCTATTTCGCATAAGGAAGACTATGGAATTGGTTTGATGCGCTACCGACTTTATCAGTATGTTATTGCGATTCATCATTTCAAAGATGAATTGTATTTGCTCGAGAATCAATTTCCGGGTATTGACAGTGAAGTGCATCAGATTGAGCGCCTCATTCAAAGCAGAGACGTGCCACAGTTTCCCTTTTATACAACTGGAGAAGAGTCTTCCAACATGTTGGACGAAGATTATCTCTCTATGGTACGCAAAGGGATTTCTTCCTGTATGCGTGGTGATGTTTTTCAGATTGTTTTAAGTCGTCGTTTTCAGCAGTCCTTTCAGGGAGATGAGTTTAATGTTTACCGCGCATTACGCAGTGTGAATCCGTCGCCTTACTTATTTTATTTTGATTACGGTGATTACCGGCTGATGGGATCAAGTCCCGAATCTCAGCTGATTATTCAGAACGGGAAAGCGATTGTACATCCGATAGCCGGGACATTCAAAAGAACCGGCGATGCAGAAAAAGACAAACAGGAAGCTGAACGGTTGTTAAGTGATCCGAAAGAAAATGCGGAACATGTGATGCTCGTAGACCTTGCACGAAACGATCTTAGTCGCCTTACCAGCGATGTATATGTGGAAGAGTACAGGCAGGTACATTTTTACAGTCATGTTATTCATCTTGTAAGTAAGGTTGTAGGCACAGTCGCCGATGCTGAAAATCCGGTGCAGGTACTGGCAGATACTTTTCCTGCAGGCACACTTAGTGGAGCTCCCAAAGTGAAAGCAATGCAGCTGATTGATGAATATGAACCTACTGCCAGAAGTTTTTATGGTGGCGCAATCGGATTTCTCGGTATGAATGGCTCCTGTAATCATGCCATCCTGATACGCAGTTTTCTAAGCAAAGACAATAATTTATATTACCAGGCCGGAGCAGGTGTTGTTGCAGCAAGTAGCCCGCAGAATGAATTACAGGAAGTGAACAATAAGCTCGGCGCACTTAAAAAGGCCATACAGCTTGCGGAAAAATTGAATCAATAGTTAGATGATAAAAAATTATAAAAAATATTAAATACAGATGAAGCATCGGATACTCGTTTTTGATAATTATGATTCTTTCACGTACAATCTGGTTCATCTCATTGAAAAGATTACACGCGAAAAAGTCGATGTGTTTCGAAATGACCAAATACCACTTGAAGAGGTAGATCGCTACGACGCAATTGTTTTATCGCCCGGTCCGGGTATCCCGGAGGAAGCGGGGGAGTTATTGCCATTGATACGTCGCTATGCATCTTCAAAAAAAATACTCGGTGTTTGTCTCGGCCATCAGGCCATAGCGGAAGCATTTGGCGGCAAATTGATAAACCTAAGCAAGGTCTTTCATGGTCTTGCAACACCTGTATCTGTTGATTCCTCAAAAGTGGGAATCACTGAAAGAGCCAGTGATGCTTTGTTTCTAAATCTGCCTGAAGTGATAGAAGTAGGGCGTTATCATTCCTGGGTCGTGGAAGAACAATCATTACCTGATTGTCTGGAAATAACTGCTTGCGATAGGGAAGGTTGGATTATGGCTATGCGTCACCGTGAGTATAATATTTCCGGTGTACAGTTTCATCCGGAAAGTGTGCTGACTCCAAAAGGAGAACAGATCATCCGAAACTGGCTGAATAATTTATAAAGTAAAAACTTAGAACTTAAAAGTGTAAAGTAATAAGTCGTTTATCTCAAATAAACTCAAGATATTTTCAATTATGCGGGACATTTTGCAATTGTTATTTGCGCATCAGACCTTAAGCCAAAAGCAGGCCTATGAGGTGATTATTCACCTTTCTGAAGGTGATTATAATGAGCATGAACTTGCGGCATTCATGACTGTTTATCTGATGCGTAGCATTACTATAGATGAATTGCAGGGATTCCGAAAAGCACTACTCGATTTATGTGTGCCTGTTGATTTTGAGGGAAATGATTTACTCGACATTGTCGGTACGGGAGGAGACGGAAAAAATACTTTCAACATATCAACCCTTTCTTGTTTTGTTGTGGCAGGTGCGGGACAAAAGGTTGCCAAACATGGTAACTATGGAGCTTCATCTGTGAGTGGTTCAAGCAACGTGATGGAACAACTTGGCTATCGTTTTTCAGCTGATAGCGGAAAGTTAAAAACTGAACTTGAAGAGGCTGGCATCTGTTTTTTGCATGCTCCATTTTTTCATCCCGCACTCAAACGTGTAGGGCCAATCAGAAAAAACCTTGGTGTACGTACCTTTTTTAATATGCTTGGGCCAATTGTGAATCCTGCTTGTCCCGGTTCGCAGCTTATCGGCGTTTATAACACAGAAATGGGAAGAATCTACAACTATCTCTTGCAGCAGGATGGACGTCGGTTTACCATCATACATAGTCTGGATGGATATGATGAGATTTCTCTGACAGATGATACACGTATCATCAGCAATGAAGGTGAACGTATACTTGCTCCTGAAGTTGTTGGTCACTCGCGTGTACAGCCGGATGAATTATACGGAGGTGATACTGCAGAAGAAGCAGCGGAATTATTCAGAAATATTATTTCAGGTAAAGGTACTGCACAGCAGTCGTCTGTTGTTGTTGCCAATGCTGCAATGGGACTTTACTGCGCAGGTAAATACAAAAATTATGATGAGGCGCTCCAGGCGGCGAATGAGAGTCTTGTAAGCGGCAGGGCAGCAGTGGCGTTAAATAAACTAATATCTCTTAATCAATAACAGATAAATGATGAATATTCTCGAACAGATAATTGCGGATAAGCGAAAGGAGGTGAGCGATCGAAGTAAGAGTATTTCGCTCTCACAACTTCGGGAAGCTCCTTTATATATTAGAGAATGTATATCATTAAGAGAATCATTATTGAAAATAGAAAGTGCCGGAATTATTGCCGAGTTTAAAAGACGTTCACCAAGCAAAGGATGGATTTTTCCTGATGCTGATGTTGTAGAAGTAACAGGGTCATATCTTCAAAATGGAGCCGCTGCATTAAGCATTCTTACTGATGAACATTATTTTGGCGGCACATCTGAAGATTTAATAAGAGCAAGAAATGCGAATATTCCAATTCTTAGGAAAGATTTTATCATAGATAGTTATCAGATAGAAGAAGCGAAGTCGATTGGTGCAGATGTGATTTTACTGATTGCTGCTTGTTTATCGCCCGAAGAAGTAAAACATTTGGCAACCTACGCAAGAAAAATAGGATTAGAAGTGTTGCTTGAGTTGCATCACGAAGAAGAGCTTGCTCATATTTGCGATGAAACAGAAATTATAGGAATAAATAACAGGGATTTGAAAACGTTTCAGGTTGACATTGAACGCAGTTTGAGAATGGCTGCATCAATTCCGGATGGGAAAATCAAAGTGGCAGAAAGCGGAATTGATTCTCCTGAAATGATAAGCAGGTTTCGTAAAGCAGGATTCAGAGGTTTTTTAATTGGCGAGTTTTTTATGCGTACGAATAATCCGGGTGAAAGCCTTGCGAATCTTGTAAAAGAGGAAGCTGAATTAAGACGTTTATAATAAGTAATCGGTTGCTTGTCGCAAAACCAAAACAAAATGAACGATCAATCATCTGCTACTGAAAATCAGACAAACAAGCAACAATCGCTGCGCATTAAAGTTTGCGGGATGAAACGTCTGGATCAAATGCAGGAGCTCGGAGAAATGGGAGTTGAATTCGCTGGTATGATATTCTATCCCAAATCACCGCGTTATGTATTAAATCATCTGAAAGGAGAGGAGGTTCGCAAAGCGCGTTTAAAAGTGTATAAAGTAGGTGTTTTTGTCAATGCCGACTATGACGAAATGATGAAGCAGGTTGATGATTTCGGTTTGGATATGGTGCAGCTACATGGGGATGAGTCGCCCAGGTTTTGTGAGCAGGTGAGTAATTACATATCTGTTATCAAGGCATTTCGTCTGGCACCCGATGATCCGATTTCGTGGAAAATCAGAAGTTTTCAGGATGCTGCAGATCTGTTTTTATTTGACACATTAGGTGTTGGATACGGCGGTACAGGAAAAAAATTTGACTGGACTGTTTTAAAAGGAGAAAAAATCAAAAAGCCTTTTTTTCTAAGCGGAGGAATAGAGCCCGGTGATGTAGAGAGGATAAGAGAATTTGTGAAAGAGTCTGTTGCTTCGAATTTATTTGCAATAGATGTAAACAGTTGCTTTGAGTCTGGTCCGGGTATTAAGAAAATGGATATCCTCCGCAGTTTTGTTGAAACGTTAAAAAATGACTTTAAATAAAATGAATATGACGGCAAACACAACCACATTTAAAGAGCCGGATCAGCATGGCTATTACGGACAGTTTGGCGGTGCTTATATCCCTGAGATGTTGTACAAGAATGTACAAGAGCTGCAGCAACAATATCTGGATATTATCTATGATCCGGCTTTTCAGGAGGCATTTCATAGTCTGTTAAGAAATTATGTTGGTCGACCCACACCTTTATATTTAGCTGAAAGGTTAAGTAAAGAACTAGGTACCACTATATGGTTGAAAAGAGAAGATCTCTGCCATACAGGTGCGCATAAAATCAACAATACTATCGGGCAAATATTGCTTGCAGAAAGGTTAGGCAAAAAACGAATCATTGCAGAAACAGGTGCAGGACAACATGGAGTTGCTACAGCAACTGTTTGTGCATTAAAAGGATTGGAGTGCATTGTTTATATGGGAGAGAAAGACATGGAACGTCAGGCTCCCAACGTTGCACGCATGCGTATGCTTGGTGCAAAGGTTGTACCAGCAACCAGTGGTAGTAAAACCTTGAAAGATGCTACCAATGAAGCAATCAGAGACTGGATCAATCATCCTGATGATACGCATTATATCATTGGCTCAGTAGTAGGGCCGCATCCTTATCCCGATATGGTGGCTCGTTTTCAGAGCGTAATCAGTGAAGAAATCAGCAGCCAGATAAAAGAAATTACCGGTAAGGATTATCCTTCACATGTTGTAGCCTGTGTTGGTGGCGGCAGTAATGCAGCAGGCGCATTTTATCATTTTACAGATAATGAAAATGTGCAATTAATTGCTGTGGAAGCAGCAGGTAAGGGAATTGATAGTGGAGAAACTGCTGCTACAACACAACTCGGTACTCCAGGTATTTTGCACGGAAGCAAAAGTTTACTGATGCAAACAACGGATGGCCAGGTTGTAGAGCCACACAGCATTTCAGCAGGTCTTGATTATCCGGGTATTGGTCCGCTTCATGCACATTTGTTTAAAAGCGGAAGAGCAACTTTCCTTAATGCTACAGATCAAGAAGCGTTGGATGCATCTTTGAAACTAAGCCGCCTGGAAGGCATCATACCGGCACTTGAAACAGCACATGCCATTGCTGCATTGTGGAAATTATCTTATAGTAAGGGCGACAATGTGGTACTGTGTCTGAGTGGTCGTGGTGATAAGGATCTTGGAACCTATATGCAGCATTTATCAATTTAAATAAAATAATATGAGTCGTATCAGACAATTATTTGATAAAAAGAACAGTCGAATTCTCAATGTATACTTTACTGCGGGATATCCTTCCATTGACAGTACGCTGGAAATTATGGAGATGCTGCAATCCGGCGGCGTTGATCTGATAGAATTAGGAATGCCTTACAGTGATCCGCTGGCTGATGGTCCGGTGATACAGCAAAGCAGTGCTGTAGCCTTGCAAAACGGCATGACGATCGCAACATTATTTGAGCAGCTTAGAAAGTTTCGAGATAAGATTTATGTGCCTGTTGTGTTGATGGGATATATGAACCCGGTGTTGCAATATGGGTTTGAAAAATTTTGTGCAGATGCTTCATCAGCAGGTATAGACGGATTGATTCTGCCCGATCTTCCTCCCTATGAGTATGAATCCTTGTATCAGCCTATTTTGCGACGATACGGACTTGATTTTATTTTTCTGGTAACTCCTGAAACAAGTGATGAACGCGTGAAAAAGCTTGATGAGTTGAGCAGTGGATTTCTCTATGCTGTATCTTCTTCATCCACAACCGGAACGGATCAGAGCAGGATTGACGTTACAGATTATCTTAAGAAGTTAAATTCAATGAATCTGAAGAATCCTGTTTTGGTGGGTTTTGGTATCAAAGACAAAGAAAGTTTTGATACAGTTTGCAACTATGCCAATGGAGGCATCATCGGAACAGCCTTCATCAAGGCAATCGGTGAACCAGGAGCTTTAAAAGAGAATGTAACAGGCTTTTTGAAAAAAATTCTTTCTTAATCATCATTCCACGAAATTTGCGAAATGAAATAAGTTAAAAGTTAAAACTGAAATAACTCATAACGAACAACCAACAACTAACAACCAGTTAATGCTCGCCATCATCAAATACAATGCAGGAAATATTCAATCAGTTCTGAATGCAATGGAGCGATTGGGGGTAAATGCAGTTGTGACCGATAATCATGAGGAGCTTTCAGCAGCAGATAAAGTAATTTTTCCCGGTGTAGGTGCCGCAGGCGCTGCAATGAAAAGTCTGCAGGAAAAAGGTCTGGACCTTTTGATTCCTTCACTCAGACAGCCAGTGCTTGGTGTTTGTGTGGGTATGCAATTGTTGTTTGAACATTCTGAAGAAGATAACACAAATGGGTTGGGGATTATACCTGCAAAGGTGAAAAAGTTTGCAGCAGATGCAGAACACAAAGTGCCTCAGATAGGCTGGAACACCATTGCGAATCTGCAATCTCCTTTGTTTAAAGGCATTGCTGAAAATTGTTATGTTTATTATGTGCATAGTTTTTATGCTGAAATAAATCCATATATGATTGCATCCACTCAATATGGTATTTCTTATGCAGGAGCAGTTGCAAAAGATAATTTTTATGGGGTGCAGTTTCACACGGAAAAGAGTGCGGAAACAGGGGATGCGATATTAAAAAACTTTTTAAGTATCTGATATGGAAATTATTCCGGCGATAGATTTGATTGACGGTAAATGTGTTCGCTTGACTGAAGGTGATTACGCTCAGAAAACTGTTTATCACGAAGATCCTCTTGATGCAGCTCTTTCTTTTCAGGATGCAGGACTAAAAAGGCTTCATCTTGTTGATCTTGATGGTGCCCGGATGGGTGCGGTTCAGAACTGGAAGGTACTTGAGCGCATTGCAGGTAAAACTTCATTGGTTGTTGATTTCGGAGGAGGGATTAAAAGAGAAGACGACGTTAAAATAGTACTTGAATCCGGAGCAGCCCTTGTAACCATTGGGAGTATGGCAGTAAAAAGGCCTGATACTTTTTCTTTATGGATGCAAAACTATGGCTCAGAAAAATTCCTTCTAGGTGCAGATGTTAAAAATGAATGTATTACAGTAGGGGGATGGCTGGAGACAACTGATATATCTGTATTTGATTTTATTGAGGGTTATCGTTTAAAGGGTGTCAGTCAGTTGTTTTGTACTGATGTAAGCAAGGACGGGAGGCTTGAAGGCCCTTCAGTGGATTTATATAAAAAAATCATAGCGCGTTTCCCTGATCTGCATTTTATTGCGAGTGGAGGAGTTAGTTCTTTAGAAGATCTTTATATCTTAAAAGAAATTGGATGCAATGGTGTTATCATCGGTAAGGCCATCTATGAAGGTAGGATTCAATTGAAAGATTTAAGCAGTTTTAATTAGCTTCTTTATTGAAACGATTCCGAATTAGATGCCATAGTTGAAGGGCATCGGGGGTTAGTTTAAATACAAAAACCATAATCACAAACAAGATTGTAAAAAATCCTGTCCGGATAAAAAGTCCTGTCCAGTTATGCATTCCGCCGAAAAGTCTGTCTGCAATAAAATACAGTAAGAGAGAGAGAGCGATTGAGTAAATTGTTTTGGTTGTAAATGGTTGTATTTTATGTTTTTTCCACAAAAAGAGATAACGTATTAGGTTGTATATGGTAAATGAAAGCAGATTGGCATAGGCGCTTCCTGTAATTCCGTATTTTTTGATGAGTATGTAATTAAGAGGGAGGATCAGTAGTACCAGTATAATGCCGGTGAAAAATTCAAAACGCCAGTAGGAAGAAGTGGCAATGATTTGTCCGTTAATGCCTGTTCCTGCATCAATCAATTTTGTGATCCCCAATATTAGAATCACATACATGCCTGCTTTGTAGTCTGACTGTATGTTTAATAAGTCAAAAATATCTGATACGTTCATCCAGATGCAGAAGAAAATGAATAATCCTATCAGCAAGAGATTGATGGATGATCTTTTATAAAGACGGTCTATTTCCGATATGTTTTTGTGTTTCCATGCCATAACAAGTACCGGTAACGTTGCTGTGATAATGCTTCGCTGTGGAACCTGAATTAAATTCGACAAATAGGTTGCAAGATTATAAACGCCAGCATCATGGATGCCTTTTTCGCTGATACTGGCAATGAGGATGCTGTCAATGACTTGCGATAAAATACTGATGATAAGTCCGCCATATACATAGGTTCCCAAAGTGAACATTTTATTTTTAAATCGTTTGGTAACTACACTTGGTTTTAATGTAAGCGGCAATTGTTTTTTTATCCTTAAAATAACGAAGAGGATGAAAGCGATGACTAAATACTGAAAAGAAAAAAGTGATACGAATTGATGAAAGCTAACGATTTGTGTAATAAATAAAAACAATAATATCATTGTTAGCAATCTCATCGCTGTTTCTCTAAGGAAATTAGGCAGCACAGATTGCCGGTATGATATTGAAATGGTTTCAAGTACACTGAACATTAAAATGCCTGCTCCGAAGAGAAAAATCCAGTGGAAGTATTCCACGAATAGTTCAGAACGTTCTGAGAATTTTCTGACGATGAGCGGCTCAAACAACAAACCTCCGGTGAGTACAAGTATAAAACCTGTAAGGGCTATCAACAATGACTTTGCAAAAAGATCATTTTTCGAACGGGGGATATGCTCCTGGTAGTACGGGAAAAATTTATTGATAACAGGAAGAACGCCTAGAGAGGCGACTGCAAACATCAGTGAGCCTACATCAAAGAAAAGTCTAGTCAATCCGTACTGCGCAGGCGTAAAGTAACCCTGCCCGTTTCTAATGAAAAGCCAGGTATTGACAAAGCCTATACCAAAGCCAATATAGATGACGATGCCTGATAGAATTGCCTGTTTTCTGATTTCTCCCATTCAGCCCGAAGTTAAATGATTTATTTTCTGAATTGTACCTGACTGTTTTTAAAAGAAGCTTATTTTGAACCTGAGGATGGTTTATAGTTGACGTAAAAGTTTTTATCTAAAAGTGATTTGATTTCATCTTCCGTGCGACAGCCGGTTTCTATAAATTGCCATTTTGTTCCGGGTGTTTTAAGCGTCATTTTGTTTTTGTTTTCAGGCAGAAGTATCGGCATATCGAATTCGTTTATACAATTGCTCCATTTGTAATATAGCAAAAAGCGGTTTTTTTCTTTTTTCAGGTGATAATCAAGGGTCGGTATTTGTGTTGTGCTCAGGTATTGCTCAAATGTTTTTTCAAGTTGAAGTCCTGTTTTTTCTGAAATATATTTTTCTATTTGCAGTGATGAAATTTGTTTGAGTTTGAAATCTTTTTGAATACCGCGAATAAGTTCTCTGAAAAGAGAATCATTCTGCATCATTGCTCTGATCATATGGATCATGCTTGCAGATTTGTAATACATGTCTGAGCTCCCTTCATTTCTTACGTTGTATGAGCCTTTAATTGGCTTGTCGTTTTGAATATTTTTTCTGATTCCCTGCACATAGGCGTTTGCTGCGGCTTTTCCGTAATGATAGTCTACATACATGGCTTCCGAATAATTGGTAAATCCTTCATGGATCCATAGGTCGGCGACATCATTGCAGGAAACGTTGTTTCCAAACCATTCGTGACCACTTTCATGTACAATAATGTAATCCCAGTTTAAACCCCAACCGCTGCCACTTAGGTCTCTGCCCATATAGCCGTTTTTATATTTGTTTCCATATGCAACGGCGGATTGGTGCTCCATGCCAAGGTAGGATGTCTCTACAAGTTTGTAACCGTCATTATAGAATGGGTAGGGCCCCATCCAGTGTTCGAGTGCACGCATTGCCGGCTTTACCTGCTGAAAATGTTTTTTCGCTTTTTCTTCGTTATAGTTTAAAACATAGTAATCAAGAGAGAGCGTTCCGTTTTCACCTTGCAGGGTGTCTTTTATTTGTACATACTTTCCGATATTCATTGTGATATTATATGTATTGATAGGGTAGGAAACAAACCATTGCCATTTCTTCTTTCCGTCGTGTGTTTCATAAGAGTTCCGCAATCTGCCGTTTGATACATTCATTAAATCTTTAGGGGTTGTCACTGCAATCAAAGTACTGTCGGGCTCATCATACGGATGATCCTTACAGGGCCACCAGCAACTTGCTCCCTGTCCCTGACATGCCACGCCAACCCATGAGTTATTCTTCGCGTCTTTTTGCCAGATCAGTCCGCCATCCCAGGGAGGATAAAGAGCGGGCTTTGGAATGCCACTGTAATAAATCAAAAGCTCCTGCAGTATTTTGCTTCCTGTTTTATAAGCAGTGGAAAGTTCACTTATTTGATCTTCAGGAATTTTGATGAAATAGAAATTGTTTTCTCTTGTGTATGTAACATGTTTTCCATTCAGTTTAGCACTGTCAATCTGCATTGGTTCCTGCAAATCAATCTGCATTCTTGGTATAGGATTTCCTGCAACTGAAAATAAAATGCGGTTAGATCCTTTTATGGAAAATTTATTCATATCAGGTTCTATATCGAGGTCGTACATCACAACATCCCACCATTTTCTTTCAGGCGTGATGCTTCCAGCTAAAGTATCAAATCGCGAAAAGCTGTTTTTATTCGAAAACAGGCTCTGTGCATTCGGTTTAATATTGATGAACATTGAGCAGGCAATAAAAATAAAAGAGAGTCGCATATGATTATAAGTCGGTAAATAAACAATAAATTTACTTCGATTGAATGAATAGTAATATAGTGTACATCTGTTTTTAATAATGTTTTTGATATATGCGCTTTATATATCTTTTTTTTCTAACCCTTCTTGTCTGCGGCTGCAGCGGGTCAAAAAATGATTTTCGAAGTTATTTCTGCTACAATGAATCTTCTGGAATTACCTCGTTTGATCCTGCTTTTGCAAAAAATCAATCGAACATCTGGGTTGTCAATCAACTGTACAACCGACTGATTGAAACCGGACCTGATATGAAGCTAATTCCTTCTATTGCAAAAAGCTGGCGTGTTTCTGAAGACAGGCTTACCATCACTTTTATTCTGCGTACTGATGTTTATTTTCATAATCATCCTGCTTTTCCGGGAGGGGAAGGTAGAAGGATGACAGCAAGTGATGTTGTTTATAGCCTTAAAAGATTAATGGATCCTGAAGTTGCCAGTCCTGGTGCGTGGATTTTTAATGGACGTGTTGACTCTGAAAAAGGTTTTGAGGCAATTAATGATTCGGTTTTTAGCTTGCATTTGCAAAAGCCTTTTATTCAGATGCTTGGAGTATTGAGTAATCCGTATTGTTCAATTGTACCCAATGAGGCGGTAGAATACAAAGAAACATCTTTCAGAAAGCATCCATGCGGTACCGGACCTTTCCGTTTCTTTTTATGGGAGGAAGGTCAAGTGTTGCTTTTGAAAAAACATAATAACTATTTTGAACGAGATGAGCAGGGAAATAGGATACCTTATCTACAAGGAATTAAGATCTCATTTCTTACATCAAAAGCAAGTGAATTTCTTTCTTTTCAGCAGCATCAGCTTGATTTCATGAACGATATTGATCCATCTTTCAAAGATGAAGTATTGACAAAGTTAGGAAACCTCCGTTCGTCCTGGCAAAACAAAATTCAGCTAATGAAACATCCATATCTCAATATTGAATATCTGGGGATTCTTGTTGATAGTTCCGTGGAAGAGGGGAGAAAACCATTGAAAAATAAACTAATCAGACAGGCAGTAAATTATGCAATAGATCGCCGTAAACTGATGTTGTATTTGCGTAATTCAATTGGTATTCCGGCTGAGTATGGATTTATTCCGCCGGGGTTACCCGGATTTGATTCTGTTGAATTGAAAGGATATGATTACAATCCGCAACTTGCCAGGTTAAAGCTCGATAGTGCAGGATATTTTCAGAATTCATCGAAAGAAAAAATTAAATTATATACCATTCCTGTTTATGCAGATCTTGCGAATACCATTATACAAAATTTAAATGCAGTTGGTATTGAAGTAGAAGTTGAGGTTATTCAGAAAAGTGTATTGCTTACAAAGACGGCGAACAGGCAGGCTTCTTTTTTTCGGGCAAGTTGGATTGCTGATTACCCTGATGCGGAAAATTATCTGGGGCTATTCTATTCTAAGTATCCTGCTCCGCCAAATTATACAAGGTATAATAACAAACAGCTTGATGAGCTTTACGAAAAATGTCTTACGGAATCGAATGATTCCTTAAGAATACGGTTGTATAAAAAAATGGATGCAATGATCATTGAAGATGCGCCAGTTGTTCCGCTGTGGTATGATGAAGTTGTGAATTTTGTACAGCCATATATTAACGGTTTTAAGCCGAACGCGTTAAATGTGCCTGATCTGAGAAGAGTGAAAAAAGGCACTTTCGATTAATCTGATTATTGTTTGCGTTTTTTATCTGCAAATACTTTCTCAAATTTTTCAAGCTTTGGTTTAATTACATAATAACAATAAGGGTTTGATTCCTTGTTATTGTTGTAATAATTCTGATGATACTTTTCTGCTTCAAAGTAATTCTTGTAGGGCTCAATTGTTGTGACAACCGGATTTTCAAAGACTGCATTTTGATTAAGCTGATTTTTGTAATGTTCTGCTTTTTTACGTTGCGCTTCATTATGGAAGAAAACAACACTTCTGTACTGAGGGCCAACATCGTTGCCCTGCCTGTTGAGGGTAGTTGGGTCGTGGGTTTGCCAGAAAATTTCAAGAAGTTCATCATAGGTGACAACCGCAGGATCGAATACTATCTGAATTACTTCTGCATGTCCGGTATTTTTGCTGCATACTTGCTCATAAGTAGGCATCAATACATGTCCGCCGCAATAGCCACTTCTGACTTTAAGTACACCTTCCACTTGTTGAAAAATAGCTTCAGTACACCAGAAGCAACCATTCCCGAAAGTTGCGGTGTCTTTTTTTTCTACATTTTCTTTTTCCGAAGTATTAATTGTCTGATTATTCATAAAAACTATTTTTTCATTCTGCCCAAAACAGCCGAGCAAATAGAAACTGAGTAATAAGCTTTTCATTGTAAAATGATAGATGCCGGTCATAGCCGGAAATGTTTTAGTGCAAAGTAGTGATTTTCAGTTTTTTCAGCAGTTATATGTCATAGATTTCATGCTTTGTGAATTATTTTATCAACTTATTAACGAGGTTGTTTAATAAGAGGCATATTTAACGAGGCATCTATTGCACATTACTTTTCAGCCAGTCATCATTTAAGAGCAGATTTGCTCACTTTATCTCTCATTTTAGAAAATACAGCTATATTTTTTAACTTTGTACGGATTTGAATCAATAATGGTAACCAGTCAGAAATATTTATTTACCGCAGTTTTTATTTTCGTAATCAAACTTTCTCCGGTATTCGGTGAGAAGTCCTTTGTGCCCGTTACTATGCTTTCCGATAGCAGCAATATCCGTACAGAAGATTCTTTACTGACAAGAAATATCTATTACCGAAAGTATCATCACCTACTTAACGCCCCTGCTTCTTTCTATAATAATTTCAAACTTTTTCAGTTTATTGATAAATGGATGGGCAGGCCATATCTTTTTGGAGGTACCACACAATTTGGAATAGATTGTTCAGCGCTTACGGGATATTTTGCTAAAGAGGTAGCAGGCGTAAAATTACCCAGAACGGCGCAGTCTCAGCATGATCATTTGAAACTGAGTACTTTCCCCGGGTTGCTTCAAACAGGTGATTTGATTTTTTTCCATACTACCCGCCCCGGCATATCTCATGTTGGGATATATCTTTCCAATAACAAGTTTTTACATGCTTCAGCTACCAACGGAGTCACTATTTCTGACCTGGGAGAGGATTATTACGTGAAGGCTTATAGGGCCTCCAAACGCATTGATTTAACTTTAACTGCAGATATTTCATCCGTAAATCAACAGGATATCAGGGTAATCCCTCTTTCTGGGAGGTATAAATCAGATATCATCGTTCGTCATTTACAAATCAACTCTTCTCTTTTCAGCCATTTGAATCCTGATTTTGATAAGATGGTGTGGAATAATTACATGATGAGGTTGCCCAAAGAAAGTATGGAAACATTTATCCAGAACAAGGACAGAATTCTGGCCGAGTCGGTTCAGTCGCACCTCAGTTTTTAATGATAAAACACTGAAAATCAGTAAATAGCCGACTTGTCCACATTTGACATACCAGTATTGGGAAAAACATTTCCCGTATTTCGTTCTTCTTTATATTTTCGCTAGCCTTAAGCCAACCAAATCATCTTTATGAGGAAATTAATTCTTTTATCTCTTGCCGTCTTTTTTTTAATGCCCGGTCCGGAAGGGTTTGCTCAAAAAGCAAAAAATTATAAAAAAACAATGTTTACTGATCCATATGTTACAATAGATCTTGTAATTATTATGGCCAAAAACCCCTGTGATTCAAATAATACAAAAGGAAATGAATATCAGCTTCACATGACCAATGTTTCTTCTAATCAGGAATATCATAGAAAGAAATTAAGTTGGCGGATGAATTTTATGAATTGTAACGGCGAAATGGTAAAAAGAACTATTTCCGTAGATTTAAGTCAACATCATGAAGAAGGATTAAACAGGTCAGTTGATTGGACGTTTAATGGCTCATATGTTGATTCTGCTTTTTATGATGTTATGCTTGGAGATTACCATCGAAATGATAATGATGAGATTATTCAGGTTTCATCTATTAAACCAGATGAGATTGTTGGAAACTTAAATATAATGACAGGGGGAGTTGCTCGTCTTTCGATAAAGGGAGGCAAATTATCAAAAGATGCCAAATGGGTATGGTATAAAGAAAAATGCGGTGGTACGCCTGTAAATTATGGTGTAACATTTGATGCAAAGCCAAAGGATAGTACAATATATTATGTGCGTGCAGAAGGGGCTTTTAAGACTACGGAATGTGTATCCGTTCTTGTAGCAGTTGACGATAACAGTATAAAACCCAGTAAAGTAATAGGTTCAACTAAATACTGTCGTGGTGACAAGAGCCCGATCACCCTGGAAGTATACGGAGGAAAGCTTGGTTACAAGGCGTACTGGGAATGGTTTAAAGATAATTGTGGCGGACAACCTTTCGCGAAAGGCGACTCTTCCATCACCGACTTTCCAACTCAGACCACAACTTATTATGTAAGAGCCAAGGGTGTGACCAATACAACTGACTGTATTGCTTTTACGGTAGATGTAGTAGATGCATCAACTGCGCCGGTCTCAATCTTAGGGAATTCGGTATTGTGTGAAGGCGAAACCCTTCAGCTTAGTGTTAATGGGGGAAATCTTGCAGCCGATGCAAAATGGGTATGGTACAGAAATGGGAAGAGCAGTACAGACAGGGTAGGAGAAGGTAATATGTATAGTGCTACTGTTAAATATTCCGGAACCTATTATGTGAGAGGGGAGGGCTATTGTGGTAATACTGCTTTCCAGGAAATATCAACAAGCGTGAAGAAATTATCTAATGTCTCCCGTGCAAGTATTTCTAATGCAAAAGTTAAAAGAAATTTTTATCAGTTAACCATTAATAATGCGACACTTGGTGATGAGGCTAAATGGGTGTGGTATAAAAAAGACTGTGATGGTAAAAAGCTAGGGGAAGGTGAGACAATAAAAGTAAAATTAAAAAAGAAGACAGAGTTGTTTGTCAGAGGGGAAGGGCAATGTAATACCACTGATTGTGTCCACGAAACTTTTATTTCGCAATATGATCATTCTAAAACTTCTAAAAGTGACAGGCAGAAGGGTGACAATAATTTCAATCTTCCGGAAAGTAAATTTAAATTCGGTTTTATTTCTGCCGGCATTTTGCTACAGGATCAGGATATTGACGTAAGCAGTACTGAAAACTACAGTTACAGTTTTGCAGCCGGTTCCCAATCTGTTTATGTAAGCGTAAAATATGGTGCAAAAAAGAACACTAAATTTGAAAGTACGAATACGACCATTTTACCGACAAATACAACAGCAGGGAACAACTATATTTTTAACGGCCGTGTGTTCAACAGAAGAACATCTTATACCGCCGGTTTTATGTTTGGTGTTCAGGGTCTGCGTATTTACATGGGTGCGGGTTATGGCCAGTTAAATGCAATCTGGGGTGTGGATGTGCTTCAATCAGGCAGTGGAATTTTATTGGCTGAAGAATGGGCCAAAAATGTTGACCAATCTATTACCGGTGTAGAAGGAGAAGCAGGTATTCTTCTGAAATGGGGAGTATTTAATATCAGAGGCGGTTGGAATATTATTTATAACCCTTCTAACAATAAACAATTTATTGACGGACAGTTCGGTGTAGGTCTAAGTTTTTGATTAATTAAATGAATAAATGATATGAACAAATACTTATTATTTCTACTGAGTGCTTTTTCTTTTTCTTCCTGTATTAAACTGGAAGCTCCTCCGGGGGCTGAAGAAAGTGTCCTTTTTGTAACTACTCAGCAACCCATCCTAACACCTTCGACTCTAACCTTAGGCGGATCTGTTTCCGGTTCATCAACAGCATTTGTGACAGATAGAGGAGTTTGTGTATCAACCACAAACCCAAACCCTGTGGCACCGGATGATTCGCTCAGTTTTAATACAACCGGATTCGGGAATTTCCAGGCGACTTATACATATGGTACTGCCTTAAACACATTCTTTTACATAAGAGCATATGCAGTGAATTCGTTTGGGAATATTTTCTACGGAAATGTACTGACCTTTCGTACACCTTTAGCTCCTCCAGTATTTTCAACTAACACGAGCAGTATACCTAATTTAAATGCAGTTGTCGGCTGTTGTACGGTTAACTTCTCCTGGCCTGCTGTTTCAGGTGCTACGGGGTATGATATTCAATTGTCAAGAAACAGTGCTTTCAGTGCTTCGGTAGTTTCAATCAATGCTTGCGGAAGTGCTTCGAATTTGCAATTATCTGCAGTCAATCAGGCAGCTGTAAGTTCTTCTACATTTTGTGTGAACAAAGCATCTTCAACTTTTGCTGGTACATGGTACTGGAGAGTTCGTTCTAAGAATTCAAGTGGTCCCGGACCCTGGTCAAACACACGCGCTTATACAATGAATCCCTGATTTAATTAATGAATTTGTAGTATAAATATTGATTATTTTATGAACTGGAAATTAATTAGTTTATTTCTCTCACTTGTTTTAGCACTTATACTTGTATATGTAGTATATGTTGTTGTTCGAGTTGATAATAACAAGAGCATTCCGCCTGCACCTACTACTTTCAGGACACAACAGGCAGATATTTCTGTTTTATTGCAGTCATTACAGACTGATCAGTTGCAGAAAAAATTTCCTTTTAATGAGTACTTGAAAACCGGGAACTATGATCATCCTACAATGATCCAGAAGGATCTTCATATAATGGATTCTCTTTATCCTACAGATCTGATGAGCAATCAGGCCTTATTGTCTATGGCATTAACAGATTCATTGTATGAAAGAAAAAAACATATTTTCTCCGGTTATCAGCCTGATAGTCTTATTCAGTTGATTCAATGGGCGGAACCATATACCCATTTCTCAGTATTTGATAAAAATGCTGAGTTACTTTATATGTCTGTGCATGATTACTGGATTAATAAAATTAATAATTATATTTCAAAATATTCCCAGGAAAACAGCAAGGTGAAATATGATTTTAAATTTATTTATATATTCTCTCGATGTGCTGAAAAGAAAATGCATATTGCTCCAAAGGTCACCTATCTGGAAAAGGTAATTGATAATATTGTCAGAAGCCAATGGGGGCATTTGTTTGAAGCGTCCTGGCTTGCTTCTTCCTTCTTACAAAAAGTAATTTTTGCGCTTTTTGCTATTTGTACCTTATTTGCATACTTTTTGTTTATGCTTTTTATTATAAACAAATTGAAGAAAAAGAGCTCATAATACTAAAATATTTAATTCAAAAAAGATTACACTAGTTTATTAATTATTCATCTAAATTTCAGTTTGAAATGAAACATTTATTTACTTTAATTCCATCTTTATTTTTTCTGGTTTTATCTGTATCGGCTCAGTACGATGAGGATTATGTTCAGACATATTCTACAAATTTTGAATATGAAAAGTACTCTGTTGTTAAAATGACACGTAGCGGAGAAAGGGTGAAAGTAAAATATTTTGCTGGAAGAGATTTTAATGGTTCTTCCGTATATGAACGTTACACGCAATGGGCAAGAAATAAAAAAATTATAGCCTATTCAAGCGGCACCTATATGTCAGACTGTGAGCCAAGTTTGGCTAATCCCGTTGGTATTTGTATCGATAATGGTAAAGAAGTAAATAAAACTCTTAAAGATTTTGACGGACTGGTAATTGTATATGCAACCGGAGGAGTTGTGTTATCAAATATTAAAGAAGGGAATTTAAAGGTTACTAATTCAGATGGAACACCAATGACATTAGATTTGAAGAATTCATTTGATTTTTCTCGATTTAAAAGCTGGGCAGGTTTGAATAGTGCTACAGTTTTTCAAACACATTTATTAAATAAGGATAATGTTATTAAGATCAAGCCTGGTTCAACTAAACTACAGCACAGAAGGTTTATGGCAGTCGGTAAAAATCCCGATGGTGAGATTATGTATTACTTAGTGAATTATGACGGAGAACAAACTTTATATGATGGTACAGTTAGAGTTACTAATTTTATAAAAAAATTAGAATCTCTTAATATATATTGGATGATAAATCTTGATAGAGGCTGTCAGGATGTTCTTAGAGTAAATAAACCAGATGGAAGTGTAGATAATAAGTTTGTAGGGAATACCCCAATTACAAGTGCAGCGAATCTGATTGTTTTTTATTATGAATAAAAATTTATTCTAATATTCTTATTAAAAATCAAGTATACTTCTCAAGATTTTTATAAATCAACATGAAGAATAATTTATTCCTGGTTTCTTGTTTATTTCTGATCGGATTTTCAGCTTCAGCTCAGTATAGTGAAGATTATGTTGAAGTTTATTCAACTAATATTGGCGGAGAAAATTATTCTATTGTGAAGATGAGTCGAAAAGATGAAAGAGTTAAAATCAAATATTTTGCCGGAAAGGATTTTACAGGAAGAAGCGTGTATGAGCGATATTTGACCTGGTCAAAAAATAAAAATATAATCGCATTGTCAAGCGGTGCATATATGAATGGTTGTGATGTTAGCTTCTCTAGACCCGATGGGTTGTGTATTGATAATGGTACAGTATTAAACAGAGATTTTAAAAGTTTCGACGGCTTGGTAATAGCATTTGCAAACGGAGGAATATTTGTTTCAAATATTAAAGAAGAAGCTACTAAAGTAAAAAACCAGGATGGTACTTTTCTCTCATTGAATATGAATAATCAGTTTGATCGTGTACGTTTTATAAAATGGGCTGAAAATAATTCTGCAACGGTTTTTCAAACACACCTTCTTTATTTTGAAGGAATACCCAAGGTTTATACCAATGGTGATCAGTCAATAAGACACAGGCAATTAATTATTGTAGGGAAAGACAGTTCAGGAGAGATTTTCCATTTTTTAGTCTATTTAAATGAGGGAGCAACTTTATATGATGCAACTTTAAAAGTTGCAAAATATCTACAGGAGTATGAAGATTTAACAATTAAGTCTATGATAAATGTTGATTGTGGATGCCATCATATATTACAAGTGAGAAAAAGTGATGGCAGCATTGACGGTCGATCAGGATTTTCAGGAACAACTCACATAACTAATGCAGCAAATCTGATTGTTTATTATTATGAATAATCCAGGGCTAACAGTGAAGTATTTAAGAACCTGTATTTTAAAATACAGGTTCTTTATTGCCTTATTTTTTATATTTCAAATACATCAGACCAATGCCCAATCTCTTATCGCCTATTACCCGATGAACAGAACAGCGCTGGATCTTTCTTCGAATGAAAACCACGGTGTCATCTTCGGTAATGTGCAGCCGGTTGCCGACAGGTATGGTCGCCCCTGTAGCGCATTGTTTTTTGATGGTGCAAGCGGGTATATACGTGTGCCAACTTCTCCCTCTCTTGAATCACCACAAACCGGGTTCTCCATTACATTATGGTATAAATTAACCCGCCAGAATAACAATAATCATTGGTTGACAGCAATCTGTAAAGGACAATCGAACAATGAGCAGCCAAATAATCCGCAATACCGCCTTCAAGTACAGCAGAATACCAACTACCAGTTAAGTACCTGTAATCAGCTGTATCCATCCAGCTCTTCAACGATTTCCATTAATACTGATTTTACAGAATGCGACCAGCAGCTTGAACAACATTTGTTTGAAGCGGACAAATGGCATTTTTATGCGCTTACCTATGATGGTTCTATGGTTCGGTGTTATATGGATAACAAAAAAGTATTTGAATATCCTTATTCAATGTATTTGGAAAAAAACAATTCACCACTTTTCATCGGTATGGATGAACCTGGTAATAATGAATATTTTTCAGGTGCAATGGATGACTTAAAGATTTACAACCAGGGTCTTTCAGAGCAGGCGGTGATGGCAGATTTTTCTCAAAAAGGCTCCACGCAAATGGAAGACGATTTTCAACTTTCTATTGTGGATGACGTGGAAATGGAAACAGAACCTGGAGCATGTCGTGCAAGGGTACAATTTTCAGAGCCTGATCTTTCTTATTCATGTGTACGTCCTACTCTCAGACAAATTGAAGGTCCTCCCTCAGGTTCATATTTCCCATCCGGAAAAACCCGTATACGTTTTGAAGCAACCTCCCCAAGTGGATCCAGTCAGGTTTCAACATTTTATGTGCAAGTAAAAGACATGGAACCTCCGATTGTTCGTATGCCCGCTGATACTGTTATTTATGTACCTGCCGGAAGTGGGGGCAAACAGTTTAATTATAAAAGACCTACTGCCACCGATAATTGTGGTGTGCGTTCTCTGCAACAATCAAAAGGATTGAGCTCGGGCTCTTTTTTCCCAGTCGGTCTTAACAGAATAACCTATACAGCCGAAGACAATGCCGGTAATCAGGGTTCAGAAACAATGATTGTAGAGATTATTGAAGAGATACCTGTTGTACCGCCGCCAGCACCTGCGCCAGCTCCTGCACCTGCGCCAGCTCCTGCACCCGCACCCGCACCTGCGCCAGCTCCTGCACCCGCTCCTGCACCTGCACCTGCGCCAGCTCCTGCACCCGCACCCGCACCCGCGCCAGCTCCTGCACCTGCACCCGCTCCTGCACCCGCTCCTGCACCTGCGCCAGCTCCTGCACCCGCTCCTGCGCCAGCTCCTGCACCCGCACCAGCGCCTCCGCCACCCATAGTAAAAGAGCCGATTTATGATACATTGTCTGTTGCTGAATATAAACAAAACCATATTGTCCTTCTCTTAGATGTGTCCAATTCAATGGCAGACAATAATAAAATCACATTGTTGAAAACATCGGTCAGTCAATTGATTAAAAGCCTTAGAACCATTGACCGTGTTACCCTCATCACTTATGCGAACCAGGTGAATGTGTTGTACGATCAACCATTTATTACTGATAAAAAAGCATTGTTGCAAATAATCGACAGTATGCAAGCATCTGGAGGAACATCTGCAGACAAAGGACTTGATAAGGCCTATACGCTTGCGCGTGAGCGATATATGATAGGAGGGAACAATGATCTTTTTCTTGCTACCGACGGAGAATTTGAAGTCTCAAAAGAACAAAAGAAAGACATCAAAGCAAGTGCTCAGTCGAAAGACAGACCTATTCGATTAAATATACTTGGTTTCGGAAGTGCGCTTGGATATTTAAAAGAATTGGAGTCTCTTGCAAAAACAGGTTCAGGTGAATTTCTAGGAGTTTCTAATATGACCGAAGCGCAAATTCTGCTGCCAACACAGGTAAGAATAAACAGTAAAAAAAAGTAACCAACAACTAATAACTATTTATGAAATCACTCCCAATTTCACTTCTGTTTTTCTTCATTCATTTTGTGTTTACAGTAAAAACACAAGCCGGATCTGTTGAACCCGATTCCACAGGAAACGATTCTCTTTTTGAAAAAAGTTTTCAGCAACAAATACAGGTCAATGCCAATCCGGTCGAAGCATTTCTTACAGCCGAATCAGAGCTACAGAAAATAGTACTTGAGCTGGAAGGCATCAGAATGAACTTGCCAAATTTTCAATCTGAACTAGATAAGGTAAACGGAGCTGTCGATGCTTCCATAGAACGTTATCTTAAACTCGATGCCGAACAACAAAAGAAAAAAAGAAATGATTTTAAAGAGGAGCTAAGAAAGCTTTTTGATGATCGCTTTAACGTACAGGATGATTTAGACAGTATTACAGAAAAACAAATTGAAAAAAGAAGAGATTCATCAGTACAGGCGCAAAATTTGAAAAAGCATCTCAATGCCTATGAATCTGCCTGTAACCACTTTGATCAGTTGCTGGCAAAAGACTCTGCTTTTTATTTTAAAATCTGGCACAACAATGTTACCTATCATGTAGTTAGAGCTAATGTAAAATCTCATGCGGTTCGAATTCATAACAATGGTACAGGTGCAAAAAAACCGCTTCGTTTTTTCTGGGATATGCTCTCTAAAAAAGGAGCGGAGCCAATAGCGCTGTTTAATGCCGGTATGTATGAACCCAACGGTTCTGCAAAAGGATTAATGATTGAAGATGGAAAACAATTGCAAGAGATTGATCCAAAAAAAAGTGGAGACGGAAATTTCTATCTCACGCCAAATGGAGTATTTTTCATTGATTCTTCCGGGTTGTTTTCTATACAAGAAACACAGCAATTCATTAAATCAGGGCATAAGAAATTGCGCTTTGCAACTCAATCCGGACCGATGCTGGTTGTGAATGGCAATTTTCACAGGGCTTTTACAAAAGGATCTTCTAATCTGAATATCAGAAATGGGGTGGGTGTGATTGAAAGATCGAAAAATAAAGAAGCCGTATTTGTTATTTCTGAACAACCTTGTAATTTTTACGATTTTGCCACTGTTTTTAAAGTATATCTCAATTGTAAAAATGCCCTATACCTTGATGGAGCAATTAGTGAAATGTATTTACAAACAAAATCACGGAAAGTAGGTGACGGAGGAGGAGCACTCGGGCCAGTAATCAGTATCTCAAAAAGAAAATAAAGGCAATGATTTGTTTTCTCTCTTGTAAGACGAATGTTTTTTTAAGGGCTAAAAATTTGCAGACCAATAATGTCGTAAAATATTTTCTGTTTGCCTTATTTGTCTTGTCGTGTACACGTAAACTGAATGCCCAAACATTAGAATACAACTCGCTAAGATTTGCAGGTGTTACTTACAATGTTGTCAAAGTAAAAGTAACAAAAGAACTTACTGAAAACATGTTGTTGTTTTCAAATACTGGTCAAATCGGAGAGAAAAGACTTTTTGATTCATTGGCTAAGAAGCATAATTTCATCGCGGTTAATGCGAGTATAGTCCAGGCAGATTGCAAGCCACTTGGATGGTGGGTAGAAAACGCAGCTGAAATTCAGGGTATCAATGACGCACAGGGAAGTGGAAACTTCTATTTAAAGCCAAACGGATTTCTGGGTGTTTGTGGCTCAGAAATCATTCTGAAAGAAACTGATGAGTCTGTGCAGTGTACCCAACCGAGGTGGGTCATGCAAAGTGGTCCTATGTTGGTTATCGACAGGCAAATTCATTCTGGTTTTGGGTTTGATTCCAAAAACAAATTCCTCAGAAGTGGAGTAGGACTGGTAATGGAACAGGGAAGCCAGTACCTGGTATTTGCTCAATCCCTGACACCGGTAAATTTTTATCAGTTTGCCAATCTGTTTCTTGAAAGATTTAATTGCACAGACGCACTGCACCTCGACAGCGGTCCGGCATGTACCCTGCGTATGCCATCGCTAACACAATACTTTAATGATACAAAAAAAGGATGTCGTTACTGGGTATTGCCCCTTAAATAGCTGAGTTTATCAAATTTATTATAGACCATTATTCTTGGTTACTTTAAGGATCAAATTGCTGGTCAACTTTTTAGTTTTTATGTTAGTTTCAAAGGCATAGAAGTGTATTGGGTGTAATGCGCTCATTTTCAATAATATGTATGCTTTTTGCCCTGCCGTAGTGTATTAGCTGACGAAAACTCGTCGATTATGCTTTATAATTTAGATAAATATGATATTTTCACAATACTTAAAACCAATCGAATGACTTCCAGAATTATCTTACTGGCAAATCTTTTATTCTTTTCTACTTTGTTTCATACCAATGCACAAAAGTTTACTGATGAGCAGATAAAAAGTACGCTTGGTGAACTCATCACTGCAGGAAACAAGAAGAAAAAAGCCGGAGAAATAGAATATAATATGATGGTTTATATAAGAGAGAGGTTCGATTCAATCGCTGCATATACAGCAAGAATTTCTGCTCTTGAAAAACAATTAATTGAAGTTCAATCTAATGTCCCTAAAGTGTTAGAACAGCCATGTAAGTCAATGCCGCCCTTAACTAATATTAAAACAACGGTCTGGACCTCTCAGAATCTCACTCAAGTAGAGTTGTTTAAATATTTTGGATTTACTGAGAAAGATATTTTTGAAGCAAAGTCCGATTCCGCTTGGGAACAGGCTCATATCGATAAAAAGGCAGCTTTCTGCTACCATAAATGGGATGCCGGAAAAGAGTATGGAATTTTATTGAACGTACATGCGCTAACAGCCTTAAGAATAAAACTGAATGAGCAGGGGGCTGAATTTCGTTTTCCAACATCTGATGACGTGAAAAAATTAAATGAAGTAGCAAAGATCCTGAAATTAAATGCACCGCAGATTTACGCATTAATTAATGATCCCGGGCAGCCTGGATCAAGCAGCTGGAAAATTCAAACCAATGATTTGTTTAATTTCACACTGCCTGCTTTGTCGTACAGAAGAAACCTGGAAGATGATGAATGGCATGGAGGTAACGCTGCAAGCTTTTACTGCGACAACCCCAAAGACCCTAACTGGAATGACGGGTTGGTACTTGCTGAGTTGTCCGCTAATAGCAAAAATTGGGAGTTTCTGCCCGGTATGATTA
Organism: Chitinophagaceae bacterium; assembly: GCA_032110905.1. GTDB lineage: Bacteria > Bacteroidota > Bacteroidia > Chitinophagales > Chitinophagaceae > Lacibacter. The sequence continues at coordinate 8,136 of JAULVS010000086.1, read as the reverse complement.
TAAGTGGCGACTACAGTAATATCGGAGCCTATGTTCGTTTAATTTACCGCGATTAGTCTTTTTAAATATCTTTTCAAACCAATAAATCAAAGTATATGCAAGGTTATAATAAATGCAGCAATGGACATTTTTATAAGGAATCACTTGAAAAATGTCCTTATTGTCCTTCAGGTAGTGGTGGGGGAACAGCAGGAGATTCTGATAAGACAGTCGCCGGCGGCGGTTTCGCCAGCACAGATACAGCAGGTCCAACCCAGAGAACAGAAGTTTTTGGAAATGCTACAGGAAGTGGTACTATGCCTTTTCCCGGGAATAGCTCTCCTTCAGACCGCACCCAGGTATTTACGCCAGGATCAGCCTCGGCAGGAGGAGGTTCCGCTGCTCCGATTGCTTCAGCTCCTGCAAGTACACAAACTCCTTTCGACCGCACTTTCATCGGAGGTATGCCTTCAGGTTCTGATAGTGGAGGCGCAGCTTCCGGAGAAACTGCCGCTGCGCCCGCACCTAGGGCAGCCCGTAAAATTGTAGGATGGATTATCTCCTTTACACTCGATCCGATGGGGATCGATTACCGCATTTTCGAAGGAAACAATACTATCGGCCGCGACCCGTCCAATACCATTATCCTCGCAAAGGAATCTACTATTTCAGGTAGACACGTAACCATTCTTCATAGGTCTGGTAAATATTATGTGAAAGATGAAATGTCGGCCAATGGCTCTTTCCTAAACGGCGAGGAAATGGAAATAGGTAAACCTTACGAATTAAAAGACGGTGACGAATTGAGGTTGGGTAATGCTGTATTTAAATTTAAGTCAGCGCTATAATATCTATTGTTTGTCATTTAATTATGTTTAATGAGGAAACTTTTTTAACGAATAACCTACAACCATTAACTAACAACTTACAAGATTTATGATTCATCATTTATCACAGAAGTTATATAGCATTTACCTTCTGTTTTTATTGCTGTTTGGGATTTCAACTCAAACAATAGCGCAGGAGCAGCTTTCTGCAAGAGACCTGAATGTGGATGATTTCCCAACCGTGAAAGGAGACCTTTGGGTAAGAAACCCTAACGGCATTTCTTCCGATAACGTGCGCTTTACAGAATCTGATTCTGAAGATGAAATCAAACCCAAATTCAGCGGAAAGCCAAAGGCTGCAACTTATCCCAAAGACCAGAAAAAGGCGGTCATCTTTCTTGTCCTGAATCCCGGATCTTTCGGAAAAGCAGAGTTGGAATGGTATAAATCAGTGATTAAAAGTGCAGTTAATACCGGCGGAGTTATACAGAAAGGCGATAAGATTGAAATATTTAATTACAACCACTCCAGTAATGGTCAGATTGTATATCCTGCCAATCCTTCCTTTACAGATGACCTTTCGGCTATCAATAAAAAACTCGATCAGCTGGACGCAAGAGGGTTTACAAATCTGTGTTCATCACAGGATCTTTTTTTAACCTGGCAGGCAATCAATCATACACTTGATATTCTCGAAAAGCAGAATCTCAAAATACCTACTGCCATTTATCTGCTTGGGGACGACAAAAACTGTACTTCAGAAACAGACGGAACTGAAAATGCAGGTCAGCGGGCACTTAGGTTAAACATCCCTATCTATGCTGTGATCAAGCCAAGAGCATCCACTCCAAGACAAACAATTCAAACCCTTTGCGAAAAAACTCATGGGCTCTATCATCTGGAATCAGATTTATCTGCAGGGGCTAACAGATTACGCGATTACATAAATTCCATGCTGAAGCGCAATGCGGGATTGCTTTACAGTTTTGAGTATACATCAGGAATTAAAAAAGACGGCAATAACCACAATGTTCAAATCAGAACTTTCGGTAACAATGCAACTGCATCGGGTGAATTTGTATTACCTGTGCCAAGAAGAAACCCAATAGAGTGGATGATCGATAACCCGCTTTGGTCGGTTCTTCTGTTTTTAATAGTAGGCGGCTTGACTGCTTTGTTCTTAGTCTGGAAGAAAAATAATGAAAAGAAAAGAGAGGAAGATCTTCGTCGTCATGAAACTGACAAGCAGGCTTTGGAAGCAAGACAAAGACAGGCCGAAGAAGCAAGTAGAAAGGCAAAGGATGAGCTGAACAAGCAAATTGATAGTCAAAAAGCTGCTCTCGGTGCTATGCAGCAACAACAAAGAGACAGGGAAATGCAGGAAATGAGGCAGAAGCAATCGGAAGAAGAAAAAATTGCCAGTGCTGCTCTCGTGAGTCTAATGAAAGCCAAAGGCAATTTTCCCTGGTTCGATTATGTAATACCTGGACCGCAATCAAATCGTTACGAAATAACCAAACCTAAACTCGTAGTAGGCAGAGGAGATGGGGTTGATTTACTTATTAACGTTCCAACTATGTCTAAACGACATTTTGAATTCTGGTTTACCAAACAAGGAGAGTACTGGGTGAAAGACTTAGGCAGTTCAAATGGGTTGTATGTGAATGGTAAAAAAGTAAGTCAGACAATTCTAAGGCATGGTGATTTTATACAGGCCGGAGAAGTCGTATTCAATTTTTATATCTAATAAATCGCTTAATGGCCATTACTAATTTTTAGCTATTCTATATGACCATTAAAAAAAATAACAAATAATCATATGAACATTTCAATACAGGAATTATCAGAAGTAGGGAAGGTTCGTTCCCATAATGAAGATACCATTGGTAAAAGTCTCGGAACACCTAACGGTGATGTATATGTGGTGTGCGATGGTATGGGCGGACATGTGGGCGGAAAAGAAGCTTCAAGGCTGGCTGTAAGGAGTATTCTCGAACATTTCTCCAGAGAAAAATACTCCAATATCATCCAGGCAATAGATCAGGCATTTCAGTTTGCAAATGAACAGATTTATGTGCATACACAGGTGCAACCGGAGTTGAGAGGGATGGGGACAACCGGTGTGATTCTTGTTGTGAAAGATGATCTCTGCTTTTTTGGTCATGTAGGCGACAGTCGTTTATACCTCAAAACCGATAATGAGTTGCATCGTCTTACAAAAGACCACTCATATGTACAGGAGCTCGTTGATAAGAATGTTATTACAGATGAAGAAGCGGAACAGCATCCTAAGAAAAATCAGATTTTAAGAGCACTCGGACATCAGTCGGAAGTAAAACCAGATGTTTGTGAATTGCCTGTAAAAGTAAAAAACGGAGATGTTTTTCTTATATGCTCTGATGGTTTGAATGGCATGGTGAACGACCAGGTGATGAACGGGATGATCGACCCCAATAACCTTTCTGATTCGAAAAGCAAGTTGTTTGAAGCCGCTATGGCAAACGGAGGACTTGATAATATTTCCCTCATTTTACTTGGTGTAAGTGGAAGTCCGCACAGCCGTTCCGAATTTAAATCGCACAGTCCTTCACGTGTTCGCCGTGCGCATGAAAATTCTTTTGAGCGCACAGCACAATTCTCATCTGTAGACAGAAGTGAAACACCTGTAAGTTCTCCAAAGGGAGGAGGCATCAATAAATGGATACTTATTGCGGCCTCTGTATTAGTGCTTGCGGCAGGTGGAGTTACGACATATATTTTGACGAGAGATAAGCCTCAAGAACCGGAGGTTCAGCAGCCAGGCAAGGTGTATACACTTGAAGATTTAAAACAAAAGAATAGTGAAGCTTTAAAAGCCTTGGCTGTTTCAGAGGCAGAAGTGATCAATATTCAATCCGGAGAAGAATTGGTTATAGATGAGAAAACTTACGTGCTGACAGTAGAAGATGGTAAACTTACAAAAGTGGAAGAGAAGAAAAAGGATGTTGTAGTTGTTCAACCACCTGTTAATGATCCTCCTCCGGTTAAAGATTCTGACGGCGATGGTATAATCGACTCAAAAGACCCATGTCCGAATGATAAATTGAATAAGTGTAAAACGACACCTCCAAAACAGCCGGTAACTAACGGGCCGGTTGTACCTAAGGATGTAAAATCTTTTGGAAGTAGTATATATGCTGTTGCTGCAAATGCTGCAGGTGAAACACCTGGAGCTGTTTATAAAAGAGTATCAACCAGGCCAGAAATTAAAGCACTTGGAACTAATAATAAAGTAAGTACTATTTCGGAAATATGTAGTTTGAATAAAGTGGCAGAACGTGATACTATAAAAGGAGGTACCTGGGTTAAATTCAAAGTATATTAATTCTTTCTCGTCCAATCCTATCAAATCGAAAAACCAAGGTTAAGTCGTACTAATAAAAAATCGGAACGGAATTTGAAAATATCGTTGTTCGCAAGAATGTAATAATATGGGATTTCGAATTTTAAATGTGGGAAGGACGCCTTTGAACAAGGACAATCAGCCGAATCATATTCAGGTTGACCACTCAACCGTTTCCCGTAGTCATCTCTCTGTGTTTATCAATGAAGACGATGAAATATTTATCACCGACCTGCAATCGGTCAACGGCACTTTTGTAAATGGCAATCGCATACATGGCGATTATCAGCTTAAAAAAGGCGATATCCTCAAGCTTGGTATGGCACCTCCGGTGAAGTGGACCAGGTGGTTGGATGCGACAACCCTTCAGGAAGCAATACTAGAAAACAAAGAAGATTCTCTGGCTGAAGAAGGTTACACCAAAACTGTTGTACCAGGTAAACGTTTCTTATCAGGAAAAAACCTGGCTATTGCTGTGCTGCTATTGTTGCTTATCTGTGTAAGTTTTCTGCTGAAGGTGCAAAAAAATCAAATGAATCCTTCGGAAAGTATTGTGTCCTCTGCCTATACGATCGATGATCTTAAAACAAAAAACAGTAAGGAGCTAAATGATCTGGCAGACAGGAGAGTGAATGTTGTGAATATACAATCAGGAGAAGAGTTGGTGATAGAAGATAAAACTTATGTGCTGACGGTGGAAGAAGATAAACTCACAAAAGTGGAAGAGAAAAGAAATGCAACTGCTGTTTCTGATAAACCTTCTGCTGATTCTTCTTCCAAAAAAAATGATGCGGATGGGGATGGTATAAAAGATTATAAAGATCCTTGTCCGAATGACAAGTTGAATAAATGTAAAACGAACCAGCCCGCACCGTCCACACCACAGGATCCGGTAGCTCCGTCAAAATCCGGTTCGGTTGTTCCAAATGATGTTAAATCTTTAGGGAATAATACCTACGCAATAATGGCCATTTCCGTAGGAGAAGCACCAGCTTCTGTTTATAAAAGAATATCATCGAGAAGTGATATCAAAGATCTTGGGCGCAACAGAAAAGTGTCAACTCTTTCTGAAATATGTAATTTAAACAATGTCTATGAAGATGAAATTATCGACGGTCGTACCTGGGTAAAATTTAAAGTTTATTAAGTTGAAGAAAATCAATCAATACGTTTTTGGTCATACCCTCAACGCTGGAGGAACAGCGACGGTGCATTTTGGTATTAATGAATACACCGGTTTCCCTGTTGCCATCAAAGAACTGAATCCAAAACTGCTTGCTGATACCGGTATGCGTGAAAAGTTTATTGGGGAGGCCAATAACTACCTTTACCTTGAGCACAAGAATATTGTAAAACTTGAAGATTTAATTCTTCTGGAAGGCTCCGCAAGCGGATATCTGATAATGGAGTATATCGACGGAGACAACTTAAAAGATTATCTACGTAAAATGACAGGGCCTATGCCCATTGCTATGGCATCTGCGATGATTATAGAAACCCTGGATGCACTGGCTTATGCACATGAACAGAACGTGGTACACCTCGACATTAAACCTGGAAACATCATGTTGTGCAGCAGAACCAATATGATCAAGTTGATTGATTTTGGCATTTCTGCTAATCTTAGCAAACAGCAGGATAAAACAATCATGGGTACGCCTTACTACATGAGCCCCGAGCAGCTGGTAGGGCAGGACATGGTAGATTTTCGTTCAGATATTTATTCTGTAGGTATCACACTTTATGAACTGATAAAAGGTAAAACACCTTTTGCTCATTCTCAAACCAGGGAGGAGTTGAAAGAAAATATTCAAAACAAGGATGTGCCTCGGATAACGGAATCATTTTATGTACAGGAAGAGGGGCTTCTTCCCACCATTAATCGCATTATTTATAAATCAACACAAAAAATTCCTGACGACCGTTACGATGATTGCCGTGAATTTATTGAAGATCTCACGATTCTTTTAAAGCAGTCTGAGGTTGCATAAAATAAGTGATGTATGTCTTTTATTCTGATACGCATAGGACGGAAAAGTGACAACGACATCGTGTTGACTAATAGTTCCATTTCGGGGAGACATGCTGAAATTTTCGTAAACGAGGAGGGAGTTGTTTTTCTCACTGATTTAAATTCTACCAATGGCACCTATATTAACGGCAATAAAGTTCAGGGTTCAGTATTGCTAAAAAAGGGAGATATACTTCGTTTAGGTGCCGACAAGCCTGTACCCTGGCTTAACTGGGTTGAAAAGAAACAGGCAGAGATGAGTCAGCCTGTTATGAATCCATTGTCTAATCCGGAAGAATTTCTGAAAGGTAAATCCAGGAAGTATTCGATGATAGAAATGTTTTTCGGTATACTTATTATTCTATTTCTATTAATAATTGCTTACTTTATCATCAATGAAATCGGTGGTGAAAAGAAAGAAGGAGGAACATCTGATTCGACATCTGCGTCTCAGGGAAATGGTGAAACTGGAGCAGATACTGTTTCGAAGGCAGGTGCCGATAAGCCTGCTCCTAAAGTAGACCGTGAGAAAATTTCATATGATTACAGTTGTATGGGGGATGACTGGCTTGTATGGGGCAATGATTTAAAAAAAGAAGTGCTCGATGCATATGGTACTAAAGTGACAGTGAGAACTGAAATTGAATACGGAGATCGCTTACATGAGGATATGAAAAGTCAGTACAGAATCATTACATCAGGTAAGTCTTATTCAAAATTGAAAGACATATTTCAGATATTGACGAGTAATATTATTAAGCCAAGAGGGTTTCCTTACAGGCTCTATATGATAGAATCGGACGAAGTAAACGCTTTTACCTGCGGGGGAAGGGTATATTTTACAACTGCTATGTATAAGTTTTGCAGAGATGAACATGAATTAGCCTGTGTGCTCGGACATGAAATTTATCACAATGAACTGGGGCATATCAGAGAAGGGATTCGTCTCTCTTCTTTTGAAGGAGGTGATCTGCTTGGGTTGTTAACCGTTTCATTCAACCAGAAAAACGAAGTGGAATGTGATTTATATGGCATAGACCTTGCCAACTATTCGAGGTATGAAGGATGCGCAGCGGTAAGTTTTTGGAAGCGAATGCAGGAAATGGACAGCAAAGGGGGCGATCTTGAAAATTTTTTCCGATCACATCCATTCAGTGGTAAAAGAAGTGATTGTTCACGTAGGCATATAATAAAAAACTACGATTACGAATGTCAGGAATAGTTGTTTTTCGTTATGTATAAAGAATAATTGAAAGAATATGAAGGGAAAAAGTAGGGTGAAAATATTTGCGATTACAGCAGGGGTCTTGTTTCTGATTGTATTAATTCTTTATGGGTATGTTAGCTTTAAAACCCCGGAATCTAAAGTTATTCAGGAATGGGATGTAGATGATGTGAGCTTTACCTCAGTAACTGGTACCTGCAATGCAGTTGTTTACAATCCAAACTGGTTTTCCCTGAATTGTAAAGAGCTGGAATGTGTGTTGTTTTTTAAAGATAAAGAAATAGGTAAGGCTGTATTGTCGAAGCCGACTGACCTGATGAAGAATGCTGAGACCATATTGCCGCTGACTTTTGATTTAAGTTTTCAAAATTTAGCTTTTTCAGATCTTAATGAAATGATGAAAGATTCCGTTTCTTTTCAGTCTGAAGTAAAAGGCAAAGCAACCTGGTTAAATATTCCATTTTCCCAAAAAGGAGAGGTGAAATTGTCGGTAAAAGACTGGGTAAATAATAAGTTGCCTGATTTTAATCCATTAAATTGGTTAAATAAATGATTTCACAACTTTAAACTTTAAATTCATACCAACCAACCAACTTCCTTCCATGAAACTAGGTTTTGTCTATAACGGCCGATTAGTAAAGAAAATTATGATAGGGAACAACCAGGAGCTGATGCTTGGTCGTTCATCTACCTGTCAGATTATTTTACAGAT
>JAULVS010000085.1:0-3640 GCA_032110905.1 Chitinophagaceae bacterium | reverse complement strand
TTGGGGTCGTCTGTTTCAAAGTGTGGTGCCAAAACCCAGACTTTATACTCTTCCGCGATGTTTTTTATGGCTAATGGGTTCATCCCTCGTGATTTCTTTTTCCCTCTATATAAACATTCAAGCGATAAGCCAGCGCTTGTTGGGGACTTAGGTATTTTGCGCCTTGTATTATTCCCAAACATTGTCTACTCCCACAATTACACACAAAAGGTTGGCTCATGTCCCACTCAGAAGAGGGATAAAAGAAAGAAAGCTCTTCTTCACAAGCAATATCTCGCAGCGCAACCACGGTTAGGTTGGTGGTATCAAAAAAACAATTCGGGCTGCAGCTATGGTTGATGTATTGCAAATACGCAGGGCTTAGCATGATGTGTTTGGCATCGCCCAACTGCACGGTTAAATAAGAGGGTGTGGTATGAACTTCTCCCGCGGCAAAAGAAGATATCGCTTCGCCAGCGGTAAAGAAACGTCCTGCAAAGAAAGCCTTTTGTCCAGAAGCTGCGTCTTCGCGCACTTCGCCAATACTTGTTGTTTCAACAAGTCGGTAAGACTGGGTGATAGGGGTTGGTTGCACGGGTTAGTAAAGTGAATGTAAGTTAGATTGCTATTTTCAGCAAACCGGCACCAAAGCATCAATGTGAATAAATCATGAACAAACCGCAATAACTACCCGACGGGTGTTTGCTTTTTAAAAACAGGAACGGTGCTACAGGGTTCGCCATACATTAACGACCGAACAACCGGGCGCAATATTCTTGTTATTTCTAAATATGCGAAATCTCCAATGGGGGTATCCCCACAACCCTTGACAATAACACGTTGGTCCTTGTAGTCCACGGAGTTAATTGATTGAATATTTCGAAGAAAAACCTGTTTTCTCATTTCTTCGGGGGTAGCAAGGGCTAACTCTTTACAAACTGGCTGTAAATAAGAGGCCACCAACATAAAAGCCCAGCTGGGAATAATGGCGTCTACTGAACAAACTACAGAAACCATCTTGTTTCTATAAACCTCCCAATCTGTATTTTTTAATGTATCCCGAAACTCTTTTTCCTTTACAATCATACCCATAAACAAGTAGTCCTTTAAATCAAAGACTACTATCTCTCCTTTGGGGTACCAGTTTTCGAGATCAATGGTGATGAGTCCGCTTTCTGCAACCTTATTTACAAACTCAGCCATATTTTTTGTTGATCAATATCTTTCCTGGCGGCGATCCTTAATGGTGGCCGCGTTTCTCAATATAGAAACAGGATTATTGGGACTGTATTGGTTTGAGGAAGCCTGTTTAGCCTGTTGGTAGCGGGACTCGCGTTGTGTAGCTACATCGCCATCCAACACTGGTGTGCTGCCAAGGTTATCAACCCTTACCACAAAAACACCACTTAACCCTTCGATTACAGCAGGAACAACCTTTCCGTTGTTTGCTGAATTAAAAGCAGCACCCGCAACGCGAGGCTCATAACCAAAAGGCAGAGAACCTGTAAGCCTAATACTATCGGACACCTCAATCTGTTTTCCCCCAAGCGCAGTTGCGGCAGCCTCTAGTGTGGTAACGGCTCCAACTTTTTTGCGAAGTAGTTCTGCTTTTTTCTTGTTTCTGAGAATGGGGTCCACAGAAAGCCTAGCCGACTCCACAGATGCTATTCCCTCTTCATTCACATCGGTAACAACCGCTACAATATAGTTGTTGTCAACGCGCTCCGGCTTTAGCACTTCTCCTTTGCTAGCCTCATAGATGGCACGAACAAAACTGCGAGAAGCGCCAACACCACGAGCCTCATAAGATACGGGTGTAATGTCTGTTGCAACACTCTTTACAACACCAAGCGCCTTTAGTTTTTTCTCATAATTATCATTAAAAGACTTAAGGTCTTTACTGTCGCCCGCAAACTCATTGGCTTTATTCAATGCTAGGTTATCTGTTTCCTGACTTGCAACAATTTCTTGTGGTAGATAGGCAATTTTATAGCCACTTCCGCTGCCTTTCTGAGAAAGAATTTCTATGTAATGAAAACCAAAATCTGTTTTTACAATTCCCTTAGCTCCTGTTGGCTTTAAGAAAATAAAGTCGTTGAAGGGGGCTACCATTTGTCCCGAAGAAACGTTTTCATACTTTCCTCCCGTGTTTTTACTACCAGGATCGTCTGAAAATTTTGAAGTGAGTGAATCAAAATTAGAACCTCCCGCAATTGCCTTTTGAATGCTGTCACAAAGATTATACGCGGTTGCCGAATCGCGGCTTTGTGTACTAATTAATATATGACGAACATTAACAGTATCTGGCATCCGGACGCTTCCAACCATACGAGCAATAACATATTTATTTGCATCCAGGTAAGGACCAAATGTTGCCCCGGGGGCAAGTTTAAACAAGGAGTCTTTTATTGGCTGCTGAATTGCTTTTCCGTTGATATAACCATTATAATACTGAGCCCCTTCGCCCGCCAAAAACAATTCTAGGTTTTCGGTGGAGGCAAAACGATCTTTTTGGTTAATGAGGGTGGAGTATGCTGCAGCGCTGTCTGTAGAAGATGGAGATGCGCTAAAAGCAACAAACTGAATAGCGCGACTGGCTTGTTGTTTAAACTGGGTTTTGTTCTTGTTTATATACGCTTTTATTTCCTCGTCGCTTACCTTAACCGCACTATCGGGAATTGAAGTGTATAGCTCACGAACAAAAGAAATGCGTGCCAACTGGCTGTTTTCTGCGCTTTGTTTTTCAATAAACCAACGGGGGTAGTTGATACTGTTTGCAAACAGAGCAAGATATTTATCAGCCATTCGCATATTTGCAAGCGCGTCAATATAATTTGCTATGCTAGTTTTTTGTTCAGGTGTTCCGCTTTTTAATGCTTGATCAATATTTTGTTTTGCCAGTGTTGGATTGAAAACGCCAGTCTTGGGGTCACGAAATTGGTTTTGTAAATCTTGTGGGGCGCTAGTTCCATATAATAAATCAGATAATTCTTTTTTACCAATCTCTATTCCTAACTCTTTAAGCTCTTCTTTTAATAATATTTGCCCAACCTCTTGATTCCACGCCTGCTCTAACGCTTGTTGGCTTAATGCGGCGCCCTGGGGGTAGCCTTGTCCTTTTAGGTTTTCTTCAGCTTGTAAAACCTTTTGGTTAAACTCTTCAAAAGAAATAGAGTTACCATTAACAGAGCCAATGGTTTGAGAAACATTACCACTCATTCTACTCTGTCCAGCAAAATAATCGGTTAGAATAAAACCTAATAGGGCTAGAGCTACCAAAACAACAGTCAGTTTTGCGTATTTATCTCTTATATCCTGAATTATAGACATATTAAACCTGCTTTAAAAGGATGGCAAAAATAGGGGAAAAACTGTGGAAAAACCAGGTCTAATAGGGGGAGGCCGCCGAAAAGGGACTTGTTTTTTTTATTCACAGATCCTGTTAATTACCGGATTTTTTTGGTTAATAAGTCGGTGTGGAACGTGTAAAGTGTTCTATAAAATCGGTTAAAAACAAAAGGAATTGTAAAAATTATATACCTGGGTGTTAATAAACATAAAAATGTTCACGAGAATTCAACACCAAAAAGTTTAGTAAAATCAATATTTAAAAAAATTCACAGTTTTATTTTTACTAAATGTTTGTGTATTGGTAAAATTT
>JAULVS010000084.1:0-21588 GCA_032110905.1 Chitinophagaceae bacterium | reverse complement strand
CCAATCTGGAGGTTGATGATGAAGAATGTATATGCCGTAGGTTACGGTCAGCTTGAAAGAAAGGATTTTAAATTCAACATCCTTTACCAGGAGCCGGGCGGTGGTGAAAAAAGATATATCCCTGAGGGTGAAGAAAAAGGAAGACCGATTCTCGAATTGGTTAACCTGGATCGATTAAATAATCAGAATGACCCGCAGCAGGATGGTGTCTTTGATTACATAGAGGGTTTTACTGTAAACTCACAACAAAGTCGGATTATCTTTCCTTTGCTAGAACCATTTGGTAGAGACCTTGAATATATTTTCCGCGGACCTGATGCAGTCGAACTCAAAAAGAAATATTTGTTTTATCCGCTATATGATTCAATCAAATGGGTGGCACAGCAATCTCCGCAATTAAATCGCTATGTATTTAAAGGTGCTTCACGCAGTGCTGGCGGTAGTTCTGAAATACCTATCGGAGCTTTCAACGTGCCACAAGGATCGGTGACAGTAACTGCCGGCGGACAAACGCTGCGCGAGAATGTTGATTATGTTGTTGACTATAACCTCGGTACTGTTAAAATCATCAACCAGGCAATCATCAATGCCAACTTACCCATTCAGGTTGGTTTTGAAAACAATGCTACGTTCGGCATGCAGAACCGAAATTTTATGGCATTGCGTCTCGATTACAAGGCTATTGAAACACAAACGAAACAACTAAATATCGGCGCTGCGGTTATGCGTCTGGGTGAGAGACCCTTCTTCACCAAAATGAATTACGGCGATGATCCGATTCGCAATACTATGATCGGAGGCGACCTGAATTTCAGAAGCGACTGGAAGCGTATGACCAAATGGCTCGATGCCTTGCCCTTTTATACCACTCGTCAGAATTCTGCCATAACATTGTACGGAGAAGCTGCCCGCATTCTTCCAAGTACAGCCCGTCAAATAAGACCGGAAAAAGGAGAAGGTGGTTTGGTTTATATTGATGATTTTGAAGGAACACGTAACGGGATCGACCTTCGTTTCCCTTTTATATCCTGGACACTTGCCTCTACACCATTTGGTTCGAAAGACAGATTCGGCGTTGAATTGTTTCCTGAAGCAGGTCTTTCCAATAATCTCGCTTACGGATACAACCGATCCAGGTTAGCCTGGTATAATATTGAACCTGTTTTACAGGAAAGAAGAAGTATCAATAATCCTATTGGGGATGATCTTGATGAGTTGTCTGATCCGCGCGTGCGTTTTGTAAACCGTGTTGAAGTGTTTCCGCAATCAACACCCGACCTTGGACAAAATCAACTGATTACTTTCGATCTTGCTTTTTATCCAAAAGACAGGGGCCCTTATAACTATGATGCACGCCAAGGTAGCATAGATCCCTTCACAGGAAAACTCAATAATCCGAAGAACAGATGGGGGGGGATTATGCGTGCAATAGATCAGATTGATTTTGAAACAAACAATATCGAGTTTATCGAAATGTGGGTGCAGGATCCTTTTATTCTTAATCCAACCACTTCGGGAGGTCAGCTTTACTTTAATCTTGGAAATATTTCTGAAGATATTCTGAAAGATGGCAGACGTTTTTATGAAAACGGATTAAGTACTTCACAAACCCTTGCTCGTGAAGATACAAGTACCTGGGCGCGTGTGCCGAGAAATCCGATTCAGATTGCACAGGCATTTAGTAATATTCCGGATGAAAGGCCTCAGCAGGATGTTGGTTTTGATGGCATGACTGATGCACAGGAGTTGAATTTCAGAAATGATTTTCTTACAGCCTACCAGGGTAATTTCGGTAACGGCTTTGCTTTTCAGCGTTTACAGGAAGATCCTTCAAGCGATAATTACAGGCATTTCAGAGATGATCTTTATAACCAGACAAAATCGGGTATACTTGCCCGTTACAAATTTTTTAATAATCCCAGCGGAAACAGTCCTGTTGCAACCAATGAACAGTCATATACACCAGCATCCTCTCTTTATCCCGACAATGAAGACCTGAATCGCGACAATACGCTGAATGAAGTAGAAGAATATTTCCAGTACGGACTCGAGCTACGTCCAAAAAATGATCCTGCTATGCAGGTAGGACAAAACTTTATTGCTGATAGGAGAGAAGTGGATGTAAAACTCGCCAATGGAAACTCCAGGCTTGAAACTTGGTATTTATTCCGCATACCTATAAAGCAATATCAGTTGAAAGTGGGCAATATTCCCGACTTCAAATCAATCCGTTTTATGCGGATGTTTATGACCGGCTTTGAAGATTCGTTAGTAGTGCGTTTTGGTAAACTCGAGCTTGTGCGCAATATGTGGCGTTCTTATGAGTATGAACTGGATACAACAGGTCAGTATAAAAAGCTTCCTCTAAACTCAGCTGTAAACTTTAATGTAACGGCAGTCAATGTAGAAGAAAACGATAAACGTGTGCCGGTTAATTATGTGATTCCTCCAGGCATCCAACGTGTTCAGCAGCTGAGTAATAATGGGATAAATCTTTTACAGAATGAGCAATCTCTCAGTATGCAGCTTTGTAACCTGCCCGACGGAGAAAGTCGTTCCGTATTTAAATCAACCAATTTTGATTTCCGTCAATACCGCCGCGTACGTATGTTTATGCATGCTGAGTCGCGTGGGAAAATTGATGATTTGCAGGACGACCAGTTAACTGCAGTTATTCGTTTTGGTACGGATTTTATCAACAACTATTACGAAGTACGAATGCCTTTGAAGGTAACGCGATGGGGAACTTTTTTGAAAGATACCATCGTATGGCCAACAGCCAACGAGTTTGATGTAAACCTGGAAGACCTAGTGAGGTTTAAATTAAAAAGAACAGGTAGTGTGCTGACACCATTTTCAGAAGACAGAGGCAACGGTATTCGTTGGAGTGTAATGGGAAATCCCAATCTTGGAGAAGTAAGAGGTTTTCTTGTTGGTGTTGAAAACAGAAAAGGAGATGCTGCCGCTAATGTATGCGCAGAAGTATGGATCAATGAGCTTCGTTTAAGTGGTTTAGATGAAGGCGGAGGATGGGCAGCTACCGGTCGTATGGACCTGCAACTTGCAGACCTAGGTACTGTTACGATCTCTGCTTCTGGAAGAAGTGCGGGTTTTGGTACAATTGAACAAAGGGTGAATGAACGCAGTCGGGAATATTTCTCTCAATTTGATATTGCAACAAATCTTCAACTTGGCAAACTGTTGCCTAAGAGCGTTGGAATAGATATTCCGTTTTATGCAAGTTATTCTCAAACGGTTATGAATCCTGAATACGATCCGTACGATCAGGATGTGAAATTTAAAGACAAACTTTCTTCGGTTTTAAATAAAGATTCTGTTAAACGGATATCGCAGGATTTTGTAGGAATTACAACAGTGAATGTCACCAACCTTCGTAAAAACAAAACCGGAACTAATCCTGCAAAAATTTATGATATATCCAATTTTGATGCGAGCTATTCATATACCAAAACGGAAAAGAGAAATCCATTGATTGAAAATGATGTAGTGGAGAAACATTATGCCGGACTGGGATATAGTTTTGCGCCACAACCCAAGTATATTGAGCCGTTTAAAAAACTCATTAAATACAGGAGCCCGTGGTGGGGAATTATCAAAGATGTCAACTTTAATTTCAAGCCAAGCTTGCTGAGTTTCAGGGCTGATGTAAACAGACAGTTTGGCGCTGCAAGGGCGAGAGAGGTTCAGATACAAGGTGTGCCGCCGAGCCCTTTTAAAATTCCGGAAACTTATGATAAGTATTTTACTTTCGACAGGGTTTACAATATGCGCTGGGATCTAACTCGTTCCATTAATATTGACTTCTCTGCAACTAATAATGCACGCGTAGATGAACCATTCGGAAGGATTGACAACAAAGAGAAAAGAGATTCAGTAAGAAAAAATTTCCTCAAAGGAGGAAGGAATGTTATTTACAAACAAACGGCAAACGCATCATACAATATTCCGATTAATAAAATTCCTGCCTTCGACTGGACAACTGCAAGATTCAATTATGCAACATCCTACAACTGGATCGGTGCTTCACGTCTTGCCGTATCCCTTGGAAACACAATTGAAAATTCACAACAAAGAATATTTACAGGTCAACTTGATTTTACCCGACTCTACGCAAAATCAAAATGGCTAAGAACGCTTGATATGCAACCGGGTCAGGGTGGTTCACAGATTCAAAACAAGCCTCCTGTTCAGCTTAATCCGAAAGATACCATTGGCAAGAGCAAACGTTATGTTGCGCGTTTGATAAAAAGAATAGACAGAAAATCTGCAAAACAAAATAACTCAGAGCCGCAGCAGATCAGCGGACTGTTACGTTTTTCCGGAAAGCTGCTGACATCTCTTAAAACCATCAACATTAATTATAACGAATCCTTCAACTCACGCTTACCGGGTTATGTAGATAGTCCAAGGTACTTTGGTAATAACTGGGGCACACGTGCGCCAGGCCTCGATTATGTATTTGGTAGACAACCGGATACGGCATGGTTAAGAAGCGCGGCACTAAAAGGGTGGGTTACAAATAATCCTGAGTTTAATTTTCTCTTTACGCAGAGTTACAAGCAGGAGCTGAAAGTAGATGCGACCTTAGAGCCATTCAGAGATTTTATCATTGATGTAAACCTTACACGCTCTTTTAGCAAGAACTACTCAAGCTTATTTAAAGACACCGTGGGTA
Source organism: Chitinophagaceae bacterium (assembly GCA_032110905.1). GTDB lineage: Bacteria > Bacteroidota > Bacteroidia > Chitinophagales > Chitinophagaceae > Lacibacter. The sequence goes on along the minus strand of JAULVS010000084.1, from coordinate 16,892 downwards.
CAGGTAAGTTTGCAAACCTGAATCCCTATGCCGGTGGAGGTTTCGATATTTCATTCATCTCATTCCAAACAATGTTCCGGAAATATTCTCCGACAGCACCGGGAGAATCTTTCCTTGAATTTGAGAAAAACAGATTAATTCTTTCACAAAGACTTGGTTTGCTTAATCCATATAATTCAGGTCAAAACCCGGATCAGTACTATAAAGGATACGGACGTTATGCCCAGGATGTATTGATCCCATCCTTTATTGCAGCATATACCAATCAGGATCCGCTAAAGGTGGGATTGATAGATCAGTCGAACAGAAAAATAAACGATAATCCCTTCAAGCGCTATCTGCCTATGCCCAACTGGCGATTAACGTATAATGGTTTGACGCGTATACCAGGACTTGATAAAATTTTTACGAATTTCAGTATTACGCATGGTTATAACAGCAATATGAGCATGAATAACTTTACTTCTGCTTTGCTGTATGCAGACCAGCTTGGATTAGGTTTCCCTTCTTTTGTGGATACGATTTCAAAAAACTTTGTACCATTCTTCCTTGTGCCGAATGTGACAATCAGTGAAAAGTTTTCTCCACTTATTGGCATGGATATACAATTTGCCAATCAGCTAAGTTTCAAATTTGATTACGGAAGGAGTCGCACAATCAGTTTGAGCCTGATTGATTTTCAGGTTAGCGAAGTACGTAGTGTAGACATAACGTTTGGCGCAGGATGGAGAAAACGCGGGTTGAAGCTGCCATTTAAAATTCCATTTACAAAGAATAGTTCGAAGACATTGGAGAATGATATCAATTTCCGTTTCGACATCACCTATAAGGATAATGCGATCGCCAATAATATTCTCGATCAGCGCAATACCATTCCGACAGGAGGGCAGAAAGTGATTAATATTAATCCTTCTATTGACTATGTGCTCAATACACGTATCAGGCTTCGTTTGTTTATGGAACAAAGCAGGGTAATTGGTTATATCGCAACACCACCTCCGGTTGTCAATACAAGAGCAGGTTTACAGGTGAATATTAGTTTGGCGCAATAGCAGTTATCGGTTTTCAGTTAACAGTTGTTGGTTATTTGTAAGTCGTTCATTATTTATCGATCATTGAACAACGAATGTCGATAATCAATCAACGAGTAACGAATATCGAATAATAATTTAACCCGCTCCGTAGGGGCAAAATATAGGTAGAAAGGTTTTTGAAAAGAAATCAAAGTGCCGTAGCTACGAGATAAAGCTGGGCAGTCTAAAAGGTGAGAAGACTGCGAGACTGGAAGTGTATAATTCAGTATTCATTTTTCGATACAACCAACAACGAACAATAACTAACAACCAATAAACTTCAAATTTCGTTTGATGCCTTGCCATTTCGTTCTTTTAAGGGGCGAATCTTTAAAAATGATTTTGAAGTTTTCTTCAGTCATGTCTTCCCAATCTCCGGACGACAAGTTTAGTATTTCAGGTATCGGCGTAAATTCTTTTTCATTTGTAGATTTACTGAATCGGTTCCACGGACATACATCCTGACAGGTGTCGCACCCGAACATCCATCCTTCAAATTTATTTTGCATATCTGAAGGAATCAGCGCATCTTTTAATTCAATTGTGAAATAGGAAATACATTTACTGCCATCCACAACTTTATCCGGAAGAATTGCATCTGTTGGACAAGCATCAATGCAACGCGTGCAGGTGCCGCAAAAATCATTTACAAAAGGGGTGTCATACATGAGCGGCAAATCACAAATCAACGTGGCAATGAAAAAGAAAGATCCTTGTTTCCTGTTGATTAAATTACCATTCTTGCCAACCCATCCGAGTCCACTCTTTACTGCCCAGCTTCGTTCCTGTACAGGTGCACTGTCAACGAAACCTCTGCCGTTGATGTCTCCTATCTCAGACCTTATAAAGAATAATAGCTCATTTAATTTTTCACGAATCACAAGATGATAATCACGACCATATGCATATTTTGAAATGCGTGGACTTTCTTCTGTTTGTTGCTGAGCTGGAAAATAATTCAATAAAAAAGTAATCACCGATTTGGCGCCGGGAACCAAAAGCTGGGGATTAACACGCATATCGAAATGGTTTTCCATATACTTCATCTCGCCATGCATGCCGTTTTTGAGCCATGTTTCTAGTCGACGTGCATCTTCTGTTAAAGGTTCAGCAGCAGCAATGCCGCAATAGTCAAAGCCAAGGAAACGCGCTTTTTCTTTGATTAATCCTGTATAACGAGATGAATAATTCAATCAGGTTTTAAATTGAAGGTTGATCAACCGTTTAATTGTTGAATACGCTTTGAGTCAGGTTGCGCAATGAAGTGTAACGTTCATTTCTGCCTTTGTGCTGCAGACTATATACAAATAGGACTCCGGCAATTTTATTTTTGTTATCAATCCATGGAAAACTTCCGAACAGTCCAGGACTACTTACTAACAAGGCACGATCTGAATCGGGCATGGCATCTTTTCGTGGTGCAATAGCAAGAGGGGGATCTGCGATCCATTCACCGAACCCATATCCCCAGTTTCCTGCTTCATCGGGCCTGTATGCAATGATGCAATCCTGAGTGAGTTTGTTCTTTTGCATTTCCTGAATCAATGCTTTGCTGATGATTTGTTTTCCTTCAAACTGACCTTCCTGTAAAATCATAGTTAGAAAATTCATGTAATCTTTCGGGGTACTCCATGCACCACCGGCAGCAAGCGGCAATCCGATTTTTCCAAAATCCGTGTTGGTCATATGAAGCGGCTCAGCGATTCTCTCATGAAAAATGGTTTCAAAATCTTTTTCACTGATTTTTTCTAGAATTGCTGCAAGTATCTGTAAGCCGGTATTTCCATAGCGGAATACCTTGCCGGGTTGCTCCTCTATAGGCATTTTAGCAATCTGATCAATGTATTCATCCATTGTTTTGATCTTTTGAAAAGACATCAGGCTTTCCCGCAGCGTTCCTTCTTTCAATCCTGTTGTATGCGTCAGGCAATGCCAGATTCTGATATGGCCTTTTCCTGCCCGGCTTAATACAGGCAGAAACTTACCAACAGTGTCGGTTAAACGAAGTCTTTTTTCATCAATAAATGTCATTACCAGTGCTGCCGTCAGCCATTTGCTGGCACTGGCAATCTTTTCTCTGGTTGTATCACTGAAATCACGGAGCATTTCGTCCTCCTCCACACCCTGTACCCTGGCCCTGACTTTTCCGGCTGTTTGTTGTTTTGGGGTCATGTTGTTGAATGACTTGTTGTAGAGCATCTTCCCATCTTTATAAATCATTAAAATTGCTCTTCCTCCCAGCTCCCGCAAATTTTTCGTCATCCAGTTGTCAATTTCATTCGTGTTGATTTGCGCCTGTAACGACTGAAATATTAGCAGAGATACTGAAAGGAGGCTGACTAGTAGTCGTCGGGATAATGAAAAAACTGACATTCTTTCTGTTTTTATAATTTGGAAATGGATTTGTGCCAACAATAATGTAATGCTTATCAAAGATAGGGCAAGATGTTCCCTGTCATTTAAAACACCTTTGTTAAAATCAATATTATGAATCTTGGAAATTTCACAGTTAAAGCAACAGAAGCCATACAACAGGCACAACAGCTTGCTTTCAATGAGCAGAATCAGTCAATTGAAACAGAACATCTACTGAAGTCTCTTTTAACACAACAGGATTCTCCGGTTGAATACCTGCTTAAAAAAAATAACGTTACCGTTAATCTTGTGCAGCAGAAACTGGAAGAAGCGATCAGTAAACTGCCAAAAACGAATGGAGATCCTGCCCAAACAATTGGCAGAGAAGCAAATAATACCGTGTTAAGAGCCGGTTCGGTACTTAAGCAATTCGGTGATGAATTTGTGACAGCTGAACATCTTCTGCTCGCAATTTTACAAGGCAATGATTCAACCTCTCGCTTACTTAAAGAAGCCGGGTTAACCGAAAACGGATTAATTGCAAGTATCAAAGAATTAAGAAAAGGGGGAGCCGTAAAAAGTCAGACACAGGAAACCCAGTTCAACATCCTCAACAAATATGCGAAAAACCTGATAGAGTTGGCGCGTCAGGGCAAGCTGGATCCGGTGATCGGAAGAGATGAAGAAATACGTCGAACGCTTCATATTCTAAGCAGAAGATCGAAGAATAACCCGATACTTGTTGGTGAACCCGGGGTTGGTAAAACAGCTATTGCTGAAGGACTTGCTATGCGGATTGTAAACGGGGATGTGCCGGATAATTTAAAATCGAAAGTGATTTATGCACTCGATATGGGTCAGCTAATAGCTGGAGCCAAATACAAAGGAGAATTTGAAGAGAGGTTGAAAGGGGTTGTAAAAGAGATCAGTGCAAGCGAAGGAGAAATTATTTTATTCATTGATGAAATTCATACCCTTGTTGGAGCGGGTGGTGGAGAAGGTGCGATGGATGCAGCAAATATCCTGAAGCCCGCGCTTGCTAGAGGAGAATTACGTGCAATAGGTGCAACAACGCTGAATGAGTACCAGAAATATTTTGAAAAAGACAAAGCACTGGAAAGAAGGTTTCAGAAAGTGATGATTGAAGAGCCCGGAATGGAAGATGCAATTTCTATTCTGAGAGGTTTGAAAGATCGTTATGAAACACACCACCATGTGCGTATCAAGGATGAAGCGATCATTGCTGCAGTTGAACTGAGCACTAGATATATCACAGATCGTTTTCTTCCTGATAAAGCGATTGACCTGATTGATGAAAGTGCTGCGAAGCTTCGTTTGGAAATGAACAGTATGCCTGAGGAACTCGATAAGTTAGAGCGTCAGATTCGTCAGCTGGAAATTGAAAGAGAGGCCATCAAAAGAGAAAACGACGAATTTAAATTAAAAGAACTTTCAACAGAGATTGCCAATCTGTCTGTAGAGCGCGATACACTAAAAGCAAAATGGAAAGAAGAGAAGGATGTGGTTGATAAGCTTCAGGTATCAAAGTCGAACATCGAACATTTAAAATTACAAGCCGAACGTGCCGAGAGAGAAGGTAATTATGGCTTGGTGGCTGAAATCCGTTACGGAAAAATAAAAGAAGAAGAACGAATGATCTCAGAACTTTCGACCCATTTGTCTGTTACGAGTGAAAAGAGATTGTTGAAGGAAGAAGTAGATGCTGAAGATATTGCTGAAAATATTTCCCGGATGACGGGCATACCTGTTTCGAAAATGATGCAGGGTGAGCGTGAGAAGCTTCTAAACCTGGAAGAGGAGTTGCACCAGCGGGTGATTGGTCAGGAGGAAGCCATTACGGCTGTGGCTGATGCAATTCGCAGAAGCAGGGCTGGTTTGAGCGACCCCAGGAAGCCAATCGGTTCTTTTATCTTTTTGGGCACAACAGGGGTAGGTAAAACAGAGCTGGCCAAAGCTTTGGCAGAATATCTTTTTGATGACGAAGGAATGATGACTCGCATCGATATGAGTGAATACCAGGAGAAGCATACGGTCTCTCGGTTGGTGGGGGCTCCTCCCGGCTATGTGGGATACGATGAAGGCGGTCAGCTTACCGAGGCAGTTCGCAGAAAGCCTTACAGCGTGGTGTTGCTAGATGAGATTGAAAAGGCTCATCCGGATGTATGGAATGTGTTGCTGCAGGTGCTGGATGATGGCAGATTAACCGATAATAAGGGTAGGGTGGTGAATTTTAAAAACACCATCATCATTATGACCAGCAACCTGGGAAGTCAGATCATTCAGGGGGCTTTTGAGGGGGTTAATGAGAAAAATGTCGAGGAGGTCACCACTAAAGCCCGTGTGGAGGTGATTCAGCTGCTTCGCGAAACCATTCGTCCCGAATTTTTGAATCGTGTGGATGAAATCATTATGTTTGCGCCTCTGCTGAAGAAGGAAATACGGTCAGTTATCCGGATTCAGCTGAACAATCTTCAAAAGCTGATCGCTGAATCGGGTATTCAGCTAGAATTTACCGATTATGCGCTTGATTTCCTGGCTGAAAACGGGTTTGATCCTCAATTCGGTGCCAGGCCACTCAAGCGTCTTATTCAGAAGGAAATTGTGAATGCCCTTAGTAAAAAGATCCTTTCCGGAGCGATTGATAAGTCAAGGCCGGTTGTGGTAGATGTATTCGACGGACTGGTTGTTTTTAGAAATGAACAGTCTGCAGCCGCCGGGAAGGAGCTGGATGCAAAAGCTGTTTTCTAATGAAGGATTCATCACACAACCAACTAGCTGCTGATAGGTGAGTTTGTATTTGTAAAATTTAAAAAAAATTAAGGAGAAAATTTATGGCACATAGTAAAGCACAAGTGGTTGAAATTATACCTACTAAAGACATCTGGGTTGGCGACAAGCTGGCACCGGTAAAATTGGTTATGTACGGAGATTATGAAAGTGAGGCCTGTTCAAAAGCGAACGAGGTAGTGAACCAGGTACTTGAAAAATACGAAGGACAGGTTCAGTTTAATTTCCGTCATTTCCCGCTCACCAGAATTCATCAACGTGCGCACAAAGCTGCTGAAGCATCAGTAGGGGCTGCACAGGAAGGGAAATTCTGGCCGATGCATAATTTATTGTTTGAACATCGTCGTCGCCTGGGAACCATTAGTCTTAAAGAATATGCCAAAGAGGCTGGGGTGACGGATAAAAATTTTCTGACTAAGCTGGTAGATTCAGTATATGGATGGAGTGTTCGGGCTGATTTACTTGAAGGGGCTGATAAAGGTATTAGGGATGTGCCCGTCTTTTATCTTAATGGCGAAATGTATAAAGGTGCAGTTAATTTAAGCGCTGTGAGTAAGGAAATTGATGCGTTGTTAAAAAAACAGAAAGCTCCTGCAGCTAAAACAGCGCAAAAGAAAAGAGCATAATTATCAACTATAAACATTTTATCAATGCTGCATCAGGTTTGATGCAGCATTTTGTTTTAAAATTTGGGTGTTAGGTTTTTTGATTTTATTTCTTAGCATTATGTCGGATATTTTTTTACAGGACAACCTCGATCAGGTTGAAAAACAAATTTGGGACATGCTTGAAAAAGGGGTCCCTTCATACAAAGCTTCTTTTCATTATGTCTCTGTAGCAACAATTGCTTATGATAAACCAGAACTGCGAACAGTTATACTCAGGGATGTAGATGTTCAGAATAAGGAGATTTCATTTCATACTGATTTGCGTTCTCCTAAAGTTGCTCAACTAAAGAACAATAATGCTGTTAGTTTTCTTTTTTATGATCCTGAAACTCGAATGCAGCTTAGGTGTTCAGGGAAAGCTACTTTGCATTACAAAGATGCACACGCAGAATTAGCCTGGGGAAAATCGAGATTGCCTAGTCGACTAACTTACACGAATATTTTACCTTCGGGAGCTGACTTGCCTGCGCCAGACTTGATAGATTTGAACAGAACAGAAGTGTCTGAAGAAGAGCTTGAAAAAGCATACGATAATTTTGTTGTGGTGACTTCAAAAATCAATCAGGTTGACTGGCTTTTCTTACATTACAAAGGTCATCGGAGGGCATTGTTTGATTATGTGAAAAATAGTTTTCAATGGAAACAGGTATGATCAAAAAAGTAGCACAATACATTCAGCAACTAAGCCTACTGCCCCATCCTGAAGGGGGGCATTACGCTTCTGTATACAGAAGTTCAGAAGTGATTTCTTCTGCTTCGCTTCCGGATCGTTTTTCAGGCGACAGGTTCTTTTCAACTGCAATTTATTTCCTCCTTGAGGGAAACCAGTATTCGGCATTTCACCGGATTAAGAGTGATGAAATATGGCATTTTTATGATGGGGTCTCCTTAAATATTTATGTGATACATCCTAACGGTAATGGAGAGATATTAAGGCTTGGCAGGGATCTTGAAAACGGAGAATCCTTTCAACAGGTAGTGCCGGCAGGATGCTGGTTTGCTTCAACCCCTGTTGATTTAAAAGGGTTCACCCTGGCTGGATGTACGGTTGCTCCCGGTTTTGATTTTGCTGATTTTGAAATGGCTGAGAAGTCGGAACTGATGTCTAGTTATCCGCAGCACAGAAATTGGATTAATGATTTGTGCGTCAAGGGTACTTAACCGTATCTTTTAAATTAGTTTCTTACGCAGCGAACAGCAAAACCATTTCCTTTTCTAAAGGCGAAAATATTGATATTGCGATAAGAGAAACCCATGTCGATGCCCCAGGCGGTTTCTGCTCCGTGTTCTTCATTTACCCACCAATATCCAAAACGGTTAACACCTTTAAAGTTTGATGAAAAGTCACGACTACCGGAAGGTTTTGCGGCAAAGCCGGTCATACTGGTTCCATTTCCATTTTCATGCCATCCGGTGCTGTCTTTAAGTATGGAGCCTGCTTTTTGGTTTCCACCTATAAAGGTGAACATCCTTGTCCATTCTTCCAGGTTAGGAATATGCCATTTTGCAGGGGCGAGTCCGCGAGGATCTCTCACGGCATGCCAGTTATAAAGTTTACCGAATTGTGGAGCGTTTTCTGCGTCTTCATTGTAGTAACACCAGGCAGGAATTCCAGCAAGATCTGCTTCTCTCCATTCGTCCATTGTTTGAGCTTCCATAATTGGGTCACCGTTTCGGAATCGTGTTACATTCAGGTTTTCAGCTGTCCATGTTTGAGTGCCCATTCGAATGGTATTATATTGAAAACCATCGATATCCGTCAAGTTATCCGAACGAATAATTTGGAAGCTTGGTTTTTTATTCTTTTTGGCATTGGCAATAGAATCAGCAGTCAGTTTGCTTAGTTTCAAGGAGTCGGCTAATCTTTGTTTACTGATTTTTATTGAGTCTGCAATTCTTTCATTCCTTAATTTGAGATCTTCTGCCGCTTTTTGACTGGCAAGTTTAATGGAGTCGGCTTGTCGTTTTTTGGCAGCATTTAATGAGTCAGCTGTTCGGAGGTTTCGCTCATTTACAATGAGAAGAGAATCAGCGGTTTTTTGTTTTGCTGTTTTTATTGAGTCTGCAATTCTTTCGTTCTTTAATTTGAGATCTTCTGCAGCTTTTTGACTGGCAAGTTTAATGGAGTCTGCCTGTTGTTTTCTGATTGTATTCAAAGAGTCTGCTGTTCGAAGTTTTTTCTCATTGACGATACGTAGCGAATCTGCGCTTCTTTCATTTTTCAATTTTAGTTCTTCGTCGGCTTTTTGTTTAGCTAATTTGACCGAATCGACTTGTTTTTGTTTTATCAGATTTATTGAATCATTGTAGCGTTGTTTGATAACTCGCTCAGCTTCTATTTTTTTCTGTTCTTCTATACGAATTGAGTCGTCTTTTCTCTTTTGTAAAACTTTTTTTGCTTCTTCAGCATTTTTTCTTTCTCTTTCAAGTGAATCGAGTCTTGTTTTTTGCTTTTCCTGTTCTTGTTTCTTAATTATTTCGGTAGAGTCTATTTTTTTAGTTTCTACAAAAACAAAGCCAGAAGACTGGTAGATAGGGGTTGTTTTAATAAAATCTTTAATGCTTTTTTTACTTTCTTCACTAGCTATTGTGAGTGAAGTTGTCATTTTTCGCTTCCCTACTGTAAGAGAGATGTTAAGAGAAACGGGATCCAGGTTTTCATCCAGTTCATATTCAAGAATTACTAATGTTTTCTGCGTGTTTTTATACCATTTGGCTTTCCATTCACCAACAAGTGTGAGTTTTTTCTTTTCTATGCTCAGAAGGTAAGCTGGTTCCTGCATACTTCCTTCATTTTGTACGCCTCGATCAGCATAAACAACATCTGTGGTGTTTTCTTCTGGAAATTTCAGCCAGCCTCTGCAGTCGCCAGTGGGAATATCTTTATTAAAACATTTCGTGAAGGTGTATATCTCATCATTGGTTCTCACGGGAGAAAGTAATTGCCTGGCTTCTCTGACAGTAATTTTTACAGTATCCTGTGATTTTGCGGAATAGAATGTTACAAAAAGGGCAATAATAAAATAAAAAAACACCTTGAGACAGGGTTTGTTCAGCAGTGCTTTTGAAGTTATATTATTTTCTCTTGGCGTCAATTTTTCAATTTTCTATGTAAAAATAAGTGATGTTTTAGTTTTTTTAAAGTTTATGACTTTGCACCAATTTTGGACTCTCTAAAAGGGTCTTGTGTTTTTAGCCTGCTTTTAATCTCAGGATTACAATATAGCATAGGGCCAGAATCATCAATAACAAGAATGTTACAATTAATAGCAAAAAGATTCTGGGGTTGCTTTGCCGGTTGACCCCATAGCGCTTTTTGAGTTTTCTGCGCATTCTTCTGTTTAGGCTTTGTGTAAGTTGTGGAATTTGGGTTTTATCTCTGATGAGTCTTAGCCCTTCTTCTGCGTCTGATAAGAGAGGGGAATTTGCAATAGCCTGTTCCGCATTCCATTGTTCGTCAGGATTCAATTCGTCATTAATGTACTTCATCATCAGTTCATGGCCTGCTGTTGAATTTTCTTTTGGTTCTATATTTTTTGGGTCAGTCATTATCCTTTTGTTTGATATACATCAATCTCAACTTCCTTTTTCCATTTTGTATGTGACTTTTTACTTCATTTGGTGAATAGCCTGTAAGCTCGGATATTTTCGTGTACGATTGTTTTAAAAAGTAAAATCGTTCCAGGCAGTCTTTTTGTTCAGTTGGCAGCCGGGAAAGATTTTTTTCGATAAGCTTTATTTCCTCCTCTTTTTCTTCGTTTTCTGTCTTGTTCAAGTCGGAGTCAATATTCCCGAGTTTTTCTGTTAACTCTGTAAATGATTTTTTGTTTTTTCTCAATCGCATTAAGCATTCATTGATTGCAATTCTATATAGCCATCCTCCAAAATTATCTATCCTTTGTTTTTCAATTTCATTGATGGCTTTTTCAAAAACAGTCTGTACCGTATCTTTTGCGTCTTCCTCATTACGTAGATATTTCATACAAACACCAAGCAAAATGAGCGTGTATCTCTCGAGTAAGAGACCTAGCCACTTGTTGTTTTTTTGCTGAAGATATAGTTCGTATAATTCTATGTCTTTTTTCTCAGATGACATAATGGGAAAAGGTAATGCAAAGCGAAATTAAAATCAATATAGAATTGTTAATCGTATGTCAATTTTGCCTCTTATTATTCTCTTAGGTCGTAATGAATCAGTGTGACAATGTTTTTTTTATCCAGCCGATAAGTTGCTGTTCCCATCCTATCATTTTAAAGGCAGTGTAAAACAGGAGTACTGCAAAATATTTTTTAATTGTTTCCTGTGGCAAAGCAAGAGCCCATTTGCTGCCAAAATAACTGCCAATTAAAAAGCTGAAGGCGAGAAGTCCTACCACTTTAAAATCTACATATCCCTGCTTGTAATAATTCAGCATTCCGAGCAGGGCAACCGGTAATACAAGCAATCCAAGCGATGTGCCTTGTGCTTCGTGCTGACTAAAACCAAAGAAGAATACGAGAGCAGGAACTACAATTAATCCGCCACCAACACCTACCATACCTCCAAGTACACCGGCAGCAAGTCCGATCAGTAATAGACCAAGAATCATATTTGTATCCATGCCTTTTGCTTTCATTATTAGTTATGAGTTATGTGCGTACGCTTTGCGGGTAATTCGTTGTTGATTAAAGTTACTTGCTTGTTTTATCATTCCTGAAATTTTGCTGGTAAAGACTGATAGCTTCAGTGATAACAACCAGGGCTTCTTCTTTTGGTTGAAAGCGGTCAATTTCAACTTTCTTATTTTCAAGTACTTTATATTGTTCAAAAAAGTGACGTAGCTGGTTGAAGAAGGCCTCCGGCATTTCTTCGACATTGCGAATGAAATTTACAGAGGGGTCATTGGCGGCAACTGCAATTATTTTATCGTCCCTGTATCCCTGATCAATCATTTGCATATTGCCAATGACAGTTGCTTCAACTAAACACAATGGCTCAATAGGCTGAGAGCAAATGACCAGAATATCAAGCGGATCTCCATCGTCTCCCAGCGTTTGAGGGATAAACCCATAGTTAACAGGGTAGATAAAGGAAGAGAAAATAATCCTATCGAGTTTTAATAATCCGGTGTCTTTGTCAATTTCATATTTACTTCTGCTGCCTTGCGGTATTTCTATCACTGCCTGAACGGTTTCGGGTGCTTTATCGCCATAGGAAGCGCCATGCCAGGGATGTTTTACGGTGATCATCTGAACTTCTTTTTGTGAAGTTAAGAAGATGCTGATTTGTTTTCCATGATCATTTTTGTGCAGCGAGACTGATTTGTCTTATTCGAAATCTTTATAAATCAAATATTTTTTCCTGATCATTTTAAAGTTTTCGATGTCGGCTTGCCAGCTATTTCGGATTTGTTCTTCCGATTTTCCCTCTATAATCTGTTGCATCAGTTCACTATTACCTGCAAGTTTATTAAAGAAAAAATCCTCCAATTTTCCACTTTTTGAAGGCAGGAAGAATGATTTTTTATCCGGGAAAAGGCGATACGCTTCTAAAAGCCATTTAAGCTGAATTTGCCGACCTGTTATTTTTCTCACATCGTCAGTTGAACCACTGAGATTCCAGCCATAGCAGCGCTGATTTTTAAGTTTGGGGTCTTTAGCGCCTTCTCTGCTTACCGGTGTAAAAGCATAAAGGCTGGCTGGGAGAGTTGGGTGACCGAATACCTGGAAGGGAGTGGGGGTGCCCCGACCTTCACTAAGTGCTGTGCCTTCAAAGAAGCAAGTTGATGGATAAAGATAGATTGAAGCCATATCCGGAAGATTAGGAGATGGTTTGACAGGCAGTTCATAAAGCGATTGATGATTGTACCCGGTACAGTTTATTACAGTTAGCTCAAAAATGCCCTCTGTATTTCCCCATTTGTTTGCATTTGGGTCATACCATTCTTCTCCCAGAAGCATCTGCGCATATTCGCCGATGGTCATGCCATAAACAATAGGAACGGATTGCATTCCGACAAAAGAGCGAAATGCAGGTTTTAATAGTGGTCCGTCAATATAATGTCCGTTAGGATTTGGCCGATCTAATACAATTAGGTGCTTGTTGTTTTCAAGTGCAGCTTCCAGGTAATATTGCAACGAAGAAATATAAGTGTAGAATCGTACGCCGACATCCTGAATATCAAACAACATCACATCTATATCTTTCAGGTCTTCTTTGGTTGGTTTCTTTCGGTTTCCGTAAAGTGAAATCACTTTGATCTTTGTTGCCGAATCTATATAAGTTTCTATTTTTTCACCTGCATCAGCATTTCCTCTGAAACCATGCTCCGGTCCGAATATGATTCGAATATCCACACCTCTTCTTACCAGGGTGTCTACCAAATGGGTTTTGCCAACAATGGAAGTATGATTGGCAAATACTGCAACTTTCTTTCCTTTTAACAAAGGCAGGTAGTCTTGCATATTTTCCGCTCCGGTTTTAATTTCACTTCTCTCAATAGAGCCTGCTGAATATTTCCCTTTTCCTCTTATGTCCTGTGCATTCAAAATAATCGTTAAATGAATAATAGTGTAGGTGATGAAAAAAGTGCGATGAATAACATTCATAGTAGTGGAAAATTATTTATTATGATTTATTACTAATGTTGATCTAAGTCCTAAAATTAATAATAAGTCTCAATCAAAATATTCATTTTTATTGAGATGATCAGGCTTAGTTGAGATTCCTGAAAACAAGATCAGCCGTTTTATAAAACGGCTGATAAGTTAAAGTCAACTTCATTTTTTATAAGTGAGGTTACTTCTGAAATGAAGGACTCACGATTAAATCTTTGCTGCCTGGAGTGTGTATATAAAATCCTTCTCCGTTTTTAGCACCCAGCTTACCTGCCGTGACCATATTTACGAGGAGCGGACAAGGTGCATATTTGGGATTTCCAAAACCTTCATGTAATACGCGAAGAATCGCCAGGCACACATCCAGCCCTATGAAATCGGCTAACTGAAGTGGTCCCATCGGATGAGCCATACCTAGTTTCATTACTGTATCAATTTCTTCCACACCGGCAACACCTTCAAACAAACTATAAATCGCTTCATTGATCATCGGCATTAAAATACGATTGGCGATAAACCCTGGGTAGTCATTTACCACACAGGGTACTTTTCCAAGTTGCTTACTCAATGCAACAATTTTTTCAGTCACTTCTTTTTTTGTCGCATAACCATTGATGATTTCCACGAGCTTCATCACCGGTACTGGATTCATGAAATGCATACCGATCACTAAATCAGGGCGGCTTGTTGCTGCAGCAATTTTTGTGATGGAGATGGAAGAAGTATTGGTGGCAAGAATACATCCTTCTGGCGCTGCCTTGTCAATTTGCTGGAATATTTTAAGCTTGAGCTCTGTGTTTTCTGTTGCTGCTTCTACAACCAGCTCGGCTTTGCTGACGCCTAGATTTAAGTCGTTGGATGTTGTAAGATTGGAAAGTGTTTGTTGTTTTTGTTCTTCAGTGAGTGTGCCCTTGGCCACTTGCCTATCTAGGTTTTTGGAAATGGTAGCCAATGCTTTTTCCAATTGTGCCTGTTGTAAATCAATCAGTGTAACTGAAAAACCTGTCTGGGCAAATACATGGGCAATTCCGTTTCCCATGGTGCCTGCTCCGATAACTGCAACTTTTTTCATAAGAGACAATCGTTATTATTGAGTTATAAAATTTGAGAAGAAGTTTTTGTATTTCGAAAAAAATGTACTTCTTCAAATGGCAATATCGCTGCAAATGTATAGGAAACGACTAATAAATCAGGTGTGTTTATTCACCGCTAAATATTAAATGAAGGCTGTTTGAATAATTAAATTGTCTTTATAATTACTTCTTCGATTTAAAATCGCCTCTCTTCCATGCTTGAATAAATTCTGACCAGGCGAGCGGACTAAAAATTGCCTGAGGCCGGAATTGCCCGGAATAGTAAGTGGATCTTGCCTGATTTCTTAGTGCAAAATTGGAAGCTTCTCCGCCGTCACGTGGTGTTGATTGTAATAAGATGCGAGATTGTGCTGTTAAGGTATTCTGACGGGCAATCTCAATTTTATCTGCCGGCACATCTGTACTAACAAAATCTCTTTCAAATTGCTCCCGGCTAGGTCTTGCTTTGATAATTGTTGCGGGAAGATAGACCGTATCTGTAACCATCAGCTGGATGATACTGTATCGATTTCCTTCGAGATCACGTGGTACAGGGATGGCTTTTGTTTTATAGCCAATACTGCTGAAATCAATAATATCTCCTTTGTTAACCACAATGCTGAAAACCCCCTGGTCGTTGGAATAGGTTCCCCGGTTTTGATTCCGGATTCTGACAGCAACAGCAGGCAATCCCCTGAGGCTGTCGGCAGTCATTACTACACCGTAAAGCTGAACAATTGTATCGTTCGCGTTAGTTTTCTGAGACTTGCCTAATTTAGGCACTAATCCAATTGTAATAATGAAAAGAAAGACAAGCTTATTCATTGCCCCAAAAATAAGATGATTTATTACTTATTCGTACAACAAAAGAATGACGCATGTGTTTAAATTTGCATTCTTAAATTGATTTTAACTAATTCTAAATAAAAATGACTGAACAGCAGATTCTCGACGCATTAAGTAATGTACAGGAGCCAGATTTGGGTAAAGACCTTGTAACCCTCAACATGGTGAAAGATATTCAGATCGAAGGGAATAAGGTTTCGTTTACTATTGTGCTCACCACACCTGCCTGCCCGATGAAAGATTTAATGGGCAATGCATCTACCAATGCCATTAAACTGCTTGTTAATAAAGAAGCCGAGGTAAAAGTGAATTTTACTTCTCAAACATCCTCCAATAGAAAAGATAACAAACAACTACTCCCGCAGGTGAAAAACATCATTGCAGTAGTGAGTGGAAAAGGCGGGGTAGGAAAGAGTACCATCAGTGCAAACCTTGCATTGGCCCTGGCACAAAGCGGCGCAAAAGTGGGTTTGATGGACGCAGATATTTATGGTCCAAGTGTTCCGATTATGTTCGGGGTAAGAGGTGAGCGTCCCAAAATGACCGAAGTAAACGGGAAGCCGATGATTGTGCCTATGGAAAAATATGGCATTCAGTTTATGAGCATCGGCCTGCTTGTTAACGAGAAAGATGCGGTTGTGTGGCGTGGCCCCATGGCCAGCAGCGCCATTCGTCAGTTCGTAACGGATGTTCTTTGGGGGGAGCTTGATTATCTGGTGATTGATATGCCACCGGGCACCGGCGACATCCACCTCACTCTGGTACAAACCGTACCGGTAACAGGTGCCGTTGTGGTAACAACACCTCAGGATATCGCACTTGCCGATGCGAAAAAAGCAGTGGCGATGTTTGCACAAACGCAAATAAAAGTGCCTATCATTGGCCTGGTAGAAAATATGGCCTATTTCACACCGGCCGAACTTCCCGAAAACAAGTACTATATTTTTGGAAAAGAAGGCGGGAAAAGATTGGCAGAAGAATTTGAATTGAATTTCCTTGGCCAAATACCACTTGTTCAAAGTATCCGTGAAGGCGGTGATAAAGGTCAGCCGATTATGGCATCTGAAGAAGCAATTACCAAAAAAGCATTTGAGGAGTTTACGGCCGCCGCTGTTAGAAGCATCGCTATGCGTAATGCGGAATTGCCTGCTACTGAATTGCTGACCACAATCGCCGGTTAAGTTGATCAAAGAAAAGATGGGAAGACAAAAAGTCCGGAAGTCCGTAAGTCCGGAAATAATCCCGTGTCAAAAAATATTCCCGGAGTTCAAAAATCTTCTGTATGATCAGATTTAAGTTCAAGCATAATGAAATTGTTATCAACTTGCTTTTTACTGCCCTATTTTTTTCTTTTGTTTCCTGTTCCTCATCTTCTAAAAAATTAAACCAATCTGTTATGCTCGCCGACCATTTTGATCTACAGGGACATCGTGGTTGCAGGGGTTTGATGCCGGAGAATACGATTCCCGCCA
>JAULVS010000083.1:0-3317 GCA_032110905.1 Chitinophagaceae bacterium | reverse complement strand
ACCTGTTGCGCAGAAAAGACCAAATGAGCTTGGCATCTTTGATATGAGCGGTAATACATGGGAGTGGTGCCAGGATTGGTTTGGCACATATCCTTCTGAGCCACAGATCAACCCGCAGGGATCTGAGACTACACAATATTTTAAAATACTAAGAGGAGGCAGCTGGAACTATGTACTAAGTGGATGTAGGCTAGGAGATAGAAGTTATTTTAGTCCTGAGAGCAGATTGAATGATTTTGGTTTCAGGGTTATGATGGAAGATGCTCCGGGTGTTAATAACAATCAACCTGATGCGCCGGTACAGCCCAAAGCACCTGTTAAGAAGGGTGGCAAAAGTTAGTTCAACAAATTTTATTTTTCTCTTTCTATCAGCTCTTTAGCCATATTTAAGGTGGCTTCTGTCATTTCGTTTCCGCTGATCATTTGTGCAATTGCCTCAATATGCTCGGAAGAATTTAGTTTTTTTAGTTGAGTACGGATGGCGTTTTGTTTTTCTTCTTTAAATACAAAGTAATGATGGTCGGCTCTTGCTGCAACCTGTGGCATATGCGTGATTGCAATCAGTTGGTGTTTTCCTGCCATCTTCTTCATTAATAAGCCTACCTGCCTTGCAGCTTCTCCACTGATGCCGGCATCAATTTCATCAAAAACCAATACAGGCAATGCTGTTTTTTCTGCTATGAAAGATTGCAGACAAAGCATAAGTCGACTAAGTTCTCCGCCGCTGGATATTTCGCCGATAGGTTTCATTTCAACTTTTTCGGAAGTTTCTCCTGCAGGAATATTCCCATTGAAAACGAAATGAATATCATTTGCCCCATAGGCGGATAGTATCTCTTTTTTATGAAGAACAATATCAAATCGGGCATTGGGCATGCCGACCTGAGAGAGTAGTTGGTTCATTTTTTTTACCAAAGCAGGAATTGATTTTTCTCTCTTCGTATGTATCAATTCAGCTTGCTTATACAGATCTTTTTCCAGTATGGACAATTGTTTGCTTTTCTCTGCAATAACAGTTTCGGGCTGAAGAGAAGCATCCAGTATTTGTTGAAGATTTTTTTGTATTTCGAGAAGCTCAGTTGTGGTTTGGATCTGGTGTTTTTTCATCAGTTTATAGCCCAGGTCAATCCTTTCACTCAGCAGCTGCTTTCTCCTGTTGTCGGGCTGAAATTCGTCTTCCTGCTTGTTTATGTCCAGTGTAATATCTGTAAGTTCTGTATATGTATCGCTTAGTCTCTTTTCCAGGTCTTTTAATTCCGAATTTAAATTGCTATATGGTCGGATTTTCTGAAGCAATGTTTTGATTTTCGGTAAAAAAGCTTCATCACCTTCTTGTATCAGGAATTTAAATTGGCTCAGCAGCGATGCTATTTCTTCGCTGTGTTCAAGTAATTCGAGCTCATCTGCGGCAGATTCAATTTCATTATTTGAAAAAGAAGCTGTTTCAAGTTCATCCAGCAAAAATTGACGATAATCTCTTTCTTTTTGCTCCTGTCCTGCTTTTTGCTTTAATGTCTCAATTTCATTTTTGAGGATTTTAAAAATCCCAAAGCTGGTGTGGTATTCCGCTACTTCTTTTTCACATCCGGCTATCAGGTCAACTGTATTCCGCTGATATTCGGATCCGGTTAATTCCGCATTGTCAAATTGCTGGTGCAGATCTATCAGGTTTGAACGGATCATTCTTAATTGCTGAAGAGAAACGGGGGTGTCATTGATAAATGCTCTTGATTTTCCTGCGATTGAAAACTCTCGTCTTAGAATTAAGTCGCTATCCGCATCCAAGTCATTTTCTTTAAGCCATTGAATTAATCGATGGTTTTCTGAAATATCAAATTCGGCTTCTACAATACATTTTTGTTCCTTGTGTCTGATTGACCCGGCATCTGTTCTGCTGCCCAGTGCAATCTCAAGGGCATCAATTAATATTGATTTACCGGCTCCGGTTTCACCGGTGATGATACAGAATCCTTTTTCGAATTCTACTTCAATTCGGTCGATGACTGCGTAATTAACAATGAATAGTTTTTTCAACATAATCTGTAATCAAAACTAAACCAAATTGGGGGTTTACTTCTACAGCGGGTATAAAAAAAGCACCCAAATCAGGGTGCTTTTTCCTTTTGAGGATCAAAATATTAAATTAAATAGTTTCATGTAAATCAGAATCTACGAGGATACGTCCGCAGTTTTCGCATATAATGATTTTCTTACGCTGACGAATCTCACTCTGACGTTGAGGAGGGATTGAATTGTAACATCCGCCGCAACTGTCGCGCTGAATAGGTACTACCGCAAGGCCGTTTCTGTAGCTTTTACGGATTCTTTCATAGCTGGTTAATAATCTTTCATCCACCGACTCTCTCGATTTTGAAATGTCTTTATTGATAGCTTTTTCTTCTTTTTCTGTATCAGCAATGATTTTATCCAGTTCAGAACGTTTGTGTTCCAGGTTCTTTTCTTTAGTCTCGATCTGTTTGTTTACCTTATCATGCTGAAGACTTTTTTCAAGAAGGTCTTCATTTGCATCCTTGATATGTTTTTCTGCCAGTTTTACTTCGAGGGTCTGGTTTTCAATTTCTTTATTGATGGCCTCGTACTCCCTGTTGTTCTTTACATTATCGCTTTGTTTCTCATATTTTATGATGAGTGCCTGGCTTTCTTTAATCGCTAGGTTTCTGGAATTAATAAACTCCTGGATACCGTTGATTTCTTCTTCGATGCGAACGCGTCTTGCGCGCAAGCCTGCGATTTCATCTTCAAGGTCTTTTACTTCCATCGGAAGTTCTCCTTTCAGGATCTGAATTTCATCCAGTTTGCTTTCGATTTTCTGAAGATGAATGAGGGATTTGAGTTTTTCCTCAACAGAGTATTCTTTTGTTGCTGCCATAAAGCGGTTAAATTTTATTTGTTTCTTTCAGCGTAAGCTTAGAGAAAATAATGAACCGGATTGCTATTCTCTCCGGATTTTAGGACGGCAAAGGTAGGGAATTTTTCAATGAGGTGCTGAAAGAGCAGCTTGGTTGTGAATTGTTCGCTTTCCCAATGCCCGATATCGGTCAGCAGGAGCCTGTTTTCTGCATCAAAAAACTCATGATATTTAAGGTCGGCGGTTATAAAGGCATCAGCCTTCTCGCGAAGGGCATTTTTGGTCAAAAAGCTACCCGCGCCCCCGCAAACTGCTACTTTCTGAATTTTTTTACCGATCAGTGCACTGTGTCTGATTACTTTCAATCCAAAAGATTCTTTAAGCAAACCAAGGAATTCGATTTCTGATAAAGACTTATTTAAATTTCCGACTAATCCGCTGCCGTACT
>JAULVS010000082.1:0-5457 GCA_032110905.1 Chitinophagaceae bacterium | reverse complement strand
GGGTCAGTGTAGGTGTAATCAGGGTCTATGTATTTGTAAGAATTAGACATAGGCTTTTTGTTTAGCGAATGCCACAAGTTCTGGTAGTGATATTTTGCCAGTAACATAGTCCCTTATAATCTCAATACCTGCCGGGGTGGGTTTAAATCCTTCAAACATATTACTCCCTATGGCGTTTGCAGTGCCTTCTAATGTTTTTAAGTCTGAAAACTTAACCCCCATTATTGTCAAATTATTTCTGTCTATTTCTATTGTGTTGAACATATTTGTCAGTCTTAATCTCTTCTCAAATTTACAAAATATTTGGGTCAAATTACTTGATTTCTGTCGCTTTAAAATGGCTTATAACTCGCATATACTCGCACCTATTCAATAAACTATTTCACTTATCCAACTAGCATTGGTTGTTATTGTGCATGTGTTTCTTATTATGAGTTGCATCATAATGCCTGTTACTTAATGTTTAGTTTGTCGAATGGACTCTGAATTTTCCCCAATGCCTCCTTACTCACATGCGTATATATCTGGGTAGTCTTCGGACTTTTATGCCCCAATAACTCCTGTATATACCGCAGGTCGGTTCCGGCTTCTAATAAATGCGTGGCATAACTGTGGCGTAGCATGTGCAGATTTATGTTTTTCTTTATACCGGCAGCTTTCACCGCTTTCTTAAGTACCATATCCAAACTTCTCTCAGAATACTTCCCCCCATATTGGCCCTCAAACAGATATTCTTTCGGCTTGATCCGAAGGTAATAATTTCTCAACATTTCCAAAATGTTTACAGACAATGGTACCATACGGTCTTTCAACCCCTTGCCCCCACGAATCAATATCATCATCCGATTGCTGTCAATGTCGTTTGTTTTCAGGTTCAACAACTCGCCTCTGCGCAATCCGCCACTGTAAATTAAACTCAACATACATTTATGCTTTATGTTCTCCGTTGCGTTTATGATTGCGGCAACTTCTGATATGTCTAATACTTTAGGCAAGGTGTAAGGTTTTTGAGGCCGTACAAGTTTGTCAATCACTATTTTTTTGTCAACAACCAACGCATAAAACAATTTCATCGCGTTGATAAACTGAGATTGATAAGATGCCGACAGCTTTCGTTTCAGAATATAGTCGCGATTAAAGATGACTACATCTTCGTTTTGAATTTCGTTTACAGGCTTTCCTCTATTCTGTGAAAAGAAAACAGAGAGTGTGCCGATGTAACTTGATATCGTTTGCTCGCTATACCTCCTCGAGCGCATCCAGTCGGTCAAATATCTTAGTTGGGTTTTTAATTCATCTGCTTTTTCTGATAGATTTTCAATCGCGCTCATTGTTTTATCTGCTGCCGGCAAACCCAATAGCAGACGATGAGCTTCACAATCTCTGATATGCCAGGCTTTTAAAGCCGGATTCCATCTTGCCCCGGGAATTTTCTTGATTTCCTGAATCCAGTCGGCCCGTTTCTCAAATCTAACGGCAATGCGCTTTTCTCCTTGATATACGATGATCTCTATTTTCCATTCCTTAGGCAGCATCATTTTTTTAGGTGTTTGAAAAAGGAAATTACTTCATCGTCAGTAATGAAGCCCCCCTCTATTTCGGGGTATTCTCCCTCCTGATTCACAATTAAATAACCGAATTAAGCGCCTTAAATGGTTCTTATTCGGTATGAAATCTTCTTTATGAAACTCAATTGAATATTCTTTGTATGCTTTCGTGAACAAATTACCTTTGCCAATCATTTAAAGTATGTATGATACGCAAAGAAGAAGTTTTAGCTGATGTGGTGATCAAATTTGCCGGCGATAGCGGCGATGGCATGCAGCTTACAGGCAGCCAGTTTACCAATAATACCGCCCTCCTGGGCATTGATCTGGCAACATTTCCTGATTTCCCGGCCGAAATCCGCGCTCCGCAGGGAACCTTGCCGGGTGTGAGCGGCTACCAGCTCCGATTCAGCAGTAACCCCGTTTTCACTCCGGGCGATGCATGTGATGTGCTGGTGGCAATGAACGCTGCCGCACTCAAAGTAAACCTGACCGCCATCAAAAAAGGGGGGAAGATCATCGTCAATACCGATGGATTCGACTCCAAAAACCTGCGTCTAGCCAACTACCCCGAAGGTGAAAACCCGCTGGAGAATGACAGTCTCGGCAATTTCGAAGTCATTAAGATAGATGTCACAAAGTTAACCCGTGAAGCGTTGAAAGACTATACAATGGGTACCAAGGAGAAAGACCGTGCCAAAAACATGTTTGTGCTAGGCTTTCTCTACTGGATGTATGGCCGCGATATGGAAAGTACCATCAAGTTCCTGAGAGATAAATTCGGCAAAAAAGACGAAATCCTCAATAGCAACATCGCTGCTTTACAAGCCGGTTTTAACTACGGCGACACCACAGAAACCTTCACCACAGTTTTCAAAGTGGAAAAGGCAAAAATGAAACCGGGTGTTTACCGTTCCATCATGGGCAACCAGGCATTGGCCTACGGATTAATCGCTGCCAGCGATAAAAGCGGGCTGCCTCTGTTCCTAGGTTCCTATCCAATTACTCCGGCAAGCGATATCCTGCATGAGTTAAGCCGTCACAAAGCTTTCGGTGTAAAAACATTTCAGGCGGAAGATGAAATTGCAGCCATCACTTCTGCTATCGGAGCAGCCTATGGCGGATCGTTGGGGGTTACCACCAGCAGCGGACCGGGCATCGCCTTAAAAACAGAGGCGATGGGTTTAGCCGTGATGCTCGAAATTCCGCTTCTGGTCATCAATATTCAAAGAGGTGGTCCTTCTACCGGATTGCCTACCAAAACAGAGCAAAGTGATTTGCTGCAAGCCTATTACGGCAGAAACGGAGAATGCCCGATGCCGGTAATCGCATCTTCCACACCAAGCGATTGCTTTGCGGTTGCTTTTGAAGCGGTACGTATGGCCATCCAACACATGACACCTGTGATGCTGCTCAGTGATGGATATATAGCCAATGGTGCAGAACCCTGGCGCTTCCCTCAATCGGCTGATCTGCCTGAAATTACTGTCACTTTTAAAAAGGAGCTGGCAGAAGGGGAGGCGAAATATCTTCCTTATCAGCGCGATGAAAAACTGGTGCGCCCCTGGGCGATACCGGGAACAGCCGGACTGGAACACCGAATAGGAGGTATCGAGAAGCAAGACATCACCGGAAATGTCAGTTACGACCCCGATAACCATGAGCATATGGTAAAAACCAGACAGGCCAAAGTGGACCTGATCGCCAACTATATTCCGGAGCAGACAATTGACAATGGTCCCGAGAAAGGGAAAGTGCTTGTCCTCGGATGGGGTAGTACCTATGGTGCTATTAAATCGGCCGTAACAGATTTGCTTGCTGAAGGGAAATCTGTTGCACATGCGCATCTCCGTTATATCAGACCATTCCCGAAAAACCTGGGTGCCATTTTAAAGAATTATGAAACCGTGCTGATTCCAGAACTAAACAACGGGCAGCTCATCAAGATTATTCGTGATCAGTTTCTGATAGATGCCAAAGGCTATAATAAAATTAAAGGGGTGCCCATTACAAGGACAGAGCTTGTGGAGCATCTCAGAAATTTTTGTTGAGAAGGATATGAAAGCGGTTAACTGTTAACAGTTCTAAGTTAGCAGTTATCTGTTATTGGTTTTTGTCTAATTATTCAGGATTTTTTGTAATGCCTGCAAATTTCCTTCAACCCGCAAGCTGCACATTTAGGTGTTCTTGCAAGGCAGGTGTATCGGCCGTGAAGAATCAGCCAGTGATGTGCTTTGTGAATCAGTTCTTTCGGGAAATATTTGACCAGCACTTTTTCTACCGAAAGCGGTGTTTTCGCTGTTGAGGGCACAAGACCTAAGCGGTGACTCACCCTGAATACATGCGTATCAACTGCCATGTTGGGTTGTGCATCAATAACCGACGTAATCACGTTTGCCGTTTTTCGGCCTACGCCGGGCAATGTTACCAGTTCATCTACCGTGAGCGGCACATCTCCATCAAAATCAGCAATCAGTTTTTTCGCCATCCCTATTAGGTGCTTGGCCTTGTTGTTGGGATAGGAAATGCTTTTAATAAGAGGGAACACTTCTTCAAACTCGGCCTTGCTTAAAGTAGTCGCATTAGGGAAGCTGTTAAATAAAGCCGGTGTTGTAAGATTCACACGTTTATCGGTGCACTGAGCGGAAAGAATGACTGCAACCAGTAATTGAAAGGGGTTGTCGTACAACAATTCCGTTTCCGCATCGGGGGCATTACGGGAAAAATAGTCAATGACTTGCTGATACTGTTCTTTTCTGTTCATATTTAGGAACAGACTGCAAGGTAGAAAGGAAAAATTAGTTTAGGGGATTTGCCGGCTGGCTTTTTGCTGCGTAATGAAGGATGTTCAATATAGATTCAGTACGTGGTGTAAGGCTGAATTTTTCAAGTCGGTTGCCGGCAGCTTTCAGCACTTCGAGTTTTTCGCGTAGCGTCCAGTCATCCGACAAGGCTTTTTCAATTGCCGCTGTTTGTTCGGGCGTTGTTTCCCTATAGAGGTATAACAATAAATCTTCCGGGGTGTAAACTGAAGCCATAACAATCTAATTTTAGCCAAACGCTTTGTTTGATTGGCATTCAGGTATAAAACGAAACAGGGAAAAACTTATTGTACGGCTTTGCGATTATTCTTCGAAAAGAAAAACATCTTCGTTCTTTCTTTTCATATAGTATTTCTCGCGTCCGACCCTTTCGAAGGCTTGGGGGTCTGTTTTTCTTTGCTCAAGCTCTTGCTTAGCGTTATCAATCTTAAAGGAGTAATAGGAGTTGCTCTCTTCCAGGTCTTTCAGTTTCTTGAATCGGTCAAACTGCGTGAGCAGGTCGTTTCGGTCGAAGAACATCATCCAAAGGGCGAAACCGGCAGTCGCGAGCAGGTATTTGTTTTTCAGAAAAGCGGGAATATGGTTAAGCAATTTCATCAACAGCTATTTAAAATAAGGATGCCCGGTATTGATCCCCGGGCATCCTGCTAAAGGGATTACTTTCCAAATTTAATTCTTTCTCTCGGATAAACTGCATTTGCGCCGAGCATTTCCTCGATGCGAATCAGCTGGTTGTATTTCGCCATTCGGTCGGTTCTGCTGGCAGATCCGGTTTTGATTTGTCCGCAATTCAATGCCACTGCCAGATCGGCAATGGTAGTATCCTCTGTTTCACCGGAGCGGTGGCTCATAATAGAAGTGAAGCCTGCATTCTGCGCCATCTGCACCGCATTGATGGTTTCGGTAACAGTTCCAATTTGGTTTACTTTGATGAGGATGCTGTTGCCAATTCCTTTGTCTATGCCTTCTTTCAGGCGTTTTACATTGGTAACAAATAGGTCATCACCAACAAGCTGGCATTTAGTTCCGATAGATTCAGTCAGTTTTTTCCAACCGCTCCAGTCGTCTTCTGCCATACCATCTTCAAT
>JAULVS010000081.1:0-5407 GCA_032110905.1 Chitinophagaceae bacterium | reverse complement strand
GTTTTACTAAAAGCAACACAACACCTTTCACCCAACCTGCCAATACATTTTTTGTTTGTCGGCAACGGCTTTGATCGTAAAAACATAGAGAGTCTCATTAAAACAAGTCCTTATTCTTCTAACATTCACATTGCGGGTTTTTTAAAAGACCCTCTTCCGCTGGTAGCGTCCTCTTCATTATTTGTATTGCCTTCATTAAGAGGGGAGGGATTGTCTAAATCCACAATAGAAGCCATGTCGCTTGCGAAGCCGGTAGTGATTACTCGTATACCCGGAAATACAGACCTTGTAGAAGACGGAGAAAGCGGCCTTCTTGTTCCTCCGGGAAATCCCCTTTTGCTTGCAATGGCAATAGAACGGGTTTACCAAGATAAAGAGTTAAGAGAAAAAATTAGCTTGAATGCTGCATTCAGGATGAAATCGGTATTTCATATTGATAAAACCATACGCGACCTTAAGGCGCACTATTTATTTCTGCTAAATAAAACTGGGAGATAAAATTTTTGGTTTTCTCAACTTTGCCGTAATATTGCAATGGAAAGGAGCTAATAAAAAGATCCGAATATTCATAGCTCATCGAATTTGGTCCTTTTCATTCCTATATTTTCAGCAAAGCAAATAATTCCTGTCTAGAATCAATGATGCGATAGAACAGAATTTGTGTTAATCACATTTTATTTATGTACGATATTTTACAATTAAACGACATGCTCGTTCCTGAGCTGCTCGATGTTGCCGAACAGTTGAAAATTGCCGGCGCCAAAAAAATGGACAAACAACAACTTATTTATACCATTTTAGATAAACAAGCAGTTATGGCAAGTGAAAACAAAACAGAGGGAGAAGAAAAATCTCGCCGGAAAAGAATCATTAAAACATCAACAGGCATCGGTTCTGAAGAAGCGATTGTGGAAAGCGGCGACCAGGCGGCTCGTCAGCCAAGAGGAAGAAAAAAGAAAGAAGAAAAAACAGAGACGCAGCCTTCAGAGTCATCGGCGATGCCCGACCTTGATTTATTGTCAAGTCTGAAAATTCCCGGAGTAGATGATTATGTTGCAGATCCGATTATTGAAGATAACGCAACACCCGCCCCTGAACAACCGGCCGTAGAAAACACAACACCCGAACACCAAGCCCCATCCAGACCTCCATATGTTAAAAAAGAATCTGCATTTAATGTAGAGTTTGATGGTGCAATTTCCGGAGAAGGCGTTCTGGAAATGATGCCCGACGGATACGGATTTTTAAGAAGCAGTGATTATAATTATCTATCGAGTCCCGATGATGTTTATGTATCACCATCCCAGATAAAACTATTCGGTTTAAAAACCGGAGATACAGTAAACGGATATGTAAGACCTCCAAAAGAAGGTGAAAAATATTTTGCATTATTAAAAGTAGATACGATAAACGGTAAAAAACCGGAGGAGATACGTGATCGTGTTCCCTTCGACTATCTGACACCGTTATTTCCTTACGAGAAACTGAATCTTGCAACAAGCTCAACAAGTTACAGTACCCGTATTATGGATTTGTTTACGCCAATCGGAAAAGGACAGCGTGGTTTGATTGTTGCTCAGCCGAAAGTAGGTAAAACCGTTCTGTTGAAAGAGGTGGCCAATGCTATCGCCGAAAATCATCCTGAAGTATACCTGATTGTTCTTCTTGTTGATGAACGTCCTGAAGAGGTTACTGATATGGAACGCAGCGTGAAAGCAGAAGTTGTTGCTTCTACTTTTGATGAACCAGCAGAAAAGCACGTAAAGGTTTCAGCCGTTGTTTTACAAAAAGCAAAACGTCTTGTAGAATGCGGACATGATGTTGTTATTCTGCTCGACTCAATTACGCGTCTGGCTCGTGCATACAATACCGTTGCTCCCGCAAGCGGAAAGGTGCTTAGCGGAGGCGTGGAAGCCAACGCGATGCAAAAACCAAAACAGTTTTTTGGTGCAGCCCGTAAGATTGAAAACGGAGGTTCGCTCACGATCCTGGCAACAGCACTGGTTGATACCGGAAGTAAAATGGATGAAGTTATTTTTGAAGAATTTAAAGGAACGGGTAACATGGAGCTTGCGCTCGATCGCAAATTGGCCAACCGCCGCATCTTCCCCGCAATTGATATTGTTTCTTCCAGCACAAGGCGCGATGATCTGTTACTTGATAAAGATGTTGCGAAAAAGATGTGGGTTTTGCGTAAACATATTGCAGATATGAATACAGAAGAAGCAATGAACATGCTTCTCCAGCATATGAAAGGAACCAAAGATAACCGCGAGTTCCTGATCAGTATGAACGGGTAAAATTTTGAATTTTAAACTTAAAGGTCGTCCCGCTAAGGACGACCTTTTTTATTTATACCACTTAAAAACATTGGTTTAATAAATTTCAAAGAGATACGCGATTTAAATCGTGTCAGGTAAAAATCTTGAGATAACTTTGATAGAAGATGGCTGTCATTAAAATTTCCCCGGAAGAGTTTATTCATAAACAAAGCTTCGCGCCGGTTTTGGATGTGCGAAGCCCATCGGAATATTCACATGCGCATATTCCGGGAGCATTTTCTTTGCCATTATTTACAGATCCCGAAAGAGCGTTGGTTGGCACGAGCTATAAACAACAAAGCAGGGAGTCTGCCATCAAAATAGGGCTTGATTATTTCGGTTTGAAAATGAGCAGGATGGTAGAAGAGACAGAATATATTATCCGTAAATACAGTAATACCAAAGAAACAACAGCCGGCAAAAAAACAGTTTTAGTTCATTGTTGGCGCGGAGGGATGCGTAGTGCAGGGGTAGCTTGGCTGCTTGATTTATATGGATTTGAAGTATACACACTAGAGGGTGGTTATAAGTATTTCAGAAGGTGGGTTCTCAATCAATTTGAAAAAGAGTTTCCTGTTAGGCTTCTTGGAGGCTATACCGGAAGCGGCAAAACAGATGTGCTGGCAGCTCTTGAGAAAAAGGGTGAACTTGTGCTCGATCTTGAAAAGCTTGCGAAACATAAAGGCTCTGCATTCGGGAACCTTGGCATGCCTGTTCAACCAACACAGGAACAGTTTGAAAACCAACTTGCTGTAACACTTTACGGATTGATGCAAAAGTGTTTGTCACAAAAAGAAATATGGGTAGAAGATGAAAGTCAACGCATTGGGGATATAAATATTCCCATTGTATTCTGGAACAATATGCGCAAGCGAAACATCTTTTTTCTGGATATTCCATTTGAAGAACGATTGAAATATCTTGTTGCTCAGTATGGAAAACACGAAAAAGAAAGACTCGTGAACGCGATCATAAGGATTAAAAAAAGGTTGGGTGGACTTGAAACGAAAGAAGCTGTTAATGCATTGATTGAAGAACGAATCGCGGATTGTTTTCGTATCTTGTTGCGCTATTATGACAAATGGTATTTGAAAGGGTTGAACAACCGGGAGGATCTTGAAAAGTTGAAGTATAATATTGCCTGTGAAACCGTGTCAGACGCTAACGCCATAAAACTACTTTGAATAAGAGCCGCGTACAAGGTTATAGGTTCATAATTAATTACAGATGCAAAAGAATATTTTTTTAACACTGATCTTATTCAGTTTTATTTTAACTACATCCGCACAAAAAGTTACAGGGGTATATAAGGGTTATATGGAGGTTGACAGCCCCAAAAACACCATCAACTTTGAACTTACACTAAAGGAAAAGAAAGGAAAATTATATGGGTACTGTTATCGACTTTTTGTATTGAGAGATACTTTGTACTATAATTTATTAAAGGTAAATGCACGCATTAACGGAGATGTACTTATTGTAGAAGACGAGTATTCTGTTTCAAACAATTTTGAAAATAACACCCGCGGAATAAAAACAGTTTTCTTTTTTAACCTGAAAGACATCCAGGACACCTCGACTGTTTTACCTGGTAAATGGAACACCACCGCTTGGCGAAATTATAAATCGCTTACAGGTGGGGTAAATGTGATCAGGGAAAAAGACTATCTGAACACACAGCTGTACAAGCGGTTGGCCGACAAAAAACTGGATCAGGAAATGGCATTTGAACAAACAGATGCAGATAAGCCAGATGTTGCCATTAAGAAAGAGAAAGACAAATCAAAAACTGATAAATCTGATGTTGTTGTAACCAATGTTCCTTCATCAAAGAAGGGAGATAAAGACAAGTCTGGCATCAATGATAAAGAGAATAAAAACAAAATCGCAAAACCCCAATCCGATTCATTAAAAAACAAAACCGCGATAGTTAAACAGCAGAAAAAAGACAATAAGAATACCCAAAAAGAGAATTTAGATGATGAAAGAACAACTAAGATTAATAATGGAAAAACAGTATCTCCTCCTGTTAAAACAACAACCATAGATTCCGTAACCACTCAGCAATCTGACCTGGTTTTGGTACAAAACAAAGACACACTTAAGCGAGATTACGCGGAAGTTCGACAAACAATAAACCAGGCAAAAGTCCAAACACTCGACACTAAAAGAACATCAGAGCAAATCCAGACATTGTCTGTGTTTGAGGACAGCATCACCATAGCGTTGTATGATAACGGTGAAATAGACGGAGACACGGTTTCTGTATTTTTAGACAATAAGCTATTGCTTAACAAAATAGGTCTTGGAGCCAAGGCTCAGAAATTTACCATCTATGTACCTGTGGGTCAAATAGTACAGATATCACTTTATGCAGAAACCCTCGGAACCATTCCTCCAAATACCGGATTAATGGTTGTATACTCCGGAGACCAGCGTTATCAGGTATTTTTCACATCGACGCTAGAAAAAAGCGCATCGGTTTTATTCAGGCGTTTATAAACTTGATATGCAAACACATCGTTTAACAGAATATTCAAAAGCGGCGGGCTGTGGTTGTAAAATTGCACCTGCTGTATTACAGGAAATTCTTAAATCAGAACAACCTTCTTTTATTGATCCAAACCTTCTTGTTGGTTATCATTCCAATGATGATGCAGCTGTTTATCGTTTCAATGAAAAAGAGCTTATCATCAGCACAACAGATTTTTTTGCACCGGTTGTAGATGATGCATTTGATTTTGGAAGAATTGCAGCCGCCAATGCAATCAGTGATATTTATGCCATGGGCGGCAAACCATTTCTTTCACTGGCCCTGCTTGGCTGGCCCGTCGATCATTTACCTGTAACCCTGGCAAGAGAGGTGATGGAAGGCGCAAGGTCAATTTGTAAAGAGGCTGGTATTGTTTTGGCTGGAGGACATAGCATAGATGCAAAAGAACCCTTCTTTGGTCTTACAGTAAATGGTCGTGTTGCTGAGGAACATTTAAAACAAAACAATACCGCAAAAGAAGGAGACTTACTTTTTATTACAAAGCCCCTTGGTGTTGGCATTTTGACAACCGCCGAAAAAAGGGGTCTTTTAT
>JAULVS010000080.1:0-3801 GCA_032110905.1 Chitinophagaceae bacterium | reverse complement strand
ATGCGTTTGCTGTAAAACTGATCAATAAAGGCAAAGCCTATGTAGACGACAGCACCAGTGAAGAAATTGCCACGCAGAAAGGAACGCCTACTTCCCCCGGAAAACGAAATCAATACGCCGACAGAACCATAGAAGAAAACCTGCGTCTTTTTGAAGAGATGCGTGCCGGTAAATACAAAGACGGAGAGAAAGTATTACGTGCAAAAATCGATATGGCTTCTTCAATTATGCACTTGCGAGATCCAATCATCTACCGCATTAAACACGCACATCACCATCGCACAGGCGACAAATGGTGCATCTATCCGATGTATGATTTCGCGCATGGACAAAGTGATTCCATCGAACAAATCACACATTCCATCTGCACGCTGGAATTCATCCCCCACCGTCCACTCTACGAATGGTTTATTGATGAACTTGAAATATTTCCTTCAAAACAATACGAATTCGCCAGGCTCAACCTGAATTACACGGTAATGAGTAAGCGAAAACTATTGCAACTCGTCAATGAACAATATGTTTCAGGTTGGGATGATCCGCGTATGCCAACCATCAGCGGTTTGCGCAGGCGCGGCTATACACCGGAAAGCATTCGTGATTTTGCAGAACGTGTTGGTATTGCGAAACGAGACAACCTGATCGAATTCAGTTTATTAGAATTTTGTATCCGGGAACACCTAAATAAAATTGCATTAAGAAGAATGGTAGTGTTTGATCCGGTAAAAGTGATCATCACAAATTATCCTGAAGGTCAAACTGAAACCTTGTTGTCAGATAATAACCCGGAGGATCCCAATGGTGGACAGAGGTCAGTTCCTTTCAGCAGAGAAATCCTGATTGAACGTGACGACTTCATGGAAAACCCATCCAAAAAATATTTTCGTCTTGCCCCCGGACAAATGGTTCGTTTGAAAAGCGCCTATATCATTCAATGCGAAGATGTACGAAAAGATGAATCAGGTAATATCACAGAATTACACTGTCGTTATTTCCCCGAGAGCAAGAGTGGTGAGGATACGAGTGGATTGCATGTAAAAGGAACACTTCACTGGGTGAATGCCAAAGAAGCAGTGGAAGTTGAAGTGAGGGAATACGACAGGTTATTCAAAGTGGAAGACCCTGCTTCTGAAGAAGGTGATTTTAAATCTTATATCAACCCCGATAGCCTAAAAACAGTGAAAGGCTATGCCGAACCTGCTATTCTGGAAGCAACAAACGCTGATCGTTTTCAGTTTTTAAGGAAAGGTTACTACTGCTTTGATAAAGAAAGTAGCAAAAACGCACTGGTATTCAATCGTACTGTCACTTTAAAAGACAGCTGGTCGAAAGAGGTGAAGAAGGGTTAGCGGTTAACCGTTCGCAGTTTTCAGTTAATGGTTAACCGATAACTGAAAATTAATAACTGAAAACTGATAACCGATAACTGTTAACTCTTCTTTGCCGGAACTGCACTGAAGAATGTCATTAATAGCATAAGCAAGCAGGAAGCGAAATAAATATAAAGTCCGTAATTAGTTTCCGGACAAAATCCTCCCCTGCAGGTTGAAAACAATAAAAGATTTCTGATTGCCCATGCCAGTCCGATAGCAGCAACAAGAGGATTTAACTTTTTAGCCCATATTTTTGGAAGTAGAAAAAACAGATATAATACTGGTAAAAGATAGATGTTAAAAAGCACCGGCTTGCCGAATTTAGAGAAGCCTTCCGAGCCGAATCCTGTTAACTCAATATTACCTGAAACAGGCACCGTGCCCCAGGGTAAAAAACCTGATACCACAATCAGCATACCGGCAACAATTCCAATCCATTTACTGTAACGCATATAGATGCGAAATTAGAGAAAGAAGCTGAAAAAAAATTCAGATAAATACATGTCATCTTATCGCATAATAGATTCAAAAAAAGGTTCGTATTAAATGAACCTCAAATGAATTTCAACTGCTAACCGATAACGTATAACTGTTTTCGAGGTCCCGAGCTGATTTGAACCGCAGTAGTAGCTTTTGCAGAGATCTTCCGCCAATATATGGGCGGACACGCAAGCGGGCGGACACAGGACTAATTAATTTCTGCAAAACTTCAAACAAAAAAGGCTCGTATTAAAACGAGCCTAAAATGAATTCTAACTGCTAACTGTAATATAGCAAGACATCGTGGACTAAACAGGGGGTCTTTAAAAACCCTCTTTCTAACAAAGTAAAGTTCTTTGACATCGTGGACAAATGCCCCTATAGGGGCGGCTAAAGATGCCAAAATTTCACCACATCGTGGACTGGTTAACCTTATAATAGGTTTCCCATTGTACCTGGCAATCTCTTACGACATAAAGCTTTTCTTCATCAATATCTATAACGGCTTCCACATAGCTGTATTCCAAATGAGAAGGCATCAAGAATTTTTCGCCAAATACATCTAGTTGACGATTACTCCTTATAAATCTGATAAGGATAATTCTGCCGCCTTTTAGTGGCAGTGCATCATCTGGTATAATGAAATTAGCAGGCAGTATATCTCTTTCTATCTCTAGTTTCAACTGCTCCTCCGGAGTGTGATTTTT
Source organism: Chitinophagaceae bacterium (assembly GCA_032110905.1). Lineage (GTDB taxonomy): Bacteria > Bacteroidota > Bacteroidia > Chitinophagales > Chitinophagaceae > Lacibacter. The sequence continues at coordinate 1,241 of JAULVS010000080.1, read as the reverse complement.
ATGTACTGCATACCTATGATATTGATTATGAAAATCCTCAAATTCTTTGGCACAGTTTTGAAGGTGTTTAAAATCTGAATAGATTCTGCCCTTGATAAAGCGCTTGTTGAAGGAGTCATTGAATTTTTCTATGATTCCGTTACGCCATGGCTCTTTAATAGGGATAAATATCACAGTAATTCTCAAATACAAAGCCAGTCTTATTAACTTACTGAAACTGTGTGGGTGACGATTGCTCCCTCGGAAACTAAGTTCATTATCCATTTGTAAGAAATCAGGAATACCTCTTTGCTTCCAAAACCTTACAACACATTGAATCACATTGCCTGAATCCTTGCTTCGTAAAGGATTTACGTGAACAAAGTGAGTCGTTATATCTATAATATTCAAACTGTAATATCTGCCGTCATTTTTAATATAACGAGGACCAACGAAATCCATTTGGTCTACAATTAAGCCGGTGACAGGATATTCATTAGTGACTTTTTTTTGTTTTGGCTTTTTGCTGTTAAGGTTGGCCTGCTTAAGTATTCTATTAATCTTCCAAACTGGTACAACTAATTGTTCATTGGACTTTAACTCGTATTGAATGCTGATAGCGCCTCGCTGGCTGTAAGGCTGATTCTCCAAGGTTAATCTTGCAGCTATTACAGCTTTTCGCTCTGCGTCAGAAATTGCCGAATGTATTTTTTTAGGACGCCGGCTCTCTTCTTTATACCAGTCCCCTGAGGGATCGGATTTGTAACGATTTACCATTTATAAAGCCAGCTTTTGGAGCATTTATAATGCGTCAAAATTGATTTTACATCCTTGCCCGCATTAAATGAATTTACAGCAGCTATAACCCTTTCTTCTTTAGTCATATAAGTTTTTTTAGAACTTATTTTACTAAATCAGTCCACGATGTCCTGCTATTTTTTAGTCCACGATGTCTAGGAACTTATCAGCTAAACGCTAACGGATAACTGCTAACCGATAACCGCCAACGGATAACAGCCAACCGAATTTGCTCTGCATATCCGCCCGCAAGCGGGCGGACACAGGACTAATTAATTTCTGCAAAACTTCAAACAAAAAAGGCTCGTATTAAAACGAACCTAAAATGAATTTTAACTGCTAAACGCTAACGGATAACTGCTAACCGATAACCGCCAACGTATATCTAACCGCCAACGGATAACAGCCAACCGAATTTGCTCTGCCTATCCGCCCGCAAGCGGGCGGACACAGGACTAATTAAT
>JAULVS010000079.1:0-2672 GCA_032110905.1 Chitinophagaceae bacterium | reverse complement strand
CTTACCGTTGTTAAAGACGTCCACATATCTACCGATTCAGCATGTTCTTTCAGTAGTATACTGATTGTTTCATTGGGATACAAATGCTCATAAACGGAAATAAGAAGCTTAAAACCAAGTATTCCAATCACCAAAAAAGCACTTGTTTCAAGAAACCGATATTTTCCCATCAGCTTTACAAACCATTGTGCAATAAATCGCATCGATAAGATGCCAATGAAAACACCGATACAGACCAGGATAATATTATCAGTAAACGCAACTGCAGCGAACACATTATCTACAGAAAAAGCAATATCCATTAACTCAACAAGGAGAACAGTAGACCAGAAGGTTCCAATTGCGCCAACGGTAGAGCGATAAAACCAGTTGCTTTTTTTATCTAGAAAATCATCGCTTTTTTGGGGTGTTTGTTTTCCTTTCCACCAATCATAAACAAGGTAAAGCAAATAAGCGCCGCCCAAAGGTTTAAGCCACCATATCTGAATCAGAATAGAAGCAAAAAGCATAGCAAGTCCGCGGAAAATATAAGCCCCCCAGATACCATATTTCAAGGCTTTGTTTCTTTGTTTTTCAGGCAAGTCCCGCACCATAGTAGCAAGCACGGCTGCATTGTCTACCGATAACAAGCTTTCTATTAATATCAGGTTTCCGATGATTGCAAGAGATGTTGCGGGTTGGTCTATGATTTCACGAATCAACTCATTCATGCGTAATAAATAAGAATTTGAACCCAAATGTACGCAGGATCATTCTTTTAATAATTGGTCAGATTCCTTGTTTATTTAAAGGAATAATATCAAATTAAATCCGGTAGGTGCATTTATAGCTTCTAATAATATGATTTTCATCAGCAATTGTTATAATCATCCTCATTCTGCTCCCGAAGTCGCTCAGATAGTTTTGCTCCGCATTTATTTCATATGTTCTTTTTTATTGTTTTTTAATGGTCATATAGAATAGCCTAAAAGATCATTCCTGTTGGTATCGAATTCTCGTTATGGCTATTTCATATGAGCGTGTTCATTCTTTTGATTGTTGCATGCATCATTGTTTCCTGTGGTTTTATGTTGAAAGATTGTTATGTAAACGCCCGATGATCAACTTCATAAAAACGATTGATGGCTGTCCTCATTTCGTGCTATTAAAATTGCGCAACTTGGAGTGGTAAATAAAATTGTTTTCTTTTAAATTAATTAATTATGGACAACGGAAATATCACCGTAAAAAGAACCGAGCGGTTACCTGCTTTGTTTGAAGATTTTTTTAAACCTTGGAGAGAGTGGTTTGATGAAGGCTGGGAAAGAGTAGCCTCTATGCCCTCTGTTAATGTTTCGGAATCTGAAAATGAATACAAAATAAGCCTTGCCGCACCGGGGCTGAATAAAGAAGACTTCAAAGTAAATGTTGAAGGAGGCCTGATTACCATCAGCGCAGAGAAAAGTTCAGAAAAAGAAGATAAAGAAGATAAATATACCCGTAAAGAATATAATTATACTTCTTTTTCAAGAACGTTTACATTACCTGAAAATATTAAATCAGAAAAAATAGATGCCCGTTATGAAAAGGGTGAGCTGATGATTTCTCTACCTAAACTGGAGGTTGAAAACAAAAAAACCTCACATAAAAAAATTGAAATTAAATAATAATACATCATTGTTTGTCTTATCCCCTTGTCCTGACAGACAAGGGGATTTGGCATATGTCAACAATGTTAATATGCATATTCGAACCCTTGAAATATTCGTTCTTGAAAACTCTACCTGGTTGAGGTCGCTTGATTACATAGAGCAGGAAAACGATTACCTGAAAAACAACCTTAGCCGGATATTAGATTCCTTTAATGAAAAAGAACTCATCAATTGGGCTGATGAATACCAGGGCATTATTCTTCAACGTGAAGCAGCAATGAATTTACTAAGACACGACATATTAAAACAAGAGGCGCTTATTGCATCAACGAGATACAACCCTGCTACAATAACAAATAATAAAATATTTTCTGCACAGAAAGAAATTCGTTCAAAAATAGAATACATGGAAAAAGAGTTTCAAATCTTAAAAAATTCTTTTATCAGCGATTTGGAACGAATTATTTCTTTTAATTGATCATATCACGCAGCTTCTTTTCGTTTAATATCACAATTTTTCCTTCGGTAATATCTATTAGTTTTTCGGATCTGAAATCGCTTAGTGTGCGAATCAGACTTTCTGTTGCTGTAGCGGCAATGTTTGCCAAATCTTCTCTTGAGATATGAATAGAAAACTGTTCCGAATTCGGGTTTTTATATTTTTTCATTAAAGTAAGTAGCGATTCTGCAACCCTTTTGCGCAAACTGTTATAAGCAAGACCCAGCAGCTGCTTTTCTTTGTCTGTCACATTTTTTGCGAGCAGCCGTATGATCTTGTGCGCAACATCCTTGTTGTGATGCAACAAATCATCAAAATCGTTGCGGGGAATCACAGCAAGCTCACTCTCTTCAAGTGCTTCGGCCGTTTCCTTATAAACTTCATTTTCCAGCAATGGAATAAAACCAAAGAAATCGCCTGCGTTATATAAACCAATGGTTAGTTCCTTTCCGTCTTCATTGGCCTTAAATGTTTTTACTTTTCCCTTTAATATATAATACAGTCGGCCCGGGTGATTTCCTTCCGAATAAATAACTTGCTTT
>JAULVS010000078.1:0-11612 GCA_032110905.1 Chitinophagaceae bacterium | reverse complement strand
GGAATTTATAGAATATGAGATGGTATATGAAGGTATTTATTACGGAACGCTTAAAACAGAGATGAACCGAATCTGGAACAATGTTCAGATTCCGGTTCTTGATATTGATGTAAAAGGTGCCATGAATGTGATGCGGTTGTATCCAGGCAAAACATTATCACTTTTTATAGAGCCCCCGTCTCTGGAAGAACTTGAAAACAGACTGAAAAAGAGAGGAACAGAAACAAGCGAATCTTTGTTAAAAAGAATAAACAAAGCTTCGGAAGAAATGGCATATAAAAAAGAGTTCGATTTGGTTATAGTAAACGATAAACTTGAAATAGCCTGTGAACAAGCAGAAAAGGCAGTATGTCTGTTTCTTGATAAAACATAATTTATGCTTATTCCTGGGATAATCATAGCATTGCTGTTGTTTGGTTTTTTTGCCGGCCTTGAAGCGGCTTATTCTTCTTTGAATCGTTTTTCAATCGAACTTAAAAGAAAACAGGGTCGGTTGAGTGGAAGATTGCTTAGTATTCTCAAAGATCATCCATCCCGATTTAGAGGGATGTCTTATGCGGGTATGGCTTTGACAATGACCCTTTTCTCATTACTGACCGGCCGCTTGGTACAACCCGTAATTTCTTCTATAGAAATTCTCCGAAATGCGCCGCTACTTATGCTGGTTGCTGAATTATTGCTTGAAACAGCCGTTCTGCTGCTTGTGTATTTTTCATTTACTTCTTTCTTTCGTGCCAAAAGCAACCAGCTGCTATCATTTTTTATCAGGCCCACCTATTTTTTCTTTCAGATACTGTCGCCTGTAGCCGAACTTTTCTATCGCGTATCAAACTGGATTTTAACTTATTTATTCAACCTTGATATAAAAGAAGAAAAAGAAGATGTAGTTCGTTCAGATATAGAGCAATTTCTACAACAGGGAAAAGAAGCAGGAGAGGACGCGGCTGAATTAAATACGGAGCTTTTTGAGAATGCTTTATTGCTCCCTAAGGTTAAAGTTCGGGAGTGTCTCGTGCCCAGGAAGGAAATTACAGGAATAGATATTTCAGCATCAATGAATGAAATCAAAAACAAGTTCATAGAAACGCAACTAAGCCGGCTGATAGTTTATGAAGAAAACATTGATCGTATTGCGGGGTATGTACACCAGCTTGATCTTTTTTTGAAACCAAAGTCGGTTCGCGAAATCCTCCATCCAATACCGGCTGTGCCTGAAAGTATGGGCGCAACAGACCTCATAAGTAAGTTTACGCGGGAAAGAAAAAGTATTGCATGGGTGGTAGATGAGTTTGGTGGAACAAGCGGAATCGTCACAATGGAAGATTTGCTCGAGGAAATTTTCGGTGAAATAAAAGACGAATATGATGTGGAGGAGTTTGTTGAAAAACAACTTGGCGAACAGGAGTTTATTTTCAGTGGCCGGCTGGAGCTTGATTATCTTAATGAGAAGTACAGGCTATTGTTTAAAGAGGACAGCGAATCAGAAACGCTCTCTGGTTATATTGTGGAGCACCATGAAAAAATCCCCTCCAATGGAGAAGAAATCATTGTAGGCAATTATGCATTTGAAATGCTGAAAGTGAGTGAAACCAGGATTGAAATTGTTAAGTTAAAAATATTAAGATAAGTCCAGTGTATGTATCTAAAAGAGATCATATAAGGAAACATATACCTTTGTTTAATTAGAATTATTCAGCAGTGAGTTCAGAAAAAAAATCTTTTATAAATCGATTTATAAATAAAGCCGGCGAAAATCCGAATGCCGAGATGAGCTTTGTTGATCATCTGGAAGAGTTGCGCTGGCATGTTGTCCGTTCCCTTATAGCTGTTCTTGTGGGATCGGTTATTGTATTTGCGAATATTGAATATGTGGTGAATAATATTTTAATGGGCCCCGTTCATAAAGACTTTATTACTTACCGATGGCTTTGTCTGCTAAGTGAAAAAATACAGATACAGGAACTTTGTTTGCAGGAAGTTTCACTCAAGTTTTTGAGTAATGCAATGACTGAACAGTTTTTAATGACATTTAGTCTGGCATTTACAGGCGGCTTCGTGCTTGCTTTCCCTTATGTGTTCTGGCAGTTATGGCGATTTATCAGTCCTGCACTTAGTAAGAAGGAAAAAAAATATACCACCGGAGCGATTATATGGGTCTCTTTACTTTTTTTTACCGGCGTACTTTTTGGTTATATCGTACTCACACCTTTTATGGTGAATTTTTACAGCAGCTACTCGTTAAGTCCGCTTATTGAATTCAGGCCGTCAATCGGAGATTATTTTGAAAACCTGCTTTATCTTACTGTAGGGGTCGGAATTTTATTTCAGTTACCGGTTGTTATTTTAATGCTGACCAAAATTGGCATCATATCTCCTTTTACCTTAAAACAGATCCGCAAGTATGCGTTTGTTGTGATCCTGATTCTTGCTGCAGCAATTACGCCTTCTACCGATCCGTTTAGCTTGACCCTTGTTACTCTTCCTCTTTATATGCTTTATGAGTTTAGTATTGTTTTGAGCGCACGTGCATTTAAAAAAACAAAAGAAACAAAAGTGGAGCAGTGGGATTGAGTAATCCTTATTTAATTTTCTAACATTAAAACGATAGCAGAATGTTTGACAAAACAAAGCCAGTTGCCATTGGCGGTGATCATGCCGGATTTGATTATAAAGAGATACTCAAATCGCTGATGACGAAAGAGGGATTAACAGTAAAAGATTTTGGTCCTTTTTCAAACCAAAGTGTTGATTACCCCGATTTTGCACATCCGGTATCAGCATCTGTAGAAAATGGAGAGTCGGGATTCGGGGTTTTGCTTTGTGGAAGCGCCAATGGTGTAGCCATTACAGCCAATAAACACCAGGGAATCCGCGCTGCGATATGCTGGAATGCTGAAATAGCGAAGCTGTCGAGGCAGCACAATGATGCAAATGTTTTGTGCATTCCTGCAAGATTTGTTAGTGAAGAAGAGGCCAAAGATATATTCCTTGCATTTCTTAATACGGAATTTGAGGGCGGTCGTCATACGACCCGCGTAAATAAAATTGCCTGCTCCTGATCTTTTAACGAATATCATTCTATGTTCCGCTTCCTGTTTCTTAAAATATTCTACTACGCGGTTGTTTTTTTATGTGCATTCTCTTCGTTTGCCCAAACAACCGATCCAACGATTTATGCTAATAGTATCACCGTTCAAAAATTACAGCAACATTTAAGCATTCTTGCTGCCGATGAAATGGTTGGAAGAGAAACTGGCGCAGCTGGTCAACGCAAAGCAGCCGCATATATTGAATCTGAATTTAAAAAAATCGGACTTTTTGCACCATCTTCTTTGTCTGGGTATCAGCAGTATTTTCCATACTTGTATGATACCGTACTGAAAGCAGAATTATTACTAAATAAACGCAAACAGGTTTTTCAAAAAGATTTTTTTATTCCTCTTCAATACTGTAATTCCGTAACAACAAAAACAGATCAACTTGTTTTTGCAGGATACGGAATAGATGACCCGAAATATTCCGATTATGATTCTGTTGATGTGAAAGGAAAAACAGTTTTAATAGTGAGCGGAGAACCTTTGGAAAAAGACCGCTCTCTGATAACCGGCACCTACGAACTTTCAGAATGGTCTCGCAATCTAAATATGAAAAAGAAAGCAGCTTTTGAAAAAGGAGCTTCTTTTGTTTTGTTGTGCGATATAGGTCAAAGTATTGTGTACAGCATAGAAACGGGAAAGTCTACGGAGATGTATTTTATGACGAAAGAAATGGAAGACAGTGTAGCTATAGGTGTATCTTTTATTACTTCTGATGTTTTAAAGAAGATAGCAGGTACCGAATCAGACAAAATAATTTCAACTGTAAAAAAACAAAAAACACTCAATAACATCCGCTTCGGTATTCCTTTCCCTTTGTCTTTTACTTTTCAAAAGAAATCTGTAGATGTGAAACCCTCCAATGTGCTTGGTATAGTAGAAGGTTCCGACAAAAAAGAGGAATATGTTTTTATCACAGCACATTACGACCATGTTGGAATAATCGATGGTAAAATTTATAACGGAGCTGACGATGATGGCAGCGGAACCAGCGCCGTACTAACAATGGCAGAAGCATTTGCAAAGGCGAAAAAAGAAGGAAATGGTCCGAGAAGGACACTTGTATTTATGACAGTGAGTGGAGAGGAGAAAGGATTGTGGGGAAGCAGGTATTATTCAGATCACCCTGTATTTTCTTTGGAAAACACATCTGTTGATTTGAATATAGACATGATTGGTCGTATTGATACTGAGAGAAAAAAACCGGATACATTAAACTATATACATATTGTTGGGCACGACAAGCTTAGTACAGAGCTATCTCCTCTTAATGAAGCGGTCAATAAAAAGCATACAGACCTTGTTCTTGATTATAAATTCGACGATCCTAAAGATCCTCAAAGGATTTTTTATCGAAGCGACCATTACAATTTCGCTAGAAAAGGGGTGCCGGTATTATTTTTCTATGACGGAATGCTGGAGGGAGATTATCACCAACCGACAGATGATATTGAGAAGATCAACTGGCTTTTATATGAAAAAAGGACAAAGCTGATTTTTTATACGGCATGGGAGATTGCCAACAGGGAAACCCTCTTAAAAAGAGACCTGCCTTTACCTCAGGCAGGAAGAAGATTTTAGATACCAGAAGGAGAATTTTTTATCTAACCAGATTTTTACCATCCCAGAATCCAGGCGAAAATAAGTGGAGCAACGATGGTTGCGTCACTCTCTACAATAAATTTTGGTGTATTGATATCCAGTTTTCCCCAGGTGATTTTTTCGTTGGGAACCGCGCCGGAATAAGATCCGTATGAAGTGGTACTGTCGCTGATCTGACAGAAATAACTCCAGAATGGAACATCGTGCCACTCCAGATCCTGATACATCATCGGCACCACACAAATCGGGAAATCTCCAGCTATTCCCCCTCCAATTTGAAAGAATCCAACTCCTTTTCCGGATGAGTTTTCACGATACCAGTCGGCCAGCCAAACCATATATTCGATGCCGCTTTTTACCGTACTTGCTTTCATCTCTCCTTTGATCACATAGCTAGCAAAAATGTTTCCCGTTGTAGAGTCTTCCCATCCAGGAACAACGATAGGTATGTTTTTTTCTGCCGCCGCAACGATCCAGCTGTCTTTCGGGTCAATCTCATAGTATTGCTGAAGGTCACCGCTTAATACTGTTTTATAAAGAAATTCATGTGGGAAATAACGTTCTCCTTTTTCCTCTGCCTCTTTCCATTGCTTGTACAAATGTTTTTGTAAACGACGAAAAGCCTCTTCCTCCGGAATACAGGTATCGGTAACACGGTTGTAATGATTCTCTAACAAATCCCATTCATCCTGTGGTGTGAGATCGCGGTAGTTGGGTACACGTTTGTAATGGCTATGCGCTACCAGGTTCATCACATCTTCTTCCAGATTGGCGCCGGTACAGGAAATAATATCTACTTTTCCCTGTCTGATCATTTCAGCAAATGAAAGACCCAGCTCTGCCGTACTCATCGCACCGGCAAGAGTTACCATCATCTTACCTCCCTCATTGATATGGGTTTCATATCCCTTAGCCGCATCTATCAATGCTGCAGCATTAAAATGACGATAATGATGTTGGATATACTGTGATACCGGCCCTTTTTGCATGATGCGATTGTTTTAAATCAAGAATTTATATAGATGCGCAAAAGTATAACATTGCAGGCAACTATGACCAACCTCCTCGCTGCCTTGATTAAAGGGAAACCCCTATTCCTAATAAGTGTTTTCGGCAAAGGTTCTAATCGGGAAATTATGATTTCACATTAATTCTTAGATATAAAGCAAATAGAACTTGTTCGCTGCAAATCATTGAGTTAGATTTGTTATAAGCAAAAATCACTTCCCAGGTTCTTTAATCAGAATCAGGAAGTTTAATCAAACGTAAAGTGATTAAAAAGTCCAATTCCTTTTTACCTATTTGTATTACGCTAAGAACCATTCCAAATTTCAGTAAATGGTTTTCTGCCCGATTAAGCATTTTGTTTTTTCTTGTATTCTCAATTTTAACTTCTGCAAAAAGTCAGACGCCTGTTATAACAGCAAGCGGACCTACCTCTTTTTGTTTTGGCGGCAAAGTGACACTTTCTGTTATTAATTCGCCGGCCGGGGTGTCTTACCAATGGTTGCGAAATGGTTCGGCGATCAATGATTCAATCAGAGCACAACTGGTTGTGAATACATCAGGCATTTATCGTGTGGTTCTGGACGACGGTTCTTCAAAAGACACTTTGTCGGGAATACAGGTAAACGTGAACCGTCCTGATGCCAATCTAAACGGAAATGGAGCAACAACGATTAACGGCGACAGGTACTTTAAAGTTTGTGCAGCAAATGCTCAGAATTTTACATTCACCAACGGATCAGCCACCACATCTACAAATACAAATTATATTATCAGATGGGGAGATGGCACGCCCGATTATACCTCTACAACATTTACTTCTCCAATTAATCATCTTTATGGTGTAGGGATTAAAACCCTCACTTTTGTTGTTTATTCAGGAGCTTGTGTTGACAGCATAAACTACAAAGTGTTTGTAGGAAATATTCCGGCTGGTGGTCTTGTAGGGGTTGGGGGTTCAACGATTTGTTCGGGAAACGAACAGCGATTTTTGATTGCGGGTACCACCAATAATCCTCCCGGAACGATGTACATTATGTTTTACAATGATGGTAGTAAACGCGATACCTTTTATCATCCAGCACCGGATACTATCACGCATATATTTCCAAAAACGAGTTGCGGAACCAATAGTTCAAACGGAACAAACAATTTCCCCAATTCATACGGAGCATTCCTTTCTATTGTTAATCCTTGTGGTGTTGCAGGAGGTTCGATATTGCCGATTTATGTATCAGATAAGCCAAAGGCAGAAATGAGGGTTTCTCCAAATGACACTACATGTGTGAATCAAATCACAACCATCACCAATATCACCAAAGAAACAAGAAATGTTGAAAATGGTGTTTGTTCAACCATCAAATTTGTATGGCGAATTAAAGCGCTCTCTGCAGGAGGAGCATGGACCATCACAAGCGGGTCGCTTGGAAATGATTTTGGCACAAATGATCCCAATCTTTGGGTAGCAGGAACATTAAACCTTGGTGTAAGATTTACTGCAGTTGGCACTTATTCAGTGAAACTGGTGATGATCAATAATACTCTCTGCGGCGCAGATAGTACGGAAAAGATAGTTTGTGTTAATCCTCAACCCACAGCATCTTTTACAACAAACACACAAACTGGATGTGCTCCATTAAATGTTTCGGCATTAGGTACAACAAATACACCCCTTTGCGGAGAAAATACTTTCAACTGGAGTGTTACTTACACGCCAACGACAGGTTGTAGTCCGGCTGTTTCCTCTTTCCAATATGTGAACGGAACATCCGCCAACTCACAAAATCCTCAGATTGTTTTCAACAACCCGGGCGTTTACCGGCTTCGACTAACAACTACATCTCCGAAAGGAAGCTGCACTTCTGCTATGACAGAAGTACAGATTACTGTCAAGGGAAAACCGGTTTTGAATGTAATTACTCCTGCTGCTGTTTGTCAGGGCGTACAATTCCGCCCATCCGCAAACGCTTCTTGCTATACAACTGGAGCGACATATTCATGGCAGCTTACAGGTGCAACACCTTCATCTTTCAATAGCTTGTTAGCCGATAATGTTGTTTATAACAACTCGGGAAATTATTCTATTCAACTATCAGCAACCAACGAATGTGGTACCACCGACTCCGTAAAATCCATCCTCGTCCGCCCCGAACCTGTCGTCACCAAACCAACCGACATACAGGTTTGTCATAATAATACTGTCAATGCAACAACATTAACCGGTACACCTACGGGCATTACTTATACCTGGACCAACAACCAGCCCGGCATTGGCCTCGCAGCCTCCGGAACAGGAAATATTCCATCATTTAAAGCTGTGAATACAGGAGTAAACCCCATCACAGCTACCATTAGCATTATCCCTTCCGCTTCTGGTTGTACCGGAACAACAACAACTTACACCATAACCGTTTATCCGCTGCCGTCTGCTCCTTTGGTACAAAATGTAACGTATTGTCAGGGAGATCCTGCGGGTTCTCTCAACGCAACCGGTCTTTCCGGAAATGTGTTATACTGGTACAGCACCGCTACCGGAGGAATACCATCATTGGTTGCACCGGTGCCATCTACTTCCACGCCGGGATCAACCATTTATTACGTTAGTCAACTTAACCCCGTTACCAATTGTGAAAGCAACCGCGCTCCGCTTACGGTTGTGGTGAATCCAATATTACAGCTGTCTAATCAAACGATTACTGTTTGTAGTAATACGCCGATCAATTTCATACATCCATCAGCACCATCTGGAACAACATATAGCTGGACAATAAATACACTTCCCGCTCAGGTATCCGGTGCAAACAATGGAACAGGGTTGTCATCTGTAATAGACACACTTATTAATAATTCCTCGGTTCAGGGAATTGTTGTGTATTCTGTTATTCCGACGGCATTAGGTTGTCCGGGAACGCCTTTTCTTCTCACAATCAACTTACAACCCAGGCCGGTCATCTCCGACAAGACCACCGCGTTGTGTACAGGAGCACTCTTTGAATGGACCGGACAAAACAATATTGGTGGAGATATTGTTCCAACCGGTACATTATATAACTGGTTAAATCCTGTGAGTAATCCTGCCGGTGCCATTACAGGAGGATCTGCTTCACCAGCGCCGCTTTCAAAAATCAGTCAGACCTTAAACAATACAACCGATAAAACAGCAACGCTTACTTATAAAGTGGCAGCAATTTCCGGATCTTGTATTTCAGACAGTTTTAATCTTGTTGTCAGCGTAAATCCTAAACCTGTTATTCCAACACAGAATGCAACAGTCTGCAGCCGAAATCCATTCGTGATCTCTCCTGCAACTAATATAATAGGTACAATCGTTCCCGCAGGAACCCAATACACGTGGACAGCTCCAGTTATTTCTCCTGCCGGTAGCGTAACCGGATTGTCTGCCCAAACAACACCACAAAACACAATCAGTCAAACACCGGTCAATACCACCACAGCTACAGCATTGGTTGTTTATACAGTAACGCCCGTTTCTCCATCAGGTGTTTGTAATGGAGAACCGTTTGAAGTGCGCGTACTTGTAAATCCTCAACCCGGCATTTCAGATCAGACAGCTGAGATGTGCAGCGGAGGAATTTTTAGTGTCATTCCTTCCGGAACACCGGTTAATACATTTTATACTTGGACAAACCCGGTAAGTAATCCTGCCGGCGTCATCACCGGAGGTTCTGCACAAACAATTCCTCAGTTAGCGATCAGTCAGCAATTAAACAACCAAACAAATATTCCTGCTACCATTGAGTACACAGTATTACCGGCAACCGGAACATGTAGCAATACACCTTTCAAAGTAACGGTTACCGTTTATCCCAAACCGTTAGTGCCGGATACAAGTATCACACTGTGTTCGGGAGGATCATTTAATCTGCAACCACAAAATCGTCAGCCTTCACAAATCATTCCCATTAATACTACTTATACCTGGTCTTTACCGGTTATTTTGCCAACCGGTGCAGTAACAGGAGCAAGTGCAGCTACAACAGGACAATCAAATATTTCGCAAACGCTGATTAATTCATCGAATGCACCTGCGACAGTCACTTATACGGTTACACCACTTTCAGGAGAAGCGGGATTGTGTCAGGGAACACCGTTTAAAATTATTGTTACAGTAAATCCTGATTCTAAAGCAAGCTTTACTTCTGCTAACACTTTTGGATGCGCACCATTTGTTCTTGATCAGACAACCATTACCAATACATCTCCTTCGACTGCGAGTACAGATTTTCGCTGGTATGCAAACGGACAATTGATTGGTAATACAAGCAGTTTCCCCGGAACATCTGTCAATACTAATAATGACAGCATTTTGATTAAACTCGTTGCAGTGAATCGTTTTGGATGTAAGGATGACAGCACAGAACAAAAATTCTATACACGTCCTTTACCACAAGCAGCATTTACCTCTCCGGTGGATACGGTTTGCGGACCCGCTTCCTTACGATTTGAAAATACATCTACACAACATCCCAGCTTCCGCTATGAATGGAATTTTGGAAACGGACAAACCTCTACTCAATATCAACCAGGCAATATTTTATTTCAGCCGGCAGCATCTTTCGGTGACACAACTTATACCGTCACCCTGAAAGTATGGAACGAGTGTAAAACCACTGAATTATCACGCAAGGTGGTGGTGCGTTCCAAAGCAAAATCTTCGTTTGTGCCTAACCGTTTTACAGGATGTTCTCCTGTTCAAGTGAGTTTTGTGAACCAGTCGCAAGGACTGAATGTGACTTATGAATGGAATTTTGGAGATGGAACTCCGGTGGTCAACAGCAACAATAAAGACACGGTTGTTCATTTGTATTCAACCGGCGTTGTTACAACCTATCAGGTTCGTTTGGTTGCCACCAACCACTGCGGCAAAGACACTGCAATCATCCCCATCACCATCCGTCCGAATACAATCAAACTGGAAGTAGAAACAGATGGTACCAAAACGAAAGGTTGTGCACCTTATACTGTGCAGTTTACCAATAAATCATCAGGCTCCAATTCGTATAAATGGGATTTCGGAGATGGCACTATCGAGTTCCGTTCTGCAGGAACTGAAATTGTATCACACACTTATCTTAATAGTGGCTCGTTTGATGTGCGCGTGTTTTCCAGCAATGGTTGTTCTGATACTTCTGTTTATGTAACACGAGTAGAAATTTTTGAAAAACCTACTGCAGCTTTTGTGGCAGATAAATATGCTGCTTGTTTAGGTGATAGTATTCGATTCACGAATCAGTCAATCAATGCAACCAGTTACGTATGGAGTTTTGGCAATGGCATTCGTACATCAAACATAAACCCTGTATATGCCTATCCTGCAAAAGGAAATTATAATTTATTTCTTTCAGCAGCGAAAACATATGGTCCGGGAATTGTTTGTTATGATACGGCGCGAACATCTATCTTAATTAAAGATTCGCTTCCTGTGAACATACGCGTAAGCAGTGATCAGGGAAATTGTGCACCGTTTACGGTACAGTTTGAACAAGACGTCAATCCTTTCGCATCCATTGAGTGGAGTTTTGGAGACGGAGCTTCTTCTTCTTTGGGAAAACCAAGCCATACCTATCAGCTAAACGGAACATATAACGTAACTGTTGTGGTACGCACACAGGGAGGATGTGTGTATACCGGAAAACGTGTAATCACCGTTGCGGGTCCTTCAGGAACAGTTTCATATCAGGGTGGATATCGTTGTGAAGGACAGGCGGTGCAGTTTACGGCGAATGCATTGAATACAAATGAAATTGAATGGAATTTCGGAGACGGTACTATACAAACAACAACTACCGGAACAGTTTTTCATACATATACAAAAGCAGGAAATTATTTACCGATAATTCGATTTAAAAATACCGGTGGATGTACTTATACATTGCCCGCAGGAGATAC
>JAULVS010000077.1:0-2756 GCA_032110905.1 Chitinophagaceae bacterium | reverse complement strand
GAATCTTATTATTTTAAATTCGTTTTTTACGGATAATTTTACGAATCAAAAATAACAGAAAGAAATCAATGTACACGCTTAATTGCAAAGGTCGTCTGCTGGTAATCACAGAACCGATTGTGATGGGCATTCTAAATGTAACGCCCGACTCCTTCTTTGAAGAAAGCAGAATCCAATCTCAAAGCGATCTTCTTGCCAGGGCCGAAAAGATGTTAGAAGAGGGTGCAATAATTCTTGATATAGGCGGGCAAAGCTCCAGACCAGGTGCAGAAATGATTGGGAAAGAGGAGGAATTAAAAAGAGTGATTCCTGCGATTCAATCTGTAAAAAATCATTTTTCTGAATGCTTTATTTCCGTTGATACTTTTTACGCCGAGGTTGCAGAACAGGCCGTTTTAGCAGGTGCCGATATTGTGAATGATATCAGCGCCGGGAATAACGATGCTAAAATGATTGACACAGTTGCAAAATTGAAAGTCCCCTATATCGCCATGCATATGCGCGGCACACCTGCGTCCATGTCTTCACAAACGCAGTATCAGGATCTGGTAACAGAAATGCTGGACTATTTCAGAGAGAAAATCCAAATCTGTGAAAAAGCAGGCATCACCGATCTTATAATTGATCCCGGTTTTGGGTTCGCAAAGAATACAGATCAAAATTTTGAGCTGCTAAATAATTTCAATGTTTTTCAAATACTGAACAGGCCTTTACTTGTAGGGATCAGCAGAAAATCGATGATCTATAAAACTTTAGGAGTCGGTCCTGAAGAAGCGCTTAACGGAACAACAGTTTTAAATACAATAGCTATTCAAAGAGGCGCAAGTATCCTTCGCGTACATGATGTTAAAGAAGCAGTGGAATGCATCCGATTATCAAACATGCTACATTAATAAAGGACCTCTTTTCAGAGATCCTTTATCTAATGTTTTGCTGAGAATATCACCTACTTTTTCTTATCAGACGATTTGTTACCCCCATTAGTCGACTTTGTTGTGTCAGTAACGGGAACATCTACTTTGTCGGGCATTGGCGGAGCAGGTTCGGGCTTCGGTGCAATTTTAATATCCAGAACTTCTATCTCAAAAATCAGGTTTTCAAGTGGCTCAATCGCTGGGGGGCTGCCATTCATTCCATAAGCCAGCATTGAAGGAATATAAACGCGTGCTTTCCCGCCTTTAGCAAGTTGTTTGATGCCGTCTTCAAAACCGGGTACTACACTCATCTGACCGATTAACACATCAAAAGGCTCTGTATGTCCAAATGTTGTATCAACATTCGAATCAAATTTCTTACCATTGAATTTAAATCCTGTGTACTTAACAGCAACCTGCTTTCCGGAGTCTGGCCGAGGTCCTTGTCCGGGATTGATAACTTCAACATAAGTACCAAGCTGCGTTTTTACGGCATTGATTTTTTTGTCTTTAATATATCTTTCAATCTCTGCAATTTCTTTGAATTTCTGATCCTTCATTTCTTTATCAAATGCAGCTTGCGCTTCCGGCATATTTTTATATGCTTCCAAAACAGAAAGGTGATATTTTATTTTATCTCCTTTTTTAAATCCGGGAGGAATTTGTCCGCCCATATACTTTGCAATTGAATCTATCAGTTGTATTACTACCACGCTGTCGCCAACAGACAATAAAGGCATCACTTCCGTTAGATCATAAGGTCTTCCAACGGAATCTACTCCCATAAAAGCAGGTAGCTTACCGTATGAGTTGTATGACAGAGAGTCTTTTTGAAAAGTTTTAACATGAAACTTTACATAATTGCCCGGTTTCAGTTTTTCTCCTTTTCCATTTTTAACAATCTGATAAAGCATACCGCTTTTCGTTTTCTTAAAAGAGCCTGAGCTGCAGGAGTACATAAAGACTGCCACAGCTATCATTAAAATCAATGTTGACAAATAACGCATAGTTGTTTTATTAGTGTGATTGAAGTTGTATTTGATATGTTTTAATTACATCCTTAAACCGTTGGACATTATCTTCCAAACTTTCATCCCTTTCTCCCCCTGCTGCATTGTAATGACCGCCGCCGTTAAAATGTGTTCTGGCAAATGTATTACAATCGAAGCTACCCTTGCTTCTGAAACTCCATTTACGTTTCTCATCTCTGTCGATCACCAATGCTGCAAGACGAATACCCTGAATACCAAGAGGGTAATTGACCAGCCCCTCCGTATCCCCTGTTTTTATATCAAAGCGCAACAAGTCCTGCTTGGTTACTGAGATAAGTGCAGTATTCAATTCATAGTCAATCTCCATTCTGTTCAACAGGATATGACCAATAAAACGAAAACGATTTTCGAGAAAATTGTCATAAACATGCTCATGGATAACAGTATGCTGCAAACCTTTTCTTTTGAAATCTGCAATCATTTCATGCACAGTTGCTGAAGCGGAAGCAAAACGAAATGATCCCGTATCTCCAATGATGCCAGCATAAAGACATTGCATAATTTCCATATTCACTTTATCTGCGTAACCGCTGTTACAAATAAAGTCATATACCATTTCGGAAGTCGAACTTTTTCCGGTATCGCTGATACCCCACTCAAATTTTTCAGTTTGGGGTTCGCGGTGGTGGTCAATCAGTATCTTCTTGGCAGATGCCTGATCCAATGCATCCATCATCTTTTTGGTACGACTCAATGTATTGAAGTCGAGACAAAAAATCCAATCTGCGTCTGAAATGAAATGCATTGACTTCTGATTTTCCCTTTCAAAATCAAGAACCAGCTCACAACC
>JAULVS010000076.1:0-15581 GCA_032110905.1 Chitinophagaceae bacterium | reverse complement strand
GCATAGTCTTTCATACCGGTTGCCAGTTCAGGTTTGTTGGTTGCTCTTTGGAAGGTGTCTGCCATTGTCATTAGCATCTGGTAAAAAAAATCACCCATTTCATCTACCATCATATCCTTTCCCCAAAGGTCGATACGTAATGCACTTTTATCGGCACCATCCCAAAAAGCGAGCAGCATCGCTTTTGCTTTTTGTTCCATATCAGCGGTGCTGTCTGTGGCTTTCCAGGTGATGTTTTCGGGGACTCGTTGATCGTCCATCCATACGTTGATTTCGATTGTGCTTTTGTGTGCCATAAATAAATAAAAAGCAAAGTTACGTTATTCGTTGTCTGCAGAAGCGTTCATCAAAGCGCCTAAAACACGAACAGCTTCCTCCATAGAGAAAAGTTTTTTTCTTTTCTCACAAGCTTCAGCCATTTTTCTGTGTAAAGCTTCGTCTTTGTAAACCAGCATCATTTTAGCAGCCAGATCATTAAAATCATTCGCCTGAAAAGAAAGCCCGGCTTCTCCGGCAAATTCTTTGAGTAATGGATCCTCGGCAAACAGGATAGGTACATGACAGCACAAATTTTCTATTAAAGGCAGCGGATCATAATCTGAATTTTTAAAAGCGATACAGGCAAATGCGCTTGCTGTTATCATTTCTCTGTCTGTTAGCGCAGCATCGATCATTACAACATCTTCTTTAAAACGGTATGCATCAAGTTCTTCCAAAAATTTTTTCTTGTTGTCTTCGATGTTTCCGCATACAACAAGTTTCATATTGCTCTTTAATCTTTTTTTAAATATTGAAAAAGCTTTCAGGATTTTTATAATATGCTCCCTGGAATGTTTTGAGGCAATACAGATAAAATATTCACAATCTTGGGATATCCGGGCTTTTACATCATTTTTTTGTTCTTCTTCAACAGGAAGAAAAGAGCCAGAAGGAACAGGGTAAATTACGGGAGTGTTTTCAGGTAATATATGTTTGCTTATTATTTTTTGCTGATGGGTGTATGAAGGCACAATAAGCGCAACAGATTTTCTTTTATGTGTTGAATCATCAAATGAAAAAACTTTTTTTCCGAAACTGTTATTCCCCGGCAGGCGATATGTTTCCGAAAAGAGAAGTTGAGGGATTTTAATTTTAGGATGAAATATTCCTTCGGCATCGATTAAACAATCTGCATTTATTTTTTTTAGGAATTTTGGAAGAAGAATGGATTTCCAAACCAGTTTCACAAGATAGTTTTTTTCGGAGAAGGGGGGCTTTATAAATTGTACATTTTCAAGCGTTTCATATTCTTTATTCTTATAAGCCGGCGCAATAAAAGTGAATTGGTGATGAGGATAATTTTTTGTCAATGCAATGAACAGTCGAAAAAGAAAAGACTCCTTTTCGTTTTTCTTATTTAAGAACGGAAAACGTGTATAGATGATTATATGCATATAAGCCCTTCCGCAAAAGTAAAGCGGAGAAGCGATAGCGCCTCATTCGTTTATAATCAATCTCTCCTTTGTGTTTTATAACATAATTAAGTTTATATATTCTTATTCGTTTACCTGTTTGGTAAACAGAAGGGTTTTTAAGGTTCAAAACGTCAATGTGCGACCAAATAAAAAAATCAAATGATTACGGCAACGATTTTCAGCATAAATTAGCATCTGTAATTCAAAACAGGCCCTTGAATAGCCAGAAAATGAAATACGCATCAACCTTTATATTATTTGTCTTCTTTTTTATTTCCTGTCGTGAACCGGAAACTCCACCTACGTTTGCAACACTTGCTGTTCAAAACACCTGGAAAGCGGGTTATGTACGCGACAACAGTAATATTATAACCGGCTTGTATAATGGCTGGCGCTTCACGTTCAATTCAGACGGAACGTTAATTGTAAATGGAGGCGGATCAACAATGAATGGGACCTGGGAAGAGAATGTAGCGGCCCGAAAAGTTCAGTTGTTTATAAATTCTTCCTCGTTGCCTGCTGTTTTTGTAAGTAGAGAGTGGGATATTGTTTTTTTAACACCGACAAGACTCAAGCTTGCCGACAACCGCTTTTCTCCTGTTCAGGAAATTTATCTGGATAAACCTTAAGTTTATTTTTAATTCAACTTCGGATAGTCAAAAAACAGGAATTCTTTTTTTGCATTTTCAAATTCTGTCCACGACACAATAATAGACTGAACAGCAAAAATTGCACAGGTGGGCATATTATCTGTCCGCACGTTTGTAAGGGTATTGGCAAATTCTGTGATACCGGGATTATGACCTATCAAAACAACACCGTTGCAATTCTCATTTATCTGAGAAATGGTTTCTTTTAACTGATAGGCTGACGCATGGTATAATTCCCTGAACGGAATACATTTTTTATTATCTAAACCGAGAATGCTTCGAAACACCTGCATCGTTTCGGTCGTTCTTACTGATGAGCTGTATAGTATCTGGTCGATGTTGTAATTTTTTTCAAGAAGTCTTTGGGCCATTACAGGAGCATCCCTGCGACCGCGTTCATTGAGAGGCCGATCAAAGTCGGACTGATCAGGATTGGCCCAGCTGCTTTTTGCGTGTCGGATGAGGAAGAGGGTTTTCAACTATTTTATTTTAAGTAGAATAATGATTTAGTTACGGGTTACGAGTATTACCGATAACCGCCAACCGATAACAGTTAACCTCAATACCCCCTCACATTTTTTCCTTCCATATAATTCAAAAAGGCTTTATTACAAACCCTGTTTCCGCCGGGTGTTGGGTAGTTGCCTGTAAAATACCAGTCGCCTGTATTGGTTGGGCAGCTAATGTGCAGGTCTTCAATGTTTTGATAAATAACCTGAACAGGGATGGTGAAACCGGAAGGTGTGATCAGTTCTGTTATTTCGTTGCTTAATTCTTCGGTACTAAAGGGCTTATAAATTTTTCTTACCAGGTTTTCAGTGTGCAGTAAACCCTGTTCTTCAAGTTGAATTATTTCCTGTTTTATAGATTCAAGCAAACTTTCTTCACCCCTCTTTTTTAGCAGAGAAACAGCTGCTTTAAAGGCAATAAAATCACCCAGCTTACTCATATCAATACCATAGCAGTCGGGATAGCGAATTTGTGGGGCGGAGGAGACGACAATAATTTTCTTCGGTAAAAGCCTTCCAAGCATACGGATGATGCTTTCTTTCAGTGTGGTGCCTCTCACAATGGAATCATCAATCACTACCAGGGTGTCTTCATAGTCACGTATTGTGCCGTAGGTAACGTCGTATACGTGTTGTACCATTTCATTTCTGCTGCTGTCTTCAGTGATGAAAGTGCGGAGCTTTACATCTTTGATCGGAATTTTTTCCTGTCTTATTTTTCGGTTAATTAGTTCCGTTAGTTTTTCTTCATCCACATCATTGCCCCAGCTTAGTATTTTTTTTATTTTGATCTGATTCAGGTAGTCTTCCATCCCTTTCACCATACCATAGAAAGCGACTTCTGCTGTATTTGGTATATAAGAGAATATTGTGTTTTTAAGATTATGGTCGATCTGTTCAAGCACGCGCTTGCTGAGCTGATAGCCAAGAGTTATTCGTTCGCGGTAAATTTTTTCATCACTTCCTCTGCTGAAATAGATACGTTCAAAAGAGCAGGCTTTTCGTTCTTTTGGTTCGAGGATCTGAATGATCCGATAGCTTCCATCGGGTTCTGTGATAAGTGCCTGACCCGGCATTAGTTCCTGTACTTCTTTTTCTCCTACGTTTAACGTAGTGCGGATCGCAGCTCTTTCACTTGCAGCTACAATCAGGTCCTGGTTTATATAAAAATAAGCAGGTCTTATTCCGTGCGCATCTCTTAAAATAAAGGACGCACCGTTGCCGGTCATACCCCCAATCGTAAATCCGCCGTCGAACAAAGGAGCTGCTTTTTTCAGGACTGTCTCTACAGAAGGCTGATTTGGGCTTCTTTCGTCTTCTTCCACTAGGTAATGGTGAATTACCTCAAGCATAGCAGCTAGGTCGCTTTGTTTCTGGAAATCACCCGGGTGTATATTAATTTTTTCGAACAGCTCCTCGGTATTAACAAGATTGAAGTTGCCTGCAAGCGCTAGGTTGCGGGAGGGCTCGGTGTTTTTTTTCACAAACGGATGGCAGAACTCTACGTTGTTTTTCCCTTGGGTGCCATAGCGAAGGTGGCCCAGCATAATTTCTCCCATAAATGGCAGATGTCCTTTCATCAGGCCCGGATGCTGGCGTATTTCCGGCTGGTAACGTTCAAGCTCTGTCACTTCTTTTCCGATTTCTGCAAAGATGGATGCGATTGGTTGGTGGTTGCTGCTTCGCTGACGATAAAGAAACGGATACCCTGCTTCCACATCCAGCTTAACCGTAGCGATGCCTGCGCCGTCTTGACCGCGGTTATGCTGTTTTTCCATCAGCAGGTACAACTTGTTGAGTCCGTAAAGGGCGGTACCGTAATGTTTCAGGTAGTGGGAAAAGGGTTTGCGCAATCTGATAAATGCAAGCCCGCATTCGTGTTTTATTTCGTCACTCATGGTCGGCGCAAAGTTAAGCTCCGGCAACTTGTTTCGCCAATCATTTTATTCAATTTCTCCGCTGATCCATTTAAGCAGTTCGTTGTGTATTTTTCCGTTCGTTGCAACAAGGTGTGGTTGATACGGAGAATAGGGAGATCCTTTAAAATCCGTAACGGTGCCCCCTGCTTCTTCTACAATTAAAAAACCCGCTGCACTGTCCCAGGCTTGTAGTTTGTGTTCGTAAAACCCATCGAATCTTCCTGCCGCTACCCAGCATAGGTCAATTGCCGCGCTACCCAAACGACGAACCGGGATGCCTTTTTTGATAAGCCGGCTAAAAACCTGAAGGGGACCATTCGGGCTATCAAGATAGGTATAGGGAAACCCGGTAACCATACAGGAATTTTTCACTTCTGATTGCGTGCTAACAGATATAGGGTTATCATTTAAAAAAGCTCCACTACCGCGTTCGGCAAAAAAGAACTCATTCATAAATGGATTATAAACAGCACCGAGTATCATTTTCCCATCATATTCCAGGGCGATGCTCACGCAGCATATGGGGATGGCATTGGCAAAATTCACGGTTCCGTCGATCGGATCAATAATCCATTTGTAAGATGAGTTTTGTGCATCTTCTCCTGCTTCTTCACTTAGGATATAATGATCTGGGAAGGTCGCTCTGATATGCCGAATAATTGCTTTTTCAGCGGCATGATCAGCTTCTGTTACCAGGTTGTTGATGCCTTCTTTGTTTGATACGGAGAGATCTTTTTTCCCAAAATAAAATTGCAATTGTTCCGCCCCTGCATAGGCAGCTTCAATGAGGGTTTGTTTAAGCATATGCAAAGATAATTCGCTAATTGGCATCTTACCGAAGAAGAGAAGGAACTGCGTTACCTTCGTATTTTATCCAAACAGAGTATTGAAAAAGGAATGCAGCTTTCGGTTATTATAGTCAACTATAATGTCAGATATTTTCTGGAACAATGTCTTTGTTCAGTGCGAAAGGCGTTGGTTGGAATTGACGCTGAGGTGATCGTGGTTGATAATGCATCAACAGATGGCAGCCGTGAGTACCTGGAGCCACTTTTCCCTGAAGTAGAATTTATCTGGAATAATGATAATCCAGGCTTCGGGCGAGCCTGCAATCAGGCTATTGATTGTTCTTCAGGAAGCAACATTTTGTTTTTAAACCCAGATACCATCGTACCTGAAGATTGCTTTCATATCTGTCTGACATTTATGCAGGAACATACGGATGCAGGTGCATTGGGTATTCGGATGCTGGATGGACAAGGCAGGTTTCTGCCCGAAAGCAAACGCTCTTTTCCTTCACCGCTTACTGCATTTTATAAATTATCCGGACTGGCCTCGCTTTTTCCACGCTCTAAAACTTTTGGGCGGTATCATTTAGGCCATTTAAATGAACATAAGGACCATGAAGTGGATGTGCTTGCAGGTGCTTTTATGATGGTTCGAAAGGATGTACTGGATCAGATCGGGGGCTTCGATCCGGCCTTTTTTATGTACGGCGAAGACATTGACCTAAGCTACAGGATTCAGCAATTAAAGATTCCTGATACAGGCAACAACTACAAAAACTATTATTTGAGTCGTTCTTCAATTCTGCATTTTAAAGGAGAAAGCACAAGAAAAGGTTCGCTCAACTATGTTCGGTTGTTTTATTTGGCAATGAGCCAGTTTGTGCAGAAACATGCTTCTGTATCTGGATCCGGTTTGTTTTCAATCCTGATTAATGCTGCTATCTGGGTTCGGGCAACAATCAGTCTTGTGCGTCATTTTGTACGCAAGGCGGCTCTTCCCGCGCTCGACGCTACGATTATTTATGGTGCTTTCTGGTTCTCAAAGAAAATATGGATTCAATATTTCAGACCGGAGATCGTATATTCAAAAAGCTTGTTGCAGATTTCTTTTACCGGTTTTTCACTTTTGTTTTTAATTGTCAGTTACTATACGGGACTTTATCAGAAGAAGTTTCGTTTTTCACAGTTGTTTTATTCCTCTGCGACCAGCCTGCTCATTTTTCTTTCAGTCTATTCATTATTCCCTGAAACGATTCGTTTTTCCAGGGGAATTGTATTGATGGGGTCTGTTTTAAGTTTTTTTATTCTTCTTCTTTGGCGGTATCTATTATTGCTGATTGATTTTATTGAAAGGGAAGAAGAAGACACCAATCTTTATACACTGGTTGTCGGTTCTGAAAAAGAAAAAGATGAAGTAGTGCAACTCTTGGAGCACACAAGCACTTCCCCGCAAATCCGTGGGTGGATAAGTTCTTCTTCAGAAAACAAAGCATTAGGGTTCAAATCAGATATTCATACCATCCTGAAAAGTATTCCGGCGAAGCAACTGATTTTGTGCGAAGGGGATCGGTTCAGTTTCAAAGAGATTGTCTCTTTTTATGAAACAAATGCCGGAAAGCTTCAGCTTCGTTTACGTGCGGCCGGTAGTAAAAGTATTGTAGGAAGCGATTCCAAAGAATATTCCGGAGAAGCAATTGGCGAGCCTCGTTATCTTCTTCTTTTACCGGTAAACAGGCGGCTTAAGCGTATGTTAGATGTTGTGATTGCTTTGTTATTTTTGTTGAGTTTTCCTGTTCACTTCATTTTCAACTCCCACCCATTGCGTCTGCTACTTCATAGTTTGCAGGTGTTGCTTTTTAAAAAAACATGGATTGGTTTTACCGGAAATACGCTTGGACTTCCGAAACTTCGACCTTCAATACTTGGACCGGCCGGTCTTCCACATAGTATGATTCGGCTTTCATCTGAGGCTTTAAGAGAAGCAAACAAATGGTATGCACAGGAGTATACGGTGATGTATGATTTGATTACGGTATTTTCGCACTATAAAAAACTCGGGGTGCATTGAAGACCAGCTGGTCATTATCATCCTTTCAGCTTTTGCATGTCATTAATTGAAATTAATTTGCCGAAATCTCTGGCCCGGGCGCTTAAACTTCCGGTGAACTCGCCTAAGCGTCAGCAGATGAAGGTGTTGAAAAAACTTTTGAAGAAAGCCGGTCGCACTCAGTTTGGACAGCGTTACGGGTTCGATGAAATTCTGAACAGCCGTCATCCCGGGAAAAAATTTCAGGAACTCGTTCCGGTATCAGACTATAGCAGAATTTATTCCGAGTGGTGGCACAAAACACTTGAAGGACATACAGATGTGTGCTGGCCGGGTAAAATCAATTATTTCGCACTCAGTTCCGGTACCAGCGAAGCTGCGAGCAAATATATTCCCATCACCAACGACCTTATGCGGGGCAACAGGGTGGTGATGATTAAGCAACTGCTTACTCTGCGCAATTATGAAAATCTGCCGGTTAAAAGCCTGGGCAAAGGCTGGTTGATGCTCGGAGGAAGTACCGACCTACAAAAAGGACCGGGTTATTACTCCGGCGATCTGAGTGGCATTACAGCTAAAAGGGTGCCATTTTGGTTCTCTCCTTTTTATAAACCCGGTAAAGACATTGCAAAAACAAAAGACTGGCACGAAAAACTGGAACATATTATTCGAGAGGCTCCTAATTGGGATATTGGCTTTGTAGTAGGTGTGCCGGCGTGGATACAAATGTGTATGGAGCTTGTGATTGAGCGGTATAAACTGAAGCATATTCATGAAATATGGCCGAATCTGTCCTTCTTTGTACATGGCGGCGTTTCTTTTGAACCATATAAACACGGATTTGAAAAATTACTTGGCCGACCACTTATTTACATAGAAACCTATCTAGCCAGCGAAGGATTTATTGCCTATCAGGCCCGACAAAACGCACAGGGGATGAAGCTGGTAACAAGTGATCATATCTTCCTCGAATTTGTTCCTTTTGACGAAAAGAATTTCGATGCAGATGGTCATGTTGTTGATTACCCGGAAGCTTTGATGATACATGAAGTAGAGGAAGGAAAAGATTATGCGCTTCTGATCAGCACATCAGCGGGTGCATGGCGTTATTTAATCGGCGACACTGTAAGATTTATTAATAAAGAACACAGCGAGATCATTATTACCGGCCGAACGAAACACTTTCTGAGTCTTGTAGGGGAACACCTGAGCGTAGACAATATGAATAAAGCCATTCAGCTGGTGAGCGAGGAGTTAAACATTTCTATACCAGAGTACACAGTAGCGGGTGAACCACACAATAATTTTTTTGCGCATCGATGGTATGTTGCCTGTGACGACCGCGTTGATAAGGAGCTGCTATGCAGGAAAATTGATGAGTACCTGAAGCAACTTAACGATGATTATGCTGTTGAACGAAGCAGTGCACTCAAAGAAATTTACCTGGAAGCTCTTTCGGAGAAAGTGTTTATGGATTTTATGGAATACAAGGGAAAGGTTGGCGGACAACATAAATTTCCAAGGGTGTTGAAAGGTAAAATGCTGGAAGACTGGATTGCTTTTCTCAATACTTCCTCTTAATTAGCTGAACGTTTTTTGTTAGTCAACAAGAAAAGAACAGGTGTATGCAACCTGCTTCTCCAAGATTTTTCGCTGTGATCTGTTCCTTTAAATACGCGCGTGATCCAGTTTCTTTTTGTGTATCCCTTTGATCGCATCAACGAATCGACTTTCAATTGTAATGAAGGATAAAGTGCATCAAGCGTTTCTGTACCATGATCGAAATAAATAAGATGATTTTCAGCTTTTGGCAGATGTGCATCCAGGTATTGAATGAATGCAGAAGGAATTGGGTTGTTTTCTATTGAAAAAATACCGGGCCAGTGTGTTGAAATACAAGCTGCACCTCCGAAAATAGTAGGGTATTCACAGAGCGCATACAAGGAAATTAATCCACCCATACTACTGCCTGCAATAAAAGTATGTTGCGGATCTTTTTTTGTGGAATATACCTGGTCAATAAAAGGCTTGAGTTCTTGCGTCAAAAATTTCAAATAATTATCTGACTGTACTTCTATCCCCTGAAATACGGATTGTCCGCTTGTCCGAACAGAATGATAAAGAGAATCGATTTGTTCTTTTTTCAGATAGTTTAAGGCTTTTTGAGGAAAATATTCTGCGTGACGGCTTTGCCCCCCATTCCATACACCCACTACAATACAGTCGATTATTTTTTTCTTCTTGACTAATTCTGTAATCGCTTCATCAACTCCCCACTCCTGCTTGTTCCAGGTATTTGTTGAGTCAAAAAGCATTTGTCCGTCGTGCATGTACAGCACGGCATATTTTTTTTCAGTTGAATATCCTTCCGGAAGCCATACATCTATCGGTCTCGGCTTGACGAAGTTTGACTGAAAATCATTGTACCTTATGATTTTCCCGGATGACGGAACAGGCATTTGTGCAGAAACCCAATAAGCAACGGTGCAAAAGACGTATGATAAAAGGAAGGACTTCATATATTCTTTATTATTATTTTTTAATGGTCATATGTTATGCCCTAAAAAAAGTAAAAACTGAAAAGTTAATACTAAAATTCTGAATCTCATTTTCTCTTATTCTCTTACTTTTAAGTTTTAAGTTTGAACTTTCTAGTTATTGCCGCCGTTATGGGCATTTCATATGTGAATAGTTATAGTTTTAATGGCCATATGTTATGCCCTTTTATTCTCATCGTTGTTGGTATCGGCCAACCGTTATGGGCATTTCATGTAAAGCATTAAGTAATTAATATACTGCAATAAAAGAAAAAAGCGGCTCTAATGAACCGCTTTTCCAAAAATCAGATCTGTTTTATTTATTTTTTCGGATTACCGTCTGTGTCGAGTTCTACAATTTCGTAACCCTGTTTTTGTAATCCGGGAAGAATTTTCGCTTTGTCTCCAACAAGCAGGATATTCATTTTATCTGTAACGATCCATTTTTTTGCGAGCGCATTTACTTCTTCTGCTGTCAGTTTATTGAGAAGCTGGCTTTGTTGTTCCACAAAATTTCCAGGCAGATTATATTCCAGAATTCTTCCAATAAAACCGACTTTTTGAAGAGGTGTTTCATATCGAAGCGCATCTCTTTGTCCGATCGCACTTTTCATGAAGGTCATTTCACTTGCAGTAATTCCTCCTGATACAAATTCATTCAGGTCTTTGAATAATTCCACAAGCGCGCTGTCTGTTGCTTCTGCTTTGATACCGGCACCGAATGAAAAGTCTCCGGCATATTTGTTACCGGAAAAAGACGAACTGGCTCCGTATGTCCATGCTTTGTCTTCACGAAGTTTGAGGTTGATGCGGCTGTTAAATGCACCACCCAGGTTGTAATTCATTAAACCTGCTTTGTAATATTCTCCGGTAGCATCATATAATAAGTTGGTTGGATATCCTACACGGAATTCTGTTTGCGCAGCTTTAGGCACATCAATCAGGTAGATTTTTGTTTTTTCCACCGCGATACCAGGGCCGGGCACAGGCAATTCTACTTTCTTATTTGGTAACTTATTAAGGAATGAAAGCTTAGGCATCAACTCTCCCTGAGCAATATCACCCACTACAAACAACATTGTCCCTTGTGAAGTGATTGTATTCTGATAATATTCTTCGATGTCTTTTAATGTGAGTTTTTTGATTGACTCTTCGGTGCCGCTTTCGCTGATACCCAGAATGTTGTTGCTTCCGAAATTGATTTTTTCAAACACGAGATCAGCAATTGCACTTGGCTGTGCCTTTATTTGTTTGAATGATTCCAGCAACTGGCGCTGTATACGCTTGAATGCATCTTCAGTGAACTTAGGCTGAAGCAGTCTTTCTTCTAACAATGCAAGTGTAACATCCAGATTCTTTTTCAGACACTGTACCTGAACCACCATGCCATCCAGACTACTCGATATAGAAATGGTACTACCGAGTTTTTGCAACTCTTTGCTCATCTCTTCTGCAGTCCGAAGTTTTGTGTCTTCATTCATCAGAGAGGCAGTGATTTCAGCAAGACCAGCTTTTGATAAATCACCCGATTGAAGAAGGTGTCCGCCGGGAATTTTAAGAGAAAGGGTAACTGTTGGCAATTCGTTGTTATTGCTGCCAATCATTTTGATGCCGTTCGGTAAGTTGTTTGTCCAGTATGCCGGAACTTTTACAACCGGGTTTGGACCGTTGCCCGGCATCTTGCTGCGGTCAAAATTATCTTTTCCCTTTTTATATACCAGTCCCGCATAACCGTAATCCGGGGCTTTGTATCCATCTTTAATGATGGTGTGGTTGTCTTCTGCCACAGCCATTTTTTCCTGGCCCTTAGACAGAACAGTGAGGGTGACGCCGTGTGCATTTTTGATATATTGAAAATATACCCGCATCACATCTTCTTTTGTTACCTGATCGTACATGCTGATCAGGTCTTTTATTTTATTCGGATTGCCTGTGAATGTTTGAAACGCTGCTAACTGTGAAACCTTACCGGACACGCTTTGTAAACCATTGATCAGCTGAGCCTGGACGCCACCTTTGAATTTAATGATGTCTTCATCGGTTACGCCTCTTACTTCAAAGCTATCCAGTGATCTTTTGAATGCTGCATAAGCGCTTGCCGGTGGTTTGCCTGGCATCGGGATAATGGTAAACCAAAATTCTCCGCTTAATTCACTGAGCTGGCTGCTTGCGCTAGCCTGAAGAACGGTTTGATTTTTTACCAGTTGCTGATATAACAC
Source organism: Chitinophagaceae bacterium (assembly GCA_032110905.1). GTDB lineage: Bacteria > Bacteroidota > Bacteroidia > Chitinophagales > Chitinophagaceae > Lacibacter. Next base: position 3,458 of record JAULVS010000076.1, on the reverse strand, counting down.
CGAGTTGTTTCCTTGTCCGAGTACCTGTGCAAGGCATGCAAGTGCAGCCATGTCTTTGTGGTAGTTGGGAACGGTAGAATATGCTTTCAGCATAATCGGGAAACGTGCATAGTTATCTACGTAGTTGACAAATCTTGTTTTTTCCAAAGCTGGCACCATTGAGGGCATATTTTTTACTTCCGGTCCGCGAGGGATAGACCCGAAATATTTCTCAATCATTTTCAGTACCGCTGCCGGCTGAATATCTCCACCTATGGTAAGAGTAGCGTTGTTTGGTCCGTACCAGCGAAGGAAAAAGTTTTTCAGATCGTTTACGTCTACCCTGTCGAGATCTTCTACATATCCGATAGTTAGCCAGCTGTATGGGTGTCCGTAAGGATATAAAGTTTTTGCCAGGTATTCCTGAGCCAAACCGTAAGGACGATTATCATAATTCTGTCCTCTTTCGTTTTTAACGGTCGAACGCTGCACTTCAAATTTCGGTTGCGTTACAGCATCCAGTAAATAACCCATTCTGTCTGCTTCCAACCAGAGCATTTTTTCAAGCTGGTTGCTTGGTACTGTTTGGTAATAGTTGGTGCGATCGCGGTTGGTGCTTCCGTTGAGTGTACCTCCCGCTTCGGTTACGATTTTAAAATGTTGTTCATCGGCAACATTGTCGCTACCCTGAAACATCATGTGTTCGAAAAAGTGCGCGAAGCCGCTTTTACCAATTTCTTCTCTGGCACTACCTACATGATAGGTAACATCTACATGCACCAGAGGGTCGCTGTGGTCTTCATGTAAAACAACAGTGAGGCCGTTTGGAAACACATATTTTTCGTATGGAATAACAACTTCATTTCCTTTTTTGGTTACTCTTTCAACCAGTTTCACCTGGGCGAAGCTGGTTGTAACAAAAAGAAGGAATAAGACAACAGAAAGCGATCGTTGGAGATTCATAATTTAAAAATTAATGTGCGGCAAAGTAACGGCAAGAATTTATCAGAGCCATACCGATTATGTAAAAGAAAACCCAAAAGAACCCTATTTTAATCCTGTTAAACAAAAATCCCGCCATTTTGGGGCGGGATTTTTTATCTGGCTTCAATTTTCTTGTCTTTAGTCCGTTTTCTTAGGTACAGAAGCCATAGTTTTCGTTCATAGGGCCGTTTTAAAAACAGGCCATTGGATTTTGGGTTCGGTTTTTGGTAGGATTTGGATATTGGTGTCATTGAATGACAACACAAGGTTACGGTGGATTTTAAGCCTTCACAAACATTTAAGCCAGAAGAATTTAAAAATGAGGGAAGGTATAGGCTATTGCTAAGGGTAAGCTCTTAAAAATACCTTCATCATTATATTAAAACAGCAGCTAAAACGAGTTTTGATTTGATAACTTGCCATATGGCTTACGGAATAGATCAGCTTTTAGAGAGAGGCTCGCTTTCTTTTTATGGCAAATCTGCATTGGTTACCAATGAGGCTGCCGTCACTTCAGCCGGAATCAAATCACGTGTTGCTTTATTGGATGCGGGGATAAACCTGGTAAAGCTTTTTTCCCCGGAGCATGGCTTATCTGTGAAAGGAGCAGACGGACTTCGTCAAGACGACTCCGTTGATGAACTTACCGGATTATCTGTTGTAAGTCTTTACGGAGAAAAGCTTGCTCCCGATCATACTGATTTGAAGGATCTTGATACAGTATTTTTTGATGTGCCCGATGTGGGCTGTCGGTTTTATACATATTTATGGACGATGACTTATGTGATGGAGTCTTGTGCCAAAGCAGGGATTAGGTTTCTTGTCCTCGACCGGCCAAATCCAACGGGAATTGATTTAAGATTAGCTGAAGGCCCCGCATTAGATGAGATAAACTGTAGTTCGTTTATCGGCAGATGGAATATCCCTTTGCGTCATTGTTGTACACTTGGGGAGCTCGCCCGTTATTTTACTACAACGAGGATACCTGTTTTAAATTTAGAGGTTGTTCCTGTCCGCGATTACCACCGAAGCAGTCGAACGGAGAATCTTTTTTATTTTATCCCAACATCTCCGGCCATTCAACATGCAGAAGCCGCAGCATGTTATCCCGGTACCGGTTTGCTTGAAGGGGTGAATCTGAACGAAGGCAGAGGAACGGATTGGTCGTTTCGCATTGTTGCGGCACCCTGGTTGCAGACAGACGAACTGCTTACTTATTTAAATGATAACCCAATGGCAGGAGTAGAATTTGAGGCCTGCGATTTTGTTGCGAAAGCTCCTCCTTATCAAGGAGAATACTGCAGGGGAATGCTCTGGAAGATTACAGACCTCCATATGTTTCATCCTGTTCAAACAGGTTGGCATTTATTAAAGTTGATTCATCAACTACATCCCGGAAAACTTGAGAAAAGATTATATCGTACAAATGCCAATCCATCCGGAGAACACCATCTGGATAAATTAACAGGAGTGCCGGATGCTTTTACCTTGCTGCAATCGGGATATGATCCCGAATTTTCAATCTATGAAAAGTGGAATAATGAAATGAAAGCCTTTTTTTTATATTGATAACGTACTTGACTTTACGTTTTTTTCTTTCAGTTCATTCAATATACCATCCCACAACATCTTTCTTGCTTTCAGTGCTTGCACAGAAGCATCAGCAGCCTCCTTCCATTTCAATTCATCGTTACCGCAAAGTTCTTCTACCATTTGCAGTGCCAGTAAACTGTGGTGGTCGCCATCTACTTCAATATGTCTTTCCAAATAGTATTTAAACAATGAAATTTTTTCAGGGTATTCATCTGCGAGTCGGCTAACCAGTTCGTGAAACATATCGGGAATCAGGTCTTCCCGCCCGAATGTAAAAACAGCCGCGAGAATATGTGCAGGGGCGTTTTCAATCAATTCGAATGTATGGTTGCAGAATGAATTTACAGCATCGGGAACACCTGCCTGTTGCAGCGCTTTCGAAACCGTGTTTCCTGCATGAAGATGGTTTAATAAATCTTGTATGCCCGACGAAGATGCACCCAGTTGCTTCATTGCACGCAGGTATAATTCGAAATGACTGATGCGGTTGCCATCCGGGTCAATATCACTTTCTTCGCCCAGCACAATTTCATTAATCAGGTAGCGGGTATCGGCAGATCCTTTTGGAATCCAGGGTATAGATACACAAGTCAATTCCTGTTGTAATCTTTTCAGTAAACTCATAAAGTCCCATACGGCAAAAACGTGATAGCTTGCAAATGTTTGCAGGTCCTGAATCGTTTTCAATTGCCCATACAAAGGGTGGTTGATGATTTCTTCTCTTGCCGGCGCGATATATTCTTTTAGTTTAATGAGATCCATACCAAAAAATTTGTGCAAAAAAACAAGGATAAACTGAAAAAAAGCTGTTTGCTAAGCAATGCGTTTCAAAAGGATAACTTTTCTTTTACAAAACAGGCGTCACATATAAACGAAAAGATCCACTGTAGAAACAGCGGATC